>JALUWF010000413.1 GCA_027019785.1 Mariprofundus sp. | reverse complement strand
AATCGGGATATGATTTTGCGCTGGTACTGCATCAGAAACTGTTGCAGGTGTATGCGCGTAGCCTCATCCGGGGTGATTTCCAGGCCGGCGCGGCATTCATCTCCCAGCTGTTTGATCCAGCGGACGGTTGCCGGCATCTTGAATTCAACTTCTCCCGGTTGCCAGATGCAATGGATCCTGTCGCCGCTTTTCAGGTCGCCGCTCTTGATCAGTTTGACGCCTATACTCTCCGGAAACAGCACGCCCAACCCCTTCACCGATTTATCGTAAATATGCGCCTGGATTTTTTTCCTGCCCTGCAATGTGATCGGAACAATCTTGTCCATGGCTACGCGGACATTGTTTCTGCGGGACATCAGATCCGATTCAATGCCTGCAATAACCAGACGTAGCTGGTTGCCTCGGCGTTCCACTCCGTTCACCGTCAATCGCATACAGTCGCCGGCTGAAATATAGGCGGTGTTCAAATCATCCGAGGCGGCAAAGACCATGCCGGCATCGGCAGAGAACCTGACATCCATGACATCATCCGCGATGTCCAGTAGCTCCAGTTTAGCGCGGACGGGTATTTCCTGGAAATAGTTGTGCAATTCGATTTCGTGTTCGTGGAGCCATTTTAACTTGCATTCGGCCAGCACTCTGGCTGTTTTTTCACTTTCAAGAGAAGCTTCCCATACCGATTCGGCCTCCTCGATGATTACAGCCTGCAAGGTGTTATAATGACCGACGCAGCCAGAAAAGGCTGCAACCTGATCGGAGAGGGACTGATTCTGCTTCCGGGAATCGATCAACAGCCAGTGAATATTGCTCCATTCACAACGCAGCAGCGTTGCCAGCACCTTGCCGGCATGGATGCCCGAGCCCAGAAAGTTTCGTATGATCGTTTCGAAGGAGGTGTCTGCATGGGCATATAGTGCATGCTGAACAAATGCAGTAATATGCTGGATATTACAGCCGGGCAGTTCCTGACTCAACTGCGTGATCAGGTTGTCTTTAAGCTGTTCTTTTTCCTTGGCCATTTTCATCAGTGATTACCTCATTATCTGAACAGGTATAAATCGTTACGTAAGTTTACAGCGTCATTCCCGCGCAGGCGGGAATCCATAGTCTTTATGCGCACACTGGATTCCCGCCTGCGCGGGAATGACCTTTTTTGTGCAAATATTTTCGTAACAATAAACACCTTTATTGCAGGGTTATTTTTATCTGGCCTTCAGGGCAGCAGCGCAGCGATCTGATCGGCAAATCGGGATGGATCGATTGGCTTTTGCAGGTAGGCGGAAAAGCCGCTTGCTAACAAATGCTCCTCATCGCCCTTCATGGCCGATGCGGTCAACACAGCCACAGGGATGTCGCGGGTCGCCTCGTTGCCATGCAATGCCAGCATGGCTTCCAGTCCGCTCATTTCAGGCATGCGCAGATCCATCAGAATCAGGTCGGGATGAATCTGCTCCGCCTTTGTGATCGCCTCGTGTCCGGAGTCAGCCGTGATTACATCGAAATCCGCCAGTTCCAGTACGTCGGCGGCCAGCTCCAGATTCAGCAGGTTGTCGTCTACAATCAATATTGTCGTCATCAGATTTCAACTCCCATCAGATTTCATCTCCATAACACCCCTGATCTCCCCCGGCCTCTACTGCTTCATTCAGCCGCTCTGCCAGCAGGCGTTGCAATCCCTGCATGTCATCAGTATCTGTTCCGAAATGCACTGCTGCAAAAGATGCCGTGAGTTTGCCGGTCTGCTCTTCAGGCAGCAGGAATACATGTTGGCGGATGCGGATGCGCAATTTCTCGGCCACCCGCTGACTGTTGGCCGGCTCAATGCCCGGCAGAAACAGCAGGAAGCCGGCTTCATCGATACGGCCGCAGATATCGCCCCGGCGCGTGACCACGCGCACGATTTCCATGATCTCTTTCAGCGCAGCAATGCACCAGCGCTCACCGTGATGTTCCGCATAGGCGGCATACTGATCAATTTGCCAGCGTAGCAGCGAGAATTTGAGTGTGTAGCGCTGGGCATTGGCGATCTCCTGATCAATGCGACGGTTCATATAACGCATATTGAAACAGTTCAGAGTCGGGTCGATCAGCTGGGCGCGGGCCGGATAGAGCAGCTCCATGCGCTGTAGTTGCCGCACCAGATCGGCTCTGCCGCTGCTGCCCTTGATCAGAATGTGTTCGGCTTCCCGACCCAGGTTGAGCGCCTCTTCGCGAGTCAAATCCTTGGCCGTATAGATCACTATTGGGATATTGGCCGCAACCGGGTGCCGGTTGAGTTGCCGGATGACATCGAAGCCGCTGACCTGCGGCATCATCAGATCCAGAATAATCATGTCCGGTTCCCGCTCGATTGCTATCTGCACGCCTTCAAGGCCGTTACGGGCCAACAGTACCCTGAATCCTTCTGCTGCCAGTGTGTCTCTGAGAAACTCGCGCACGGATGGCTCATCATCAATCACCAGCACGGAGGGCATCTCCGGATGGTTGGGGATGAAACGGCAGTAGCGGGAGATAATATCCAGCACCTCCTGCTGCTTGATGCCCTTCTCCATGACACCGACCGGGCCGGTCGAGAACTCCAGCGACTCGGGGGCGCCACCGACCAGAATCACCGGCAGGCTGCGTGTCTGCTTGTAGGTTTTTAGCGCATTGAGGTGCTGATGCAGCTGTTCATCTTCGGCTGGAATACCCAATATAATCAGATAGGGGCAGAGCGCATTACACTGTTCGGCAGCGTTGGCAATATCCGTCCGGTATGCTTCATAGCACTGCTGCTCCATCAGGCGAATGACGGCCTCGGCACGCGCATCCTGTTGATCGATCACCACGATCTTCGGCCGTGGCCCAGTCGATGGAATCACTTCAGACACTTCGGCATCGCTATGGGCCAACGCTTGCGGCTGCTCAGCCCTGGCCTCGGCATGGGTCTCGCCGACCGGTTCTCCCGGTAGCGACACCGTAAAGCAACTGCCCTGTTCCGGTTCGCTCTGTAGCCAAATTGAGCCGCCCAGCAGTTGCACCTGGCGGCGGGTCAGTGCCAATCCGAGGCCGGTGCCGCCATGTTCGCGATTCAGCCCACCGCTGGCCTGCACAAAGGGCTCGAAAATCTTTTCCTGATCCTGTACGGCAATGCCGCAACCGGTATCGCTGATCTCCACAATGACAGCCGGTTTGTTCGGACTCTTTTTTTCCAGGCTAACCCGGATATTCACCCGCCCTTCCTCCGGGGTGAATTTGATGGCGTTGCCGGTCAGGTTGACAATAATCTGGTGCAGCTTGCCGGCATCCAGCATGAGCTGTTCATCATCCGGGCAGCTATTGTCCAGTGTAAGGGCAATATGTTTGCTGTCGGCCAGCGGTGCCAACTCATGCATCACCTCATCCGCAATGTGGCCGGGATGACAGGGGATTTCATCGATCAGCATCATGCCTGCTTCGATTTTGCTGATATCGAGCAGATCATTGATGATGGTCAACAAGCGTTTGCCGCTGACGTGGACATGATTCACATAGCGTTTCTGCTTATCGCTCAATTCACCCATTCTCGGATTTTTGAGCAGCTCGGAAAATCCGATGATGGCATTGAGCGGTGTACGCAGTTCATGGCTGGTATTGGCCAGGAACTGGCTCTTGGCCTCGTTGGCGTGGGTTAGCTCTTCGTTCATCAGTTCCAGTTCAATCTCTCTGGCGTGCAGGCGCCGGTTTATGCTGGCCAGCTCCGATTGTGTGTTGCGCAGGTTGGAGAGGGCAATGGCGCAAGCTGAGGTCAGAACGGAAACGGCATCTTCGTCATCCTGACTGAATGCGCCG
Source organism: Mariprofundus sp. (assembly GCA_027019785.1). Taxonomy (GTDB): domain Bacteria; phylum Pseudomonadota; class Zetaproteobacteria; order Mariprofundales; family Mariprofundaceae; genus Mariprofundus. The sequence goes on along the minus strand of JALUWF010000413.1, from coordinate 5,268 downwards.
TGATCCGGGCCGTCATGATCCATTTTATCGGTCAGGTAGATGGCTCCGAGTACTTCCCCGGCGAATACAATCGGCACGCCCAGCAGGGAGTGCATGGGCGGGTGACCTTCGGGAAAGCCGATGCTGTCCGGATGCGATGCGATATCGCTGACCCGCACCGCTTCATGTTTCTGCCAGAATAGCCCCAGCAAGCCCCTGCCTCTGGGCTGCTGCATGATGGCTGCAGTCTGCTCTTCACTGACGCCCAGCGGCACCAGGTGGCGCTCGCCCTTGGCGTCGGTATAGGTCACCATGGCATAGCGCGCCTGCACCATGGCCATGGCCAGTTCACCAACATGTTTCAGAATCGCTTCCTTGGCAGTCTGGCGCGACAGGCTGATGACAGCCTCGGTCAGCAGTTTCTGGCGTCTTTTTTGCGCTATCTCGGCCTCGATCTCCTGCTCCAGATGTTCAACCAGGTGATCGAAGGCGTTGGCCACGATGCCGAACTCATCCTTGCGCTGTGAGCGGATCCGGTATGCCAGCTCGCCCTGGCTGATGGTCTCGGCAGCATGACTGAGGGCCATGAGCGGCCTGGTGATGCCATTACGGAAAATCACCGCAGCAATTACAATAAACAGCAGGATGACAGTGACAAAGGCCAGTATGGCGCTGGACAGCAGATCGTGCATGCGTGAACTGGCTGCCACAGTAGGGATCTTCAGCATCAGTACGCCTCTGAGCATGTTATCCGTATAGCCGTGGCAGGCCAGACAAGCCTGCTCGGCCCGAATCGGGTAGAGGATGGTCAACTGTCCATCTTGTCTGATTTCAGTCCGCTTGCCTGTGGCTGTAACCTTGTCAAAGGCGGCCTGCACCGAGCTATCAATGTGACGGCTGCCGGTAATGAGCTGGCGGTGGAAGCGTTGTTCTGCAAGAAAGCTGTTCACTTTATGAACGGTATTCAGATCGCGAAATGCTTCCACGCCGTCCGGGCGGTAAATGCGGGCAAAATCGATCGATGGCTGCGCAGTGATGCGTTGGAGCCATGTATGGGCGGTGTCGCCACGTCCGGCCAGCATAATGCTTTTCAGACTGCTGGTAGCCGTATCGGCGGTGGTTACGGCCCGTTCAACCTCATCTGCTTCAATCAGTCTGTTGCCTTGCAGATTGATCCAGTAGAGACCGGCGCCCGACAGGATGGTGAGCAGAGCGGCCAGAAACAGAGGGAATCTCACGCTGATCTTATGCGGCATGTGTATCGCCATCCTGTTCGTTGGTTGTCGTTGTCGTCCATGCATCAAATGTCTCCAGTAATGTCTCCATCTCTACGGGTTTGTAGAGGCATTGAATGTTGAATCCGTGGGTTGGCGGCTTTAATTCGCCGCTGATCAATGCGGTTTTGTTCAGCAACTCGGGCTGATGGGCAGCGATCCATTCCACGATATCCATGCCGGAACCATCGTTCAGGTGGTAGTCGCAGCCCACTGCATCCACCTGGCCGGTGGCCAGCACTTCAATGGCTGTAGCAACCGAACATGCTGTCAGGATATTGAAATTTTCGGATAGCACTTCGTAGTACAGGTCCAGCAGGATGGGATCATCGTCCACCATGACTATTGTGGACATGGCTTAGATCCCCAGTCCTGCATTCAGTGCCTGATCGTGGATCTCATTGCTCAGTGCATACCTCACGGTGCCGATCAACGCCTCGATATCCAGCGGCTTGAATAACAGCGCTTCAATGCCGGCGTTGCGAATGCGGTTGACCACCAGTCGCCTGTCTGAGGCGGCAGTGATGGCGATGACCCTGGCCCCGGGCAGTGGCGAGTCTGCAGCTTTCAGGCGGTGAATGATCTCCAGACCATTGATATCGGGCATCATAATATCCAGTAAAATCAGATCCGGTTGCAGGCGGCCGATTTCGATCAGGCCGGAATAGCCGTCATGAGCCGAATGCAGGTCATAGTTACTGCCGTGCATGTCCAGTGCGCCGACGATCAGGTCATGGGCGGCGATATCATCATCAATGACCAGAATACGTTTTTTGGTGATGTCGGAGGCCGTATCCGATGGTGTGGCCGGGGAGTTGAACGTGTCCATGAACGCCATAAATGTGGTCTTCGGGATGCGCCAGTGACCGCCCGGTGTCCTGATAGCGGTGATGTCGCCATGGCGAATCCAGTTTTTGATGGTGTTCAGTTTTACGCCGCACGCTTTGGCGGCTTCGCCCGTGGTTAAATACATGCCAGCCTCGTTCTACATAAGGATTATTCTTAGTCGATCGGCACCCTATCCGGCTCATCTATCGGTTCAAGCTATTTTTTCTTTAATCATACTATTTACACTTTTTATATTAATATGGGTTCAACACCAAGCGTCTGTATCGACGGATGATGGTGGATTATTGTGTTCGGGGTCGGATCATGCCTAATTATTAATCTCGGATGGGCATTATTTATGCATAGTCTGGTGGCTTGTGGCTGAAAAGTGGTGCTATTCGCCATTGATGTATTGGAATGCTGCTTGCTTTATAAATTATCGTAACTATTCAGTATATCCAGGAAGTGCGGCTTCAGCCGCGCCAAATATTGCGTAAATGCGCGACTAAAGCCGTACATTCGGGCCGTACCTTTGGGAGTTAGTGCTGTTCCGAAGCTGAATAGTTCATATATCTAGTCCGGGCAAGGTTGATCCCTGACAAATGGAGACCACACAATGACCACGAAGAAAAAGCTGGTAATGATTGGTAATGGCATGGCGGGTGTGCGTGCGATTGAGGAAATTCTCGATGCCAACCCGGACATGTTTGATATTACGATTTTCGGTGCAGAGAAATATCCCAACTACAATCGTATCATGCTCTCACCGGTGCTGGCCGGGGATACCACCATTGATGAGATCATCCTTAATGATGAACAGTGGTATGCCGATAATGGCATCACCCTGCATATGGGCAAGCGTATCAAGGAAATTCAGCGCGGCTATCGCAAGGTGGTGGCAGAAGATGGCACCACAGTGGCATACGATAATCTGATTATCGCCACCGGTTCCAATCCGTTTATTATTCCGATTCCGGGGCATGATAAAGAGGGCGTCATGGCCTTCCGCGATATTGATGATTGCGATGCCATGGTGGAAGCGGCCAAGACTTATAAAAAGGCAGCGGTGATTGGCGGCGGGCTGCTGGGGTTGGAAGCGGCCAAGGGCTTGTTGCATCTGGGCATGGATGTGACCGTGATTCACGATCAGGCCACGCTGATGAATATGCAGCTGGATTCTATCGCTGGCGAAATGCTGCGCTCCGATCTGGAAGCGCAGGGCATGAAGTTCAAGGTCTCGACCCTGACCACAGAAGTGCTGGGCGAGCCGCGCGTGACCGGGCTGAAATTCAAGGATGGCTCAACGCTGGATTGTGATCTGCTGATTATGGCCGTCGGTATTCGCCCGAACATGGCGCTGGCCAAAGACTGCGGCCTGTTTTGCAATCGCGGTATCGTGGTCAATGACTATATGCAGTCGGTGACGGATCCATCGGTTTATTCGGTGGGCGAGTGTGCCGAGCATCGCGGCATTGCCTATGGTTTAGTCGCGCCGCTGTTTGAGCAGGCCAGAACGCTGGCGCATATGATTACCGGTCAGGGTTTGAAAACCTATGAAGGGTCGGTGGTCTCCACCAAGCTGAAGATTTCCGGTGTGGATGTGTTCTCGGCGGGTGATTTCATGGGTACGCCTGGTGCCGATGTGATTGAGTTGATGGATAAAATCGGCGGCGTGTATAAAAAGCTGGTTCTTGAGGATGACAAGATTAAGGGCGTGGTGATGTTTGGCGATACCGCCGACGGACCGACCTTTTTCCAGTGGATGCAGGATGGCAAGGATGTGTCGGAGCTGCGCTCCACGCTGCTGTTCTCGGCTTCCGGGCTGGGTGATGCTGGCCATTCCGGGCTGGATCAGGCCTCGGCCATGGCGGATGATACGATCGTCTGCGGCTGTAATGGGGTTAGCAAGAAACAGATTGTCGATTCCATCGTCAAAGAAGGACTGACCACTCGCAAAGAGATTACCGCCTGCACGAAGGCGGCCGGTTCCTGCGGCGGTTGTGCGGGGCTGGTTGATCAGTTGTTGGCTTCCACCCTCGGTACAGCATTTGTCGAATCCGATCATGAGCCGATTTGCGCCTGTACGGAACTGAACCACGAACAGGTCAAGGAGCAGATTCGCAACAAGAAGCTGACCCATGTGCGCGAAGTAATGAACGTGCTGGATTGGGAAGGCGAGGGGTGTCATGTCTGCCGCCCGGCCATCAATTACTATGTCACCATGACCTGGCCGGAAGATGCTGAAGATGATCGCACCAGCCGTATCGCCAATGAGAAGATGCATGCCAATATCCAGAAAGACGGCACGTTTTCTGTGATTCCGCGCATTTATGGTGGCGAAACCACGCCGGATGATCTGATCAGAATCGCCACGGTCGCCAAGAAATATGATGTGCCGACCGTGAAAATTACCGGCGGTCAGCGTATCGACCTGCTCGGTGTGAAAAAAGAAGATTTGACCGCTATCTGGAAGGATCTCGATATGCCGTCCGGCTACGCCTACGGCAAAGCGCTGCGCACAGTGAAAACCTGTGTTGGTTCCGAATGGTGCCGATTCGGTACACAGAATTCGACCGCGCTCGGCATTCATCTGGAGAAAGAACTGGAGCGCGTATGGTTCCCGGCCAAGGTGAAGTTGGGCGTGTCGGGGTGCCCGCGTAATTGCGCCGAGGCGACGATTAAGGATATCGGCATTGTCGGTGTCGATGGCGGCTGGGAAATCAGCACGGGCGGCAATGGCGGCGTGCATGTGGTGGCGACAGAGCTGCTGTGCATCGTCGAAACAGCCGAAGAAGTGGAAGAAATCGCTAAAGCCTATTTGCAGCATTATCGTGAAACAGGGCGGCATAACGAACGCTGTGCACCATGGCAGCAGCGGCTTGGTCTGGAAAAAATCAAGGCGGTCGTGGTGGATGATGTGGACAATCGCAAAGCACTGGTGGAACGCTTGCAGTTATATCTGTCCACTCAGGATCAGGATCCGTGGGTTGAGCGCATTAACGATGCAGCCAAAGCAAACGACATAAAATTCTCGGAATATACACCGATTGATATTCCGGTAAGGGTGGAAGCGTAAATGAGCAATGCTACGGAAATGAACTGGATTGAAGTGTGCAAACTGGATGAAATCCCGCCATCGCAGGCGCGCACGGTGAATGCCGGCGACACCATGATTGCGGTGTTTCGT
>JALUWF010000412.1 GCA_027019785.1 Mariprofundus sp. | reverse complement strand
GATGGTCTGCGTATTGTCTCACTAAGCGGAGATGAGAACCATCCCACCAACCGGGGTATGCTCTGCTCGAAGGGGCGTGAACTGCATCATACTGTGCGTACGGAAGACCGCTTGCTGCGCCCCAAGCTGCGTACATCTCTGGATGCGCCATTTGCGCCGGTGGATTGGGACACGGCTCTGGATCATGGTGCCCGGAAATTCGCTGATATTATTCGTGAGCATGGGCCCGAGGCAGTGGCGTTTTATATCTCGGGACAGCTGCTGACTGAAGATTACTATGTGTTTAACAAGCTGATGAAAGGCTTTATCGGCAGTAATAATGTCGATACCAATTCGCGCCTGTGTATGTCTTCGGCAGTGGCCGGCTATAAACGCGCATTCGGAGCTGATGGCCCGCCGGGCTGCTATGCGGATATCGAACTGGCTGAATCCTATTTTATTATCGGAGCCAATCCGGCTTATGCGCATCCGATTGTATTTCGTCGCATGGAAGCGGCCAAAGAAGCCAATCCTGAGCTGAAGATTGTGGTTGCTGATCCGCGCCGCACCGATACCTGCTCCATTGCCGATCTCTACTTGCCGATCAGGCCGGGGACAGATGTGCCGTTACTGCAAGCCATGCTCAATGTACTGATCTGGGAGGGTCTGGTCGATCAGGACTATATCGAAGCACATACGCATGGTTTTGATATGGTTAGCAAGCAGGTGCGCAGTATGACACCACGCAAGGCCGCAGACATATGCGGTGTGAATGCCGCTGATATTGTGCAGGCAGCTCTGTGGTTCGCCGAAAATAAAACCATGTCATTCTGGTGCCAGGGCATGAATCAATCGACATCGGGTACGGATAAGACCAACGCTTTAACCAACTTGCATCTGGCCACGGGGCAGATTGGGCAGCCCGGCTGCGGGCCGTTTTCTCTGACTGGCCAGTCCAATGCCATGGGCGGGCGTGAAGTGGGAGGCATGGCCAATATGCTGGCGGCGCATCGTGATTACACCAATCCGTCACAGCGGGAAGAAGTGGCCGCATTCTGGGGGGTGGAGTCAGTCTCTGAAAAACCGGGGCTGACAGCAACCGAGCTGTTCGATGCTCTGGAGTCCGGTAAGGTGAAAGCTGTGTGGATTGCCTGTACCAATCCGATTGTTTCTCTGCCCGATGCCAAACGTGCCGAAGCTGCTTTGAAAAAAGCCGAACTGGTGATGGTCTCCGATGCATATCACCCGACCGATACGACACGCTATGCACATATCCTGTTTCCAGCGGCTGGTTGGGCGGAAAAAGAGGGCTGTGTGACCAATTCCGAGCGTTGCATTACTCATTTACAGCAGGCATTGCCGGCTCCCGGTCTGACTCGTCCGGACTGGAAAATCACTACGGATTTTGCTCTGCGTCTGGGTCAATATTTGGGGCGGGACTGGCAGTACGCATTTGCATACGAAAAGAGTGAAGATGTGTTCCGCGAACACTGTGCGCTCACAGCCAATATGGATATTGATATCACCGGTTTGTCGTATGCTGTTCTCGATGAACACGGACCACAGCAATGGCCTTATCTGGCGGGTTCCCTGCCGAATCGTGATAAACGGCTGTATTCGGATGGCCGGTTTGAGACAGGCAACCATAGAGCGCGCTTTATCGATATGACGTACAGGCCGGTCGCTGAGCCTACCGATGATGCGTATCCGCTTTCTCTTACCACCGGACGAATCCGCGATCAGTGGCATACCATGACCAAGACCGGGCAGGTGCCATCGCTGATGCAACATCTACCCTTGCCTCGCTTGCAAATTCATCCAGATGATGCCGCGCATCGTGCTATCGACGAAGATGATCTGGTGCGTGTTGTTTCCAGACGGGGGGAAGTGATCGTGCCGGTAGTGCTTAGCCGGGATATACGTCCCGACATACTGTTTTTGCCCATGCACTGGGGTCGGATGACTGCGCGCAAGGGGCGCGCTAATAGTCTGACCCTTACAGCCGTAGACCCGGTATCCAAACAGCCGGAATTCAAGCATACAGCGGTACAGGTGGAACGTTTTGAGCCGGCATGGCGTGGCATGATGCTGATGGCTGGCTCAAAACTGGAATTGGGCAGGCAGATGATCGAGGGTTATACCTATGGTGTGGTCTCCTGCGCGGGTAGTGATCACCCGGTGACCTCGGTAGATCTGGCTTGTACAAAACCGCTGGAAGCCTCTAAATACAAGCGGCTGGATCAGATGCTGGAGCAGGGCAGGAGCATCGAAACCCTGACCTATTCGGATCGAAAACATGGCATCAATCGCAAAGCATGGCTGGAAGACGGGCGGCTGATGGCCGTGCGCTGGGTCGGCGGCGATATTCACGAAGCCCAATGGTTACGCAAACTGATGCTCGAAAGTCGTGATGTCGGTGAATTGCGTCCGTATTTACTGGCTCCCGGCGGCCCGGTGAATAAAGAGGATACCAAGGGTAAAATCATCTGTGCCTGCAACAATGTCGGTGAACTGGAACTCAAAGCTGCCATCAAAGGTGGGTCGGACTCCATTGATGCACTCAAGGCATGCACCATGGCCGGCACCGGCTGCGGTTCATGCGTTCCGGAGATGAAACGATTGCTGGCGAAGGCATGAATAGGGTGATGAGTGGGGCGATCAGTTTACAATACACTAAATTGATATATACTTCTGGTATATTACATATGCGGAGGCGTGCATCATGTCGATTGCTAAACTTTTTCTAAATGGCCGTTCACAGGCTGTTCGTTTGCCTAAAGAATTCCGTATGCCGGGTAAGGCAGTGAATATATCACGGGACGGTAACAAGGTGATTCTTGAGCCAATTGAGGATTCCTGGGATCAATGGTTTGATGCCATCCACAGTATGCCGGAAGGTTTAATTTCTGAAGAGCGAGAACAGCCTGACATGCAAGAGCGTGACTGGGATTGATAGCTGCGCAATCATCACGACGATTTATCAGTAGTGCAGGCTAATGAGACACTACTTGTTGGATACAAATATATGCATTTACATTATTAACAAGCGTCCGCCGGAAGTGTTTGAACGCTTTCGTCGTATGAAGCTCGTGCAGCTACATATTCCGACCATTGTGGTTTTTGAGCTTTATTTTGGCCTTGAGAAAAACCAGTCCCATCGACGTAATGCATCTTTTCTCGAAAACTTTATTGCGCCGCTATCGGTCACAGGTTTTTCCATGGAAGCAGCAAAATGTGCTGCAAAAATCCGCGCCAATCTTCGCAATCAAGGAACCTTTATCGGAGCCTATGATATCCAAATTGCAGCCGTTGCGATGACAGAAGGTATGGTTTTATTAACCAATAACACCAAAGAGTTCGAGCGTATTGAGGGGCTGAAACTGGAAAACTGGGTGTAGGCAAGCGAAATCAACGGCAATCTGAACAGCTACCAGAAGTCTATCTGAAAAAGTACGGGTAACTATTCAGCTCGCCTTGGAGGTGCGGCTTTAGCCGCGCATGAGAATCAGGTGTTTACGCGACTAAAGTCGCACCTCGTGGGTTTTCTTATGAATTATCGTATCGATCTGAATAGTTAAAAGTACGGAATATTGCAGTACATGAACAATGACGTTATGATTTGTTCAACAGTCTATCAAAGGAGAAATGCCATGTCTGCTACAGCCCGTCTGGATATGCGACTTCAACCATCGCTCAAGCAAGATGCAGAGCGCGCAGCCACGCTCGTTGGCGCTCGTAGTTTAACTGAATTCGTGGTGCAGGCGATTCGTGAGAAAACGGCTTCAGTCCTTGAGGAAAAAGAGAATATTACCCTGTCCGGCCGCGCTTTTGACCATTTTATGGCGGCTTGCGAACTCGATTCTAGGCCCGGTAAAACGTTGAAAAGAGCAGCCTCAGATCATGATGCACAAGGTTTTTCCTGAGCCTTGAAGCCTCTGCGTCGATTCGTTCCACTGCACAAAACAAAGCACGACAGAACTTCATTTGATTGCGGCTCAAACGCCCTGAATAATTTTTTTCATCAATATGCCAGACAAGGCATGGACGCTGGTGTGAACTACACCTGGGTGTTGCCTGCTGCTGGCGTACCAAAGGGTGCGAAAAAACAGATTTGCGCATGGTACACCCTCAGCGTTGCGCATATCCGGCATGAAAGCCTGCCCGATGAAAGTGCCAGGCATCTCCCTCATTATCCATTGCCCGTGTTTGTTTTGGGGCAATTGGCGGTCGATGTGCGCTGTCAGGGGCAGGGATTGGGCGATGTGACGTTTGTCAACGCCTTGCGCCGCTGCGCCCGTCTAAGCCAACAAGGGCAGGTTGCTTCTGTTGCTGTGGTTGTTGATGTGCTCAATGATGATGCCATGCAATTTTATCGGCGCTATTCCGATTTCAAACCGCTTGATTGTTCCGATGCATACGACCTGCCGAGATTATTTATCCCGATGCAGGTCGTAAGGAAATTGTGATGACTGAAGCAATACCCGTACATTTTTTTGCGCGACAACCTGCTGCTGATGAACTGATAGATCGTTTTGGCCGCAAGCTTACTTATTTGCGTATTTCGGTGACGGATCGTTGCAATATGCGCTGCGATTACTGCCGGCCTGCGCCGGATGCGTATAAGGCGGAGCCGCACACGCAGATTTTGCGTTACGAAGAAATCGAACGCATTGTCCGCGTGGCGGCAGGATTGGGGGTGACGAAGTTACGCCTGACCGGTGGTGAACCGTTGGTGCGTCGCGATTTTCCACTGCTGGTGGAAAAACTGGCCAATATCCCCGGTATCATCGATTTGAGCATGACTACCAATGCCACACTGCTGGGAAAATATGCACATGATCTGGCGTTGGCAGGTCTTGGCCGCATCAATATCAGCATCGATAGCTTGAATAGCTTACGTTTCCGCAAACTGACGGGTGGCGAACTGGCACCGGTGCTGGCAGGCATCGAAGCTGCCAAAGCAGCAGGGCTGCTCCCAATCAAATTGAATACGGTGCTGATGCGCGGCATCAATGCCGGTGATGAACATTCAGAGGTGGCCGAACTGATTGATTTTGCGGCGGCCAACCATGCCACGATTCGTTTTATTGAACTGATGCCGATGAAGCAGGGTATGGATTGGGAACAACATTACATCTCCATTGATGAGGTGTTGCAGCGCGATGATGTGCGTGCGCGAGTCGATGTGGATGCATCGTTAGAAACTGGCAATACAGCGGCGCGTTATCTGCCCTTGAAAAACGGATCAGGCGAAGTTGGTTTTATCATGCCGATGTCCGAACGATTCTGTGAAGGCTGCAATCGCTTGCGCCTGACATCCGATGGAGGCCTGCGCTCATGTCTGCCTGCCGATCATCAACTGAACTTGCGCGATCTGATCCGCAGTGGTGGCAGCGATGAAGATATTAGCGCGGTGTTTTTACGCTCGGCTATGATCAAGCCGGAGATAGGTCTGTATGATTTCGATGCCGGCAGCCAAAAACGCTCCATGATTCACATCGGCGGCTAACATGCATTTTCAGCCACGGATGAACACAGATGAACACAGATATAAGGCAAAATCTGCAATAAAGGTTTTATCTGCGTTTATCTGCGTTCATCTGTGGCTAATGATCTTTTGTTTTTTACCTGCCCCTGCATTTGCTTCTGAGACACTGACTGTGGCGGTGGCTTCGAGTTTGTATCCGGCCATGCAGCAGAAGGCATCCGCCTTTGAGAAAGCGCACCATGTGACGGTTCGGCTGGTGCCGGGCTCTACCGGACGCTTGTATAATCAGATTGTGCAGGGCGCGCCGTTTGATCTGTTTATTGCGGCGGATCAGGAGAGACCAGCATTATTGATGCAGCAGCACAAGGCGATGGCACAATTTAAGGTAGGTAAGGGTTATCTTGGTGTGAAGCTTGGCAAACAAGTGATTTCAGATCTCAGTGTGCTCGCAAATCCATCCATTAGGCATATTGCCATTGCCAATCCCGATGTCGCTCCATTTGGCAAAGCCGCCAGAGCCGTACTGCAAAAGCAGGGGCTTTGGCAAACCCTGAAGCATAAATTCGTTTACGCACAAAATGCCATGCAGGCTGCCATGATGGTGGATAAGGGTTTGGTCGATGCCGGATTTGTACCGGTGAATAAAGGTAAATTTCATATTGCGGAAATTAATTATAGTGGCGTGCGTCTCACCGAAAAAAAACTATCGCGAGTTTTTCTAAAAACGCTTCAACAAGGAACAATAACACCAGGAAGTGCGGCTTTAGCCGCGCCAAAGTGCCACGGAGCAGGCGCGCCTGAAGACGCACTTCCAGGTGATGGTATGGCTCAAGATGAATACAGCTTGCAGCTAACGAACATCAAGCGGTGTTGCTGTTGAAATGAAACATGCTCATTTAACGCATTTTGATATGAACGGTTACTATCAGTTCATCACTTTTCGGACAGCCGATAGCACGGATAGTTTCTTGTTGCGTTTGGAGTCTCAAAACCGACCGAATCGTGAAAATCAGATGGCTATGGATGAATATCTGGATGTTTCTAGGCAAGGCGCATATTTACAAGGCGATGTATTGCAATTCCTGTTCGAATTAGTGAAAGCGAAAAATGGCGATTTGTATGACCTGATCTGTTTCGCAATTATGTCCAATCATGTTCACCTGCTGATCAAACCATTGCACAAATTGTCCGTGGTGATGCAACGCGTAAAAGCCGCCAGTGCCAAAGGAATCAATGATATGCTGGGAAGGCGAGGCACGTTCTGGGAAAAGGACTATTATGATAAACCTATTCGAGATGAAGAATATTTTCGCTTGGTGTATCAGTATATTAAGAATAATCCGTTAAAATTGAATGCGACAAGCGCGACTAAAGTCGCACCTCGTACGCTCGTAGCGTACTACAATCAGCATGCGATTGCCTCCTATGGAGGTGCGGCTTCAGCCGCGCAGCGTGATGATATATTCCCGGAGCGGTTACGTTTTTATGGAATCTATGATGATTGAATCACTGCTCATCTCCCTGCAACTGGCTTTGGTGACGACGGTCATCCTGTTACTGATTGCATTACCGCTGGCATATGTGCTGGCATTCAAAACGTTTCCAGGCCGCACTGCGCTGGAGGTTATTGTGGCCTTGCCGCTGGTGTTGCCGCCAACGGTGCTGGGTTATTTCGTGTTGGTGATGATTGCACCGGATTCAATTGTGGGCGGGGCATGGCAATCTATTTTCGACAGTTCACTGGCCTTTTCATTTTCCGGTATGGTGGTTGCCTCTGTGCTGTACAGTTTACCGTTTGCTGTGCAACCGGTGCAGCAGGCGTTGCGTGCTATTCCTGTAAACTGGTTGGAAATGGCGCGTACGCAAGGCTTGAATTTGAAACAGACTTTATTGCAGGTGATGTTGCCGGCGGCCAAAGGCGGCGTGCTGGTGGCGGCAGCGCTCTCGTTTGCCCATACCATGGGGGAGTTTGGCGTGGTGCTGATGGTAGGCGGTTCGATTCCGGGTGAAACCAAGGTGGCGAGCATTGCCCTGTTCGATATGGTCGAAATGCAGCAGACGGATCAAGCGTGGATACTGGCGCTGATTCTGCTGGCAGTTTCGTTCGTGATGTTATCGCTGGTTTATATGGTCAACCGGCACGGGCCTGATATGGGAGTCAGCCAATGAAATCCGAATCGAATCGTATTAAAATCACAGCTCGGATGGGCGCGTTGGCGTTACAGGTGGATGCGAGCTTTTTGAATGCGTTCATCATCATTTCCGGTGAGAATGGGGCGGGAAAAACAACCCTGCTGCGCTGTTTGGCCGGTTTGGAACCGGCTGGCGGCCAATTGCAGTTGGGCGGAAAAATGTATCTGGATAGCACAGCCGGATTCGAACTGTCGCCACAGCAGCGCTCTCTGGGTTGTGTTTGGACAGATACGGCGTTATTGCCATGGTTGAGTATCGAAAAGAATATCGTTCTGGGGGCGGAATCGATGGACACCGCATGGTTGGCGGAACTGGCCGAAATGTTTGAAATCACGCCGTTGATGCAACGCAAACCCCACATGCTTTCCACCGGCGAGGCGCAACGGGTGGCATTGGCTCGCGCCATCTATAAGCGGCCATCCGGGTTATTGCTGGATGAACCCTTTTCAGCCCAGGCACCTGCTATTCGCCAGCGTTTACGATTACGTTTAAAATCAATGCAGGAGCATTTGCAAATCCCCGTATTAATGGTTAGCCATGATGCTGAAGATGCACATGTTCTGGCACATCAACATTGGCATATAAGGCAAGGTAAGCTATTGACCTCTTTACCACATCATTCCCGTGCAGGCGGAAATCCAGACCAGCAAATAAAGGTGATGTTTCATGACTAATCTAACCCATTTCGATGATTCAGGCCGTGTTCGCATGGTCGATGTATCGTCCAAGGATGTGACCACGCGCATCGCGATTGCCAGCGGCGAAATCCACATGCAGCAGACAACGCTTGAACATATCCAACAGGGCAAGCTGAAAAAAGGCGATGTGCTGGCCGTGGCCGATGTGGCTGCTGTGATGGGCGCCAAGAAAACACCGGATCTGATTCCGATGTGCCATCCGCTGATGCTTTCCGGCATTGATGTGTCATTTGCGGCACTGGAAGAAAACTGCGGCCTGAAAGTGGAAGTATCGGTCAAATGCAATGGCAAAACGGGCGTGGAGATGGAAGCACTCACGGCAGTCAGCACTGCGTTACTAACCATTTACGATATGTGCAAAGCCGTCGATAAAGGCATGCGCATCACAGCGATTCAACTTGAAGAAAAAAGCGGTGGTAAGTCGGGGAAATTTAAACGCTAGGTGTTTGCAAATCACGTATGAGTTTGACTTTGTTTTTCATTCCAAACATAATTACAAATGTAATTACGTTCCAGGGAGCGCATCATGCAAGTGAATGTTGTGAAAATTGGTAATTCTAAAGGTATTCGTATCCCTAAAAAGGTGCTCGATCAATGCCAGGTAGATGATACTTTGGATCTAAGTGTAGAAAATAATATTATTATGCTTAAACCTATGCATCGCAAACCACGTGAAGGCTGGGCAGAGGCAATTGAGGCTACCCACAAGAAATATGGCGTAGAGCCACTTGATGAGGAGTGGTTGGAGGCTGACCTGCTTGGTGATACAGAAGTGGAAGGTTGGGAATGGTAAAGCCAAGGTTTACACGCTTTCAGGTTTGGTTGGTTCAACTCAATTCGACACAAGGTCATGAAATCAAGAAGACAAGACCCTGCGTTATCATTTCGCCGGATGAAATGCAGCGTTTGGGCACGGTGTTGATTGCCCCCATGACATCCAAAGGCTTTGCCTACCCTTGCCGTATTTCTTGCAAGTTTGAAGGCAAAAAGGGTTTGATACTGCTGGATCAAATACGAGCCACAGATAAAACACGGTTGATTAAATATTTGGGGGACATGGATAAAAACACGCAACTCCAGATTTGTGATAAAATGCAGGAAATGTTTACTTATGAATAAAAAAGCCTGCAAAAGACTGGGGTCCCCCATTATGCCTCGTGTCAATAGACGACAAAGGTTTTTTTACCGTTTCATTCAACGGCTAAATCAGTTGCCGTAGAGTCTGTTGTTTTACCGCACCCAGGTTTTCAATCAGGTGGGTTGCGTTTGCACAGCTGCAAAACGCACCAGTCACCCATCAGGATCAAGGCGGCATGGTTCATGGCAAGCCAAGATTGCCCTACGCCCCTGGCGACATTGTCGCCCCAGACAAAAAGGCAGGACAGCCGTTTGGACGCCCGTAAGGCGGGCTCTAGCCCGAGGGCTATGGATGGCCCGAGTCAAAACTTTTGGTTCCATGTCGTGTCCAAATGATCAGAACAGACCTC
Organism: Mariprofundus sp.; assembly: GCA_027019785.1. Classification (GTDB taxonomy): domain Bacteria; phylum Pseudomonadota; class Zetaproteobacteria; order Mariprofundales; family Mariprofundaceae; genus Mariprofundus. Next base: position 6,099 of record JALUWF010000412.1, on the reverse strand, counting down.
GTGGCTTCACACCAACCCCTTGATGGCTCGCGACATGGGCGAATCGATTGATATCGCCTGTCTCCAGCAAAATAGTCAGTCCGAGAATCTGGCCAATACCACTGACGCTCAAGAGTAAATCAAGCAGTTTATCCTCACGGACTTCCTTGTTGATCTCCTTTTCCAACACGCTGATTTCATTGCTCAGCACTTGGATCACATGCAGATTGGCGATAGCGGCCATAGCCAGGTGAACCTCCTGAAATAGTCGGTAAATATCCTCATCGGTTAACCGCTTTACGTCATCGCCTCGGATGCGACCACCTGTGTTACGGGCAGTCAGGTTCTGAAAGGTGACATTGTTGTCTGAATGCAGATCTATGCCTGAATAATATGCGTTCATATCACACCTCCTGTTGTGGCCTATCGGTCATTATGAACCGAACTGCCCGAGAGGCATAATGTTATCAGGCCTTTACTTTCTAGCTTTTGTTGCGACCGAGCCAAGCTTGACAATTGGGCACCTATCATCATTTTTCTTCTTTATCCCCTTGTTCAAGATTATGGGGACAGTTTACTGAATACACTTCATTCACTTCTCATCAATATAAGCAGCAAGGCGTGCTATCAAGTTTTGGTTATATCGAATTCCCTGTTGCTGCATATCCACTGCAGCCTCGGAAAAAGAAGAAATCAACCCGAGAGACTTAGCCTTGATGAGTACACCCAATGTACCCGTGATATTTAAACCCAAATATTCGGCAACCTGGCGACCAATGCGTTCATCAATGATTACCCTGTCAGCAATGAAAGGTGTTGTGTTGGAATAAACGATCACAGAAGTGATATTTCCCTGGCAAACTCATGATCCGTATCGCAAAGCAGTGCCACGCTTTCATCTTGCATGGCTTTCAGCAGAAAACGCACGCGCGGGATGCCCAGCCATGCGGCTGCCATACCTGAAGTAATACGACCATCTCTAATAAGCGTAATAGCGCTCGTTTCCTTCACCAAGTCCCCAAACTCATCTTCGTTAAGGTGCAGATCAAGCATGATTTCACCAGGACACTGAATTTCGATTGTATTTTGCATAAGGGTGATACCCCCGTTATTTTTTCAACTCTTTAATACTTATTCCACAAACTAAACAGTTCTCCGATTTTTGGAAGACTCTTGGTCATCGCTATGTTTGCCTGCACTATTCATAAATCGCGTCCTTACTTGTCCCTTTGCCCGCAACAGATCCCTTGTCCGTCGTCCGAATACCGGTGCCAGGCATGAGACGTGCCTAAACCGTTTATAAAAAAAAAGTTACCCGATTCTATCGAAAAGATCTGACCCTTTGATGCGAGGGGAGCTATACAGGGCGAGAGGAGAAAGAAGAAGAGATCATGGTCAAACAACTCAATAACTCATGCCTGGCACCGACACATTCACCATTCACCATTCACCATTCCGACCCTGGACTTGACCCTATTGTGGTTTATACTGTCCGAATTAAGCTTGAATAAGGAGTCGATTATGCATGAATCAATCATCAGCCTGACTGAGTTCAAAGCCGCTGCCAGCCAGAAAATCAAAGCACTGAAAGAAGATACCGAAACACTGATTTTGACCCAAAATGGCCGGGCTTCCGTAGTGATTGCAGATTATTCTCAATATCAGCGCCAACAAAAATCACTCGCACTGTTACGGTTGATGGTGCAGGGAGAAGACGATATTCAGCATGGTCGATTAACAGCACAGGCGGAAGTTTTTGATAAGCTTAAAAAACGGCTGAATGCTAAAAAAGACAATGGTTGAATATGATGTGTCGTGGGCAGATGTCGCTAGCGCTGATCTTGATGATATTGCCGATTTCATAGCGGAAGAAGATGGAATTGATATCGCTTTGGAGATCGTTTGCCGCCTTGAGCGAAAGGCTGAAAAGCTGTCCAGCATGCCAAATCGAGGCGTGATTGTTCCTGAACTACTTGATATTGGCGTTCTTCAATATCGGCAGTTGACGGAAAAACCTTGGAGAGTTCTCTACCGAATTCTCGGCAATACTGTGCATGTCGTTGCCGTTGTGGATAGCCGCCGTGATTTGGCCGTATTTCTTATGGAACGATTGCTACGTATTTAGTATTCTGAAAGTGGCACCGGCAACTGATTGGCAACAGGAAACAGATGTTTTAGCATCTGCAAAGCGTTTGGAGGTTGGATTTGAGTGGTGATGAAAAAAGTCATTTGGAAGTAATCCTTAAAGATATCAACGGAAAATTCGATCTTGTTCTGGAAGGCCATGTCACACTTGAGCATATGATTCATGAACATCGCGCTGAGATCCGGCAGGATAAACGGGAACTTCAGGCGCTTATCCAAACGTCCCATGATAGCCTGGATGCGAAGATCAACAAGGTGGAAGGGCATGAGGATCGGATTCGATTCCTGGAAAGAAAAACCGCATAATTCCCAATTCACAATTCACAATTCTCATGGAAGGGGATAGTCTGAACAGTCTCTTTTGACGTGAGGGAAGCTGTGTTTACAGGGCAAGGCTTGGGGATATTGACAAAACCATGATGAAACAACAACGCAAGAACTCATGTCTGATACCGACACTGAATACCCAATTGTCAATCCTGACCCGGTCGCGATGACCCGGTCGCAACCCTGACCCCTCAGCCCGGGAAGGCCGTTCAGAAAAGATTGACATGCATACAGCATAAATCATAATGCATACATGCGGATAACATTATCTATACCTGATGACATAGCAGAACGATTCCGTTCGGCAATCCCCCCCCGAAAGCGATCCAGTGTAATATCGTCATTGATTGAGCACGAACTGGAGAAGCGAAATCGTGCGCTTGCTGCGGCGTGTCTTGCCGCAAATCAGGATGAAGCGTTAAATCGCGATATTGACGAATGGCAATCATTTGAGGATGCCGTTGAAGAATAAGCCTGTTAAGCGTGGCGATGTCTGGTGGGTCAGCCTTGATCCAACTCAGGGTTCGGAAATAAAAAAGACAAGACCTTGTATTGTTTTATCGCATGATACGGTTAATGAGTTGCGGAAAACCGTGGTTGTTGTTCCATTCTCATCGGCCGCAAAGCCGCATCCTCCGATTACAGTTGCAGTTGTCTGTCAGGGGAAACCGGTGGTTGCGATTATTGATCAGGTTCGTGCTGTCGCCAAACATCGTCTGAAAAATAAAATAGAGTGCGCTTCTGTTCAGGATATGAAAAATATCACCGAAGCGCTATTCGGTATTCTGCAATAATGCGCGAAACGAGTCCTGACCCCTCCTCTCCTGACCCCTCCTCTCAGAAAAGGTTTTCTTGGCGCTCTTGGCGTCTTTGCGAGAGATAAGGTTAAAAAGGAAAAAGAGAAATGAGTAACGACAAAACAGCAACGAGCCATGAACAGCGAGAAAGCAGCAATGGGAAGCGAGTGGCGAGCAACGAGCCATCTCAGCCTTACCCTATGGATCCTCGCCTGCTTGCGGCCATGTATGGTATGCAGGAAGAGGATGAGATCGACCTGCTCGAATACTGGAGGGTGATCTGGGGCAAACGAAAGCTGATTATCGGCGTGGTGTTTGCCGTGGCGCTACTGGCGGCAGGGATCTCGTTGACGATGCCTAATATCTATCGCGCCGAAGTGGTGCTGGCGCCGGTTTCCGATGAGGGGAGCAAATCCGGCGGAATCTCTTCCGCGCTCGGCGGCCTTGGCGGGCTGGCTTCAATGGCGGGCATTTCACTTGGCGGCGGCGGTAGCGTCGAAGAGAATCTGGCTGTATTGAAATCGCGTGAATTTTTGTGGCAGTTTATCAAGGATCAGAAACTGATGCCTGTCCTGTTTGCGGATGACTGGGATGCGGATAAAAAGGGCTGGAAGGAAGATGATCCGGCAAAACAACCGGGCTTATGGGATGCCTATCGCCTGTTCACCAAAGGTGGTCTGCTGTCGGTGAGTAAAGATAAAGATTCAGGGCTGGTGACGGTCAGTATCGAATGGAAAGATGCAGCACTGGCAGCCGACTGGGCCAATATGTTGGTTAACCGCCTGAATGAATTTTTGCGCCAACAGGCGATCAGTCGCAGCAATGGCAACCTGCACTATCTCAACAAGGAGTTGTCGCGCACGCATGTGGCGGATATGCGCCAGGCCCTGTTCGAGCTGATTAGCCAGCAGCAGAAGAAAGCCATGTTGGCCAATACCCAGAAAGAGTTTGCTTTTCAGGTGATCGATAAAGCTGTGGCCCCGGACAGGAAAGCCAAGCCGAAGCGTTCCCTGATTGTGATTCTCTCCGCCTTCGTAGCCGGATTTTTGGCCGTGATTTATGTATTCATCCGGGAGGGTATTATGCGCAGAGAGGAAGAAGAACAGCAAGACTAGAAAGGCTTCTCCCGCAGAGCACCCCAGGGCACCCTCTCTTACGCAAGCGTTGTCACCTTGCCGCAGAGAGCGCAAAGAAAGGCTAGAATAATAGAAATTGGTTTTCTTGGCGTTCTTAGCGACTTAGCGAGAGATATAGGGTTGAAAAGCAATGATCTCGCAGAGCACGCAGAGGAAGAGCAAAAAGAGCAAAAACTAAAAAAGGTTTACTTGGCGCTCTTGGCGTCTTGGCGAGAGATAGAGGGATAAAAAAGGAATAACTCACCCCTTGCATCATTGAATTTCTTGAATATATTCCAGTATTATCACAATAATACTGGAATAGTATCGGAGATTATATGATATTAAGAGATATTACAGATACGATTCTGCATAGGATGGGTGACCGGAAGGTGATTACTCTGTTTGGTGCGCGCCAAACCGGAAAAACAACCTTGATGAAATATATCGCCAGTCAATTTGATACGCAGGATACCCCGGTGCTGTGGTGGAATGGTGATGAAGCAGATATTCGGCAGCTATTGGCAAATGCAACTTCTTCGCAACTAAAAAACCTGATTGGTTCGCACCGCCTGCTGATCATTGATGAGGCGCAGCGCATTGAGAATATCGGTTTGTGCCTCAAATTGATTGTGGATCAATGCGATCAGGTCAAAGTATTGGCCACCGGCTCATCTGCTTTTGAACTGGCCAATCGAATCAACGAGCCATTAACCGGTCGCAAGTGGGAATTTTTTCTTTATCCGCTTTCATGGCGAGAAATGACTCAGCATCATGGTGTGATTGAAGAGCGTCGCTTACTCCATCATCGCCTGGTCTATGGTTATTACCCGGATGTTATTTTAAACCCCGGAGATGAAGCTGCACTGTTATCTCAACTGGCAGATAGTTATCTGTATAAGGATATTTTGACTTGGGAGCATATTCAGAAGCCAGATCGTCTTGAACGTCTGGTGCAGGCGATCGCCTTTCAATTGGGGCAGCAGGTCTCGTATGCCGAACTGGGGCGCATGTCCGGTCTTGATCAGGCTACGGTGGAGCGTTACATATCCTTGCTGGAAAAAGCATTTATTCTTTTTCGACTGGGGTCGTTAAGCCGCAACCTGCGCACCGAATTAAAGAAAAGCCGAAAAATATACTTCTACGATAACGGCATTCGCAATGCCATTATTCACAATTTTAACCCGCCAGGCTTACGCAATGATATTGGCGCGCTATGGGAAAACTTTCTGATTTGTGAACGGATGAAATGCTTGTCTGCCAAGGGAATTCAAGCCAACAGATATTTCTGGCGTACGCAGGCACAGCAGGAGGTAGATTACCTTGAGGAGCGAGACGGGCAATTTGCCGCATGGGAATTTAAATGGAATCCCAAAGCCAAAGCAAGGTTCTCCAGGACTTTTATGCAGGCATACCCGGATTGCACAACAGAGGTGATCACGCCGGATAATTTTGAATCTTTCTTGCATGTGCCTGCGCTGGATTATCGAGCTTACAAAGCCTGAGAAAAAGGAACTGGTGGAAAATTTCCACCGGTTCAACAAACTCAAGCATTCCACAGTAAATCCAAAAGCCTTTTCGGAAAAAGGCTTGCCTCCTCTCTCCGATTCCTCTGACTTTCCCTCATCGCTTAGCACTGCTGTTATACTCAGCACTGATTCGTCTCACCATTCACCTAGGGCAATCGCATTAAAATAGCAGCATGAATATAAGTCGTTATTTTGAAGCAGAGTAAG
>JALUWF010000411.1 GCA_027019785.1 Mariprofundus sp. | reverse complement strand
ACCGCCAGCTTTATGCAGGTGCGCAAGCCGATTTCATCAGGCGCTATCGGGATCTGGAAACATTACGAACACCAACTGCAACCGTTGGTTCGCATCCTTGGCGATGCAGCTCATCCGCCTGTTTCCTGACCCGGCATATCCGGAACTTTACAAGCTTGAGACACAAAGGCGCAAATGAAAGACTAACCGACTAATAAGCCTGTTGTTCATGTAAGCGCGCTCGAATACCAGCGGCCAGCACCTTGAGCTTAAACGGCTTCTCAATCAGGCAGCTATGATCGAATATCTCCATATCCTGCCGGATCGGCTCCTCTTCGGCATGCCCGGTTGCAAACATCAGTGGCAGCGCCGGCGCAGACTGGTGAATACGCCGCCCGACTTCATGGCCGCTCAATTTCGGCATCACCATATCCAGGATAGCCAGCCTGATCGGATCATTGCTGTTATGGGCTCTATTCTCATCAAACAGGCGTAACGCCTCCACGCCATCGGTGGCGCTCAGGGTTCGATAATTCAGCGCTGCAAGCGTTTCTACCAACAATTTGCAGATCATCTCATTATCATCGGCCACCAGAATCAGCTCCCCGTCGCCCTGTGCGACGCTGTCGCTGGCCGGCCTGTCGATGGGGGCGGCCTGTTCAACCAGCGGCAGATAAATATGAAAGCAGGTGCCGATGCCCGGCTCTGATTCCACCTCAATGACGCCGCCATGATTCTGAGTACAGCCAAATACCATCGACAAGCCCAAACCCGTGCCGTAGCCAGCTGCTTTGGTGGTGAAGAATGGATCAAACACCTTTGCCAGAACCGTTTCCGGCATGCCGCCGCCATTATCGCGAACAGTGAGTTTTGCCATGCATTCATCATGCACATCGGGATGATTATCGGCAAAATCCTGGCCGGGAACAAAATGCTCCAGCGTGATATGAATGTTCCCGTCAGGTTGCTTGCCCATAGCATCACGGGCGTTATTCAACAGATTCATCATCACCTGGTGGAATTGCGTCACATCGCACAATACCGGCAAATCCTGATCGCACACATCCAGACTTAAGCCGATATGTTCAGGAATCGACACACGCAACATACGCATGCTATCCTGTAGCATCTCATTGAGGTTCAACGTCTCTTTTTCACCCTCTTCGTCGCGCGAGAAGATCAGCATATCCTTGAGCATTTTTGCCGCCTGATAGCCAAGTTGCTCAGCCATTTCGAGCTTTTCCAGCGCCAGATCAGGGTTGTGAATATGTTTTTTGACCAGATAGATATGCATCAACAAACCGGCCAGCATATTATTGAAATCGTGGGCGATGCCGCCCACCATGGTGCCTAGCGCCTCCATTTTCTGGGCCTGGCGAAACTGGGCTTCGAGCTTTTCATACTCGCTCATATCCTGCTGGATGGCGGCGTAAAATTCGATCCCGCCACCATCCTGAATCGGCACAATGGTCATCAAGGCCGGATATTCAGAGCCATTCTTTCGCCGGTTGGTGATGGTGCCTTCCCACACCTGACCGCTGCGCAGCGTGCTCCATATGGCATGAAAAAAATCGCTGTCGTGTTTGCCGCTATTGAGCAGGGACAATGTCCGCCCTTTCACTTCATCGGAGCTGTAGCCGTTGATCGTTTCAAATGCCGGATTGACATATTCCACCTTGCCGCTGCGATCGGTGATAATAAATGCTTCGGCTGACTGCTCAATGGCCTGCAATAGCTGTTGCAACTGCCGGGTTTGCGCCTCCAGTTCCGCTGTGCGTTCAGCCACCCGCTGTTCCAGATGATCATTAAGTTGCTTCAGCTGCAGCTCCACGCGCTCGGTGATGTCGCGCAACATGCCCTCGACGCCAATCACATTTTTCTGATCATCAAACTGCATATGCGCATTGGCCGAGACATGGATGGTATGGCCATCCTGATGCAACAGTTCCAGTTCATAATCGGTAACAAAGCCCTGCTGTTGCAACATGTGTAGAAAAGTTTGCCGATCCTCTGGATGCTTATAAAAGAATGTGGCCGAGCGCCCGACAATTTCCTGACAGTCGTAACCGGCGATGGTGCCGATTGACGGGCTTATTTCAGTCATATTACCCGCTGCATCGGTGCTGTAATAGACTTCGTGAATGGCATTGAGCAAGCGATAATATCTGGCCTGATTGTCTTTGATTTGCTGTTTTTTCTGATCCAGAAGTGCTACTTGATCATTGATGGTCTGCTGTAGGTCTGTTGCCATATTGCCCCCCGAAACATTGAATGCGCCTGATCATCAGGGCCAGTCTGTTTCAGAAAGCAAACCTCGGGCCACTTATCATCCGACGGCGCTCATGCGAATTCGGGCAGCAGATCCGCTGGAAAAACAGGGCCATCGACACAGACACGGCGGTATTTTTCTTCTCCCTGTTCAACCGTTTTCACTACACAGCCGGCGCAGCCGCCGATGCCGCAGGCCATGTGCTCTTCCAGACTAAAAAATGTAGGCAACTGAAAATTGCGCCCAAGCCGGGCCACTGCATGCAGCATCGGGTGCGGCCCGCAGGAGAGCAGCACGCAGCGCGCCCGTTCAGTGTCGGACAGCGCCGCAAGATAATCGCGCGCAAGATCCGGCACATGGCCCTCATAACAACCATACAAACCGGCATTGGAGGCCAGTCGGCAGGGAATACCGCGCGCTTCCAGCGAAACAATCGACAAAATCGCATTGCCATTCACACCCGGCAACAACATCGTCGATGGTTTCAGCGCAAAGGGAAAAGCGATTTCGGAACCGGCAAAGACCACGCAATCAGCCTTGCCGTGCAAGGCATCGGCCGCAAAGATCATCGGCGGGATACCCACACCGCCGCCGATCAATACATAGCGTTTCGATGTATCCAACAGGTCAAATGGAACCCCAATCGGCCCCAGCATCGGGATGACATCACCAACGACCCGCTCCGACAACAAACGCGTTCCCTCACCAATCGCTTTATAGAGCAGATCCACCGTGCCTCTGTCCGGATCGGTCAACATGATTGAAATCGGTCGACGCAGGGGCCGTTCTGCAGATACGCGCAGATGCACAAACTGGCCGGGCTTGGCCGAAGATGCTGTTTGCGGTGCATGCAGACGCATCACAAATTGATCGCCCGGATGGGTGACATGGGCCAGAATTTCAGCCTTCTCCTCGTAAATTGTCGCGTTAGCAGGGTTAGCCATGTACGGCGACACCGGCATACACAACCCGTCCTGATTTCAGGGTGCGGGTTACTTGTCCTGTCATCTCTTTGCCATGCCAGGGGGTGTTTTTGCCTTTGGACACCAGTGCATTGCGATCCACTGTCCATGTCGTATCCGGATCAAAAATGGCGATGTCAGCAGCAGCGCCAATAGCCAGCGTACCGCTTTCGAGATCGAGCAACCGGGCCGGATTACATGTCATTTTGGCCAACAGGTCGGACATGGACAACACGCCGTCGCGCTCCAGTTGCAATGACACCGGCAACATCGTTTCCAGCCCGACAATGCCGAAAGCGGCGCAGGAGAGGCCACAGCGTTTATCATCTTCATGGTGCGGAGCGTGATCGGTGGCAATAACATCAATCGTGCCATCCCGCAACCCTTCAATCACCGCCAGACGATCCGCTTCGGTTCTGAGCGGCGGGCTCATTTTGGCATCGGCATTGAAACCCAGCACCTCTTCTTCGGTCAGAGCAAAATGGTGCGGGGCGGCTTCCGTGGTCACCTTTAATCCTTCGGCTTGCGCAGCACGCACCAGTTCGACCCCGCCTTGGGAAGAAATATGGGCGACGTGATAACGGGCATCGACGCGACGCGACAGCATGATATCGCGGGCGATCATGCTATCTTCGCCCTCCACCGGCATGCCAGTGACGCCGAGTTGGGTGGATACCCAGCCCTCATTGATCGCGCCGCCTCTGGTCAGCTCCAGTTCTTCGGCATGTTGAATGACCATAAAGCCGAAACTGGACGCATATTCCAGCGCCTTGCGCATGACGCCGGCGTGCCAGATCGGCATGCCGTCATCGGAAAACGCGACACAGCCGGCACGGGACAGCTCGCGCATTTCGGTCAATTCCTTGCCATCGAGATTCTTCGTCACAGCGCCAATCGGGTGGACATTGCACAAGCCGACCTGATTCGCGCGCGCCACGATCTGTATGGCTACGCCGGCATGATCGATATGCGGGCCGGTATTGGGCATGCAGCACATGGTGGTGACGCCGCCAGCCACCGCCGCACGCGAGCCGGACTCGATATCCTCTTTCCATTCCTGCCCCGGTTCGCGCAGATGCACATGCATGTCAATCAAGCCGGGACAAACAATTTGTCCACCTGCGTCGATGATCTCTTTCGCATCGTCGCTAAACGTGCCAACGCCTGCAATCCGCCCGTCTTTTATCCAGACATCACAGATTTCATCCCTGCCATTGGCCGGATCAATGACCCGTCCGCCGCGAATCAGCAGATCAGCCACACTCATAATAAGTTCCCCTGTCCATGCATGGCTTCCATCACCATCTGTTTGCTGCGACCGGGCCGGCCCAGATGCTGCTGGCCGCCGCATAGCGCTGTCAGCACCGCCATGCGAACCGCTACGCCATGTTCGACCTGATCGAGAATCAGGGCGCGCGCCGAATCGGCCACGTCGGTGGCAATTTCAACGCCGCGATTCATCGGCCCCGGATGCATCACCATGCAACCTTCGGCGGCTGCATTCAGGCGTTTGCGATTCAAACCATAGGCTTCATGATATTCGCGGATGGACGGGAAACAGCAGTTATCGGTCAGTCGTTCAGTCTGCACGCGCAACATATACAGAATATCCGAGCCGGGGATGGCATCATCGAACTCATGGAAGACCTCGCAGCCATAACGCTCCACTTCGGCAGGCAGCAGTGTTTTGGGCGCGACCAGTCGAACCGTATACCCCATCAGTCTGGCCGCCAGCAAGTGCGACCGGGCTACGCGGGAGTGGGCGATATCACCGACAATGGTCATGATCTTGCCGATATAGCCACCGGCGCAGCGCAGCGTCAGCAGATCGGTGAGAATCTGGGTGGGATGTTCATGGGCACCGTCGCCGGCATTCACAATGGATGTGTCGCCAAGATAATCAGCCAGAAATTCGCAAGCCCCGGATACGCCATGGCGAATCACCAGCACATGCGGCTGCAT
>JALUWF010000410.1 GCA_027019785.1 Mariprofundus sp. | reverse complement strand
GATGCCATCTGCATACCACTGCCAACTGGGATACCGATGTGACCTGTACTTACAGCGCCAGTGGCAACCGGAACTACAGATGTATCGATATTATAACCAGGAGGCATACTCAATACATAATTACCAGTACCACTAGCAACACCAGTTGTACCAGCCATCTGGTCATAATGGAATGCAATCGATAATGATTTACCAGTTACCTTATACATTGCACTGATAACAGCACCAGTCGGATTAGTACTTGTAGCGTTACCAAATGTTGGCGTGTATGTCATCCACGGGGTATATGACGGCGAAACAGTCATAGCAGTTGTTGAGAGCTGGCGAACGTAGAAATTAGCTTTAGCGTAAGATATGGTACCACTATACCTAAACGATACAACATCGCCAACAGAAAGCAGTCCTTCATAACTAATGATGCGATTAGTTCGAGTAGAAGCGATCATTTGTTTGCTATCAACTAAAAGCGTACCATTGACATATACGCCGAATAAAAGAGGACTTGCATCTGTTTGCATGCTCAACATTGAGTTGACAGCATACATACCAGCTTTCTTGATTACGAAAGTATTGCCAGAAATAAGCCCATTGGCATCTGAAATTACGACACCAGTAGCTGCAACAGGTAATACAATATCAGTGTTTGCAGTTATAGTTTGAAGAGCTGTCGAGGTCTTAATAATTGACGCAAAATCTAACGAAGTACCAGTTGGACCAGCTGTCATGGAAGTCCACACGGCTGCACCGGCAGTTACATCTGAACAAACATAAGTCTGGTTTGCTGTTACATCGATCCATTCCGAACCAACTGAATATCCAGCAGTTGTGTCATCAGTTACAGTAGGAGCAGCGGTCGCAGCGTAGTTATTCAGGATCGTTGCAGCAGATACACTCGTAGGCTGAAGAACATCGATAAATAACGTATTCGCATCCCGAACATACAACACACTCTGGGTAATACCAGAAGTCTGTTGTGTTGCAGTAATCAAACCAGCAGTGGTTTGATCCAACCAGTAATAGTTACCAACTGTTAAACCATGGGCTGTAGCTGTTACATTACCAAATGTCGTAACTACAAAATTGTTTGCATCAACCACAGATGTGACAATACCCTGAGCGGAAGGACCAGCTGTTGTTGAGACGGCTTTGACCCATGTACCACCAGAATATGCAATGGCATCGCCAACAACAAAACCATGAGCAGCTTGAGTAATTGTTTCAAATACACGATCTGCAGCAGCTGAACCACCGGTGGTCATGTCTTTCAACATCAAAACTGTAGCACCACCAACTTGACGAGCCCCAAAATCATATACGACCTGATCCGTAGTAGCAGGAACAGTTACAGGTGGAATTGCAGCGCCATTGCTATCGACAAAGATAGCTGGGAAAGTAAATGTTGCTTGGACCCCACCTACCAAAGTAAAGCGATAATCACGTCCAATAGTAAGACCAGTTGGAGTAGCAATTGTGGTAGCGGCTGTAGTCGAAAGTATCTTAACCTTCGGAACAATTCCCAACATAATGGCTGCGCCGTCGGCTACCTGTAACTCCTTAGTAGAGTTAGCGCCAGTCGGCTGGACGTTCATAGACAATTGTTCCCAAACAGCAGCCGTGGCAGTTGCATCAACACATGTAAATGGGACTCCACTGAAAGTATTAACCCATGTTGATCCAACAGAATAACCTTGAGTACTATCATTTGTTGCAGTTGGATTACTTGCAGTAGTGTAGTTGTTGAGGACATCATTAGATGTTTGTTTCCACACAGCAGCAGAGGCTGTAGAATCAAGGCACACATATGAATTGTTAGCAGTCACATCGATCCATAAAGAACCAACCGAATACCCAGCAGCACTGTCCGCGGTTGCGGTTGGAGCAACCGTCGCAGTAAGATTGTTCTGGAACGATGAAGCATCCGTCTGATGCCAAATAGCAAGAGTAGGGGTGGAATCAACACATACATAGGTTTGATTCAAAAGCGTATCGATCCATACCGACCCGATAGAATATGTCGGGGAAGCATCATTAGCTGTTGGGGCTACGGCAGCATTGAAATTGTTCGTAACAGAAGCACCACCAACAATCTTCCAAACAGCATTAGTACCGAGAGCAGTCAACGTACCAGTGCCATCCACTACAGCTGCAGCATCAATAGTATAATAAAAATGGGAATTTAAAGCAGCAACATATGCTATCTCATTTGGCCGACCAACTAAGGCGGCAGCAGCAACAGTTGCAATGTTATGGTCGCGAATTTGTGTTTGTGAAATAGACATACATTAATCTCCTTAATGATAAGGGGGCATATTAATTACCCCCTATAGTCCAATATTAAATTACGGCTTAACTACAACTACATCTCCGGCATAAGTGTTAGTAGCCAAAGAGAATGTGGTTGCTGTCAACCAAGTAACGTCGGTTCCCTTCAATTGTTCAAAACCATTCAACTGAACAACTACTTCGTTGCCATTAAATGCTGTAGCTGTAGCACCTAATGCAATTGGAGTTGTAATCGATGTACCTGCAGTTGTAGTAGCTGCAATGTTGATAACATTGAATGATGAAGCTGGAACGGAATTCTGTGTAGTTGACTTCCAGATAGCTGCGGTTGCAGTATTGTCAGTACAAATAAATCCCTCATGCGTGGACAGATTTACCCATAATGACCCATTGGAATAACCAACAGAGCTATCATCTGTTGCAGATGGGTTAGTAACAGCGACGAAGTTGTTCTGTGTATCGTTTGATACCCGCATCCAACTAGCGGCAGCAGTTGCAACCGTAACAGCAACATAAAGGTCATCCGCAACGGTGTCATACCACATTGAACCGACGGCATATCCAGCTGTATTATCAGTTGTTGCAGAAGGCGGAACAGTAGCCATGAAATTATTTAATACATCTGCGGTAGTCTTAACCCAGATTGCAGCAGTAGCAGTTGCATCAACACATACATATGAAATGTTTGCCGTAACATCAACCCACATTGAACCGACTGCATAACCAGCAGCGCTATCATCGGTAGCTGTTGGAGCAGTAGTAGCTGTAAAGTTGTTTTGAACAGCAACCGATCCAACAATCTTCCAAACAGCATTAGTACCGAGAGCTGTGAGGATTGTCGTCCCATCGGCTACAGCTGCAGCATCAATAGCATAGTAGAAATGGGCATTTAAAGCCGCAACATATGCAATTTCATCTGGGCGGCCAACTAGAGCAGCGGCAGCTACAGTTGCGACATTATGGTCGCGAATTTGAGTTTGTGAAATGGACATTAGAATGTTCTCCTATTAGTTGTTTATACCACTGTAAATGTAGCGGTTGCCGCAGGTTTACTATATGACTCAGAGGTTGATACCACACCACCACTATTAGCTCCACCAGGCGAAAGTGCTGATGTAGATGCGCCAGATGCAGCCATATCGATTTTAATGACGAGCATAGCACTCATAGTTGTCCAAGCTGTACCGTTGAAGTGTTCAGTTAAACCAGTATATGTTGAACCATTCACCCCACCAAAAATAGTGGTATCGGTACTTGTACCCGTACCACGAAGGCGATATCTAGCCGAACTTATGGTTGCCATACCAACCCAGGTCGAACCGTTATATTCATATACTTGGGCATATGCATTAGACGCTCTACCACCAGTAACCAACATCGCAGTAGGGGTACCAGAGGATGCAGCAGCATGTCTCGCTAATGGTGAATTAGTAGCTGTCGCCCATATAGTTCCATTAAATTTCTCAGATGTACTGAGAACTCCGGTATTAATACCAGTGGAAAGGAGGGCATCCGTCTGAGATCCAACGGCACATACATTATACCTAACTGTTAGAGCCGAAACACCATTAGTCCAAACACTACCATCAAATAAAGTAACATCAGAGGTGGTTGCATATGGGCTGCCAACATTACCATCAATGGTCATTGCAGCAGACGTACTTCCAACTGCACGTAGATCGGATCTCCCAACAAGAGTTGGTGTATTAGTTGACCAAGCTGACCCGTTGAAGTTTCGAGTAGCAGTTAACCATCCACCGTTGTAACCAGCAATAACCAAAGCATCATTAACAGATGGTCCAACACCGGCGGCAGCTGATGTGGGAGATGGCAACGGAGCGGTATAAGCCCAAACAGGAGTACCGACAAGTGTATGGGTTTTAAGCGTATTAGTAGTCGAATTAAACCATACTTGACCAAGAGCTGGTGTAGCTGGATCAGCGGCAAGCACGGTTGGAGCAAACGCTGTTGTAGATACCCAATTGGCAGCACCAACTGATACACTCGTACACGTAAATGCTTCTTTCGTTACAACATTTGTCCAAGTTGATCCAACCGCATATCCCTCGGTCGAATCATTGGAAGTGGAAGGATCGACTACTGCACTCAAATTATCTTTAGGAGGAGCATTGTTTAGAATTATTCTATTTGTAGACATATACTCTCCTTAGACCGCTGTGAATATCTTAATTGGGGTGGCATCCGCATATGATTCAACGGTTGCATCCGGATGACCACCGCCTGCACATATGGTTGAATTAGGTGTGCCAGTAGAAGCTAAATCAGCTCTAGCAACACTAATATTGGCTAACGCCGTCCAGGCTGTTCCGTCGTATGCATATGTATTTGCGTAAAAAGGAGGACCATAACCACCCATACCCATTGCAGCAGATGAAGAAGATCCGTTACCGGTATTAGCACGACATGTGACAGGATAAACAGCTTTCGCAGTCCAAGTAGTGCCATCGAATAAATTTGTATTGTTTACGTTGACAGATCCAGTATAACCAGAAAATGACAACGCCGATGTGGCAGTTCCAGCCCCACGTGGATATTGTAATGCTACTGGTAACTGGACTGAATACGACCACGTCGTACCATTATATAACTCAGTAGATACTGAGACGGGGGATGCACCGAAAACGAATGCAGCAGTCGGCGAACCAGCTCCACCACAAAACGCTCTACCAGTTAACAGTGTATTAGCAACAGTAGACCAAACAGCACCAGAAAATAACGCAGCATATGATGTTGGTCGACCGCCAAAGGATAGTATGTTGGATACTGTTCCAACATTTGCGTGGGCTTCCACAGCAGTAGGCATCGCAACGGAGTTAGCCCAGACAGAACCATCAAAGGTCATAGTGTTTGTTGTGGTAGCCGTGGTATGCCCACCGGTTAGAAGTGAACTCGACGCATCCCCAACCATTGCCG
>JALUWF010000409.1 GCA_027019785.1 Mariprofundus sp. | reverse complement strand
CACGATGATGAAACTACCGACTGGAAAGCCGTATGCGGGAGAACCGCACGTACGGTTTGGAGGGCGGGGAGGTCATTCTTCCCGACCCCTATCAGTATGATTGATTCTGTTACTCTCGGATTGGGAGTCGCGAAGCGGGGTGAGTCGCTATTCACCACGAGGTTACAGTATAACCTTAAAAAATTATTCACCACGAAGAACACGAAGAAAAACACGGTCTGTTCTTTATTGCCTTCCTTCGTGCTCTTCGTGTCCTTCGTGGTAAAACCGCCTGTTATCCTTTTAATATATCCATCTCCTGTTGGGAAAAGCCGGCCTGTTCTCTGGCAACCATATTAAACGGTCCCGTCAACCCCTTGGGATAATATTCGGCCAACAGCTCAGTGAATGTCGCGACCGGGTCAACGCCGCGCTGTTCGCAGCAGTAGCGAAACCAGCGGTTGCCGATCTCCACATGGCCGATTTCGTCATGCAGGATAATATCGAGAATACTGACCGCATGATCATCGCCTGCCTGTGCCAGTTTTTGCTGAATGCCGGGGGTGACATCCAGCCCACGCGCTTCGAGTACGCGCGGCACCAGCGCCATGCGAATCAACACATCATGGGCCGTTTTTTCACACATCTCCCACAAACCGCCATGCGCATCATAATCGCCGTACTCGCCGCCTAAATGGCGCAAGTGGGCGCGAACCAGTTCAAAGTGGTAAGCCTCCTCATGCGCTACCTGCAGCCAGTTACTGTAATACTCTTCTGGCATATTCGAAAAACGTTGCATTGCATCCAGTGCCAGATTAATGGCGTTAAATTCAATATGCGCAATCGCATGCATCATAATGGCGCGACCTTCCAGCGTGCCGAAGCCGCGCCGGGGCATCTTGTTGGCGCGCATAAGATGCGGACGCCCGGGCCTGCCTGGCGTGGCGATGTCAGGCATGGCAGCCGCACGGTCCAGCACGCTTCGCTGCTGCTTCCAGTCGCGAACCAGTGCACGAACGCCCGATAATTTTTCATCGCTATCTTTCATCAGCAGGCAGCGGGCCGCCTGAACGCGGAATTCATTGATCACTTGAGCATCGTCCTTCATACCTCCAGCATTGGCGTATGTCTTCACACACTACAGCCATAAGCCAGCGCGCCGTGGCGCTTGCCGCTCTGACGCAGGCAGTCTATCTGGTCGATACTATCGCCCGCAAAGGAATTGTGGATGCGGAAGATTGTAAAGTGTTGCTGGACAGCCTGTTTGTTGATACGCATAGCGGGGAGCATGCCGTATGCAGTATGTATGGCGGCGTTACGGGCTTGAATATCGGCTTGAGGCGCTGTATCGAACTGTTGCAGGGCGGTAGTTTGCCACAGTCCAAGGTGCTGCTGATGTACAGCGGCGGACTGATGCGGCTGGAGCGGCGGCTGGCAAAGAATCCTGCTATGCGTCAGAAACTGGCTGACGGCATGAAACGGATCAGCAACCAGAAACAGTATTTCGGTGATGCCATGCACAGCAATGTGATTGCAGCAATCGCCGATCTGTATGGTGAAACCATCAGTAATATCAAGCCGCGCATTATTGTGCGCGGCAAGACGGAATATTTAAGTCAAACGGCGAATACCCAACGCGTACGCGCACTGTTGATGGCGGGGTTGCGTGCTGCCCATCTGTGGCACAAGCACGGCGGGGGACATATTAGCCTGCTGCTCAGACGCAAGGCTTTGCTGCGCGAACTGGAGATGCTGCGACATCAGATCTGATGCTGCCTGACGGTGCCGTCGTCGCTCATTGAAAAATTCATGTTACAAAAGCAGACGTTTACTGCTATGTTGTCGAATCCAATAACAAGGAGGAGGAATGATGAAATTTAGAATAGTATTATGTCTGTTTTCACTGTTTGCGTTTGCCTTACCGGCCAGCGCAGCCAGTATTGAAAGCCGCACAGAGGCCATCAATGTCCAACTGCAGGGCAATAACAGTTATCAAGCTGATCTGGCCCGTGAGTTGGCCAGTGTCGCCCAGGAAGAGAAGGATCAGCACGATGTGAATGTAGCCCGCACATTTATGAATATGGCTGAAGAACATGCCGCTCAGGCCGGAGGTTCAAAATGAAGGGACGCATTACACTGTTCGTTGCAGCCTTGTCACTGACGGCATGCGCCGCCGGTATGCCGGATGTCAGTATTGATCAACTTTCGAATGCCCGTGCAGCCATTGCTGCGGCCAAGGCAGCCGGCGCCGAGAAATGTGCGCCGAAATTACAGGCGGAGGCAGTTGCAGCTCTGTATGCAGCCGGTCATGAATTCAGCGAAAAAGACTATCATCCGGATGAAAATGCAGAACTGGCTAGCAGAGCAGAATCCAAAGCCAAAGCGGCTCGTGCGAAGGCGGTCAAAGGCTGTAAGCCTGAGATCATCAAGCTCAATGGTATTCGCTTCCCGAATGATAGCGCCAAGATAACATCTGCTGCTGCAGCTATTCTTGATAAAGCCGTGGCTACGTTAAAACGTCGTTCGGATATCAAGGTGGAAGTGGCTGCTCATACCGACAGTGTCGGAACGGATGCCTACAATCAGGCGCTGTCCAGTCGTCGCGCTGCCAGTGTGATGGCATACCTTCAGTCGCATGGCATTAGCGCTTCACGTTTGACCTCAAAGGGTTATGGTGAGTCTAAGCCGATCGCAAGCAATGCAACCAAAGCGGGCAGGGCACAGAATCGGCGTGTGGAACTGCGCGTGCAATAAACGCCTGAAAGCGTACATGACAGGTCAAAACGGGTCGCTTTGCGGCCCGTTTTTGTTTCCGGCTATGCGCCGGGTTAAGGTTCACAGGGGGTGATCCTCTGCATGAGTTCGGCGGGTGTGGTGGTGATATATTCGCCTGCAGCCAGATTTGTATCATGCAACGACAGCGCTCCGATCCGGATGCGCGTCAGCAGTTGGACATGATTGCCGATGGCGGCAAACATGCGGCGAACCTGATGATAACGGCCTTCGTGCAGAATCAACTCTGCTTCGGTATCACTGGAAATGGATAACTCGGCAGGCAGACAGGGTCTGTCGTCATCTTCAAGCAGCAATGAACCGCTGGCAAAGCGTGCCGCTTCGCTGCCATCCAGAGGGTGGGCCAGTCTGACAGCATAGGTTTTGGAAATATGGTGTTTCGGACTGGTCAGTTGGTGGTTGAGTAGCCCATCATCGGTCACGATTAACAGCCCGGATGTATCCTTATCCAGTCGTCCGACACTGGATAGAGGCGGTTTTCGATCAATCCAGCGCTCTGGAAAATCGGCATAAATCAATCGTCCGTCCTCTTTGCGTGAGCAGACTGTCCCCAGCGCCTTGTGATACATGAGGGTCAATCCATCGGGATGATCCAGCGCTTTGCCCTCCAGCAGCACCTGTTGCGGACACACTTTCTGGGCCGGGGATGTAGCAGGATGTCCATCCACCGTAATCCAGCCCTGTTTGATCCAGTGGCGTACATCTCTTCTTGCCCCGTAGCCGAGGTTGGAGAGCAGTTTATCCAGCCGTTCTGTTTTACGCATGTTATCGAATTCCTTTGATGACTTTGAAACCGTCCGTTTCAATCAAGGTTTGGCACTGCCGCAGTTCTGAACGGAGCAGATGTTCATAGGGCAATTTCCGGTTGGCGACCAGAAAGAGCTGACCGCCACGTCGTAAACATTTGCAGGCGCGTAGTGCGATGGACTGGCCCAGATCCACATCTCTGCTCTGGCCGCTGTGAAATGGTGGATTACAAACAATCCAGTCAAG
This sequence comes from Mariprofundus sp., assembly GCA_027019785.1. Taxonomy (GTDB): domain Bacteria; phylum Pseudomonadota; class Zetaproteobacteria; order Mariprofundales; family Mariprofundaceae; genus Mariprofundus. The sequence goes on along the minus strand of JALUWF010000409.1, from coordinate 1,457 downwards.
TTGTTCAGGTAATGGTTCAGATGCAGCATCCGACCAGTGTGGATGGATTTTTTGCCGCCATGGCTGTGTATTCCGGATTGCACAATCCAGCGCCAGCCGGTCTGCTTCTACCAGATGAATCTGTTCCACGTCTGCCTGGTTGTACAGAATCTGTTCGGCCAGCAGTCCGTAGCCGCAGCATAGATCCATACCGATGCCGGACAGGGCGGGTAGTTGTCTGAGCAGCAGTGAAGAGCCGGGATCAGGCCGGTTCCAGCTAAACAGACCTGGTGTTGAAATCAGGCCATGGCTATCGATGCGTTGCGGTTTGGCATCGTTAATCCACTGTGTTGCCAGATCAGCATTGAATGTCGCGGTTTTTCGGGCTGAAAAGATTCGGCATTTTGATTTTGAGCGCGATCCGATATTGCCTGCCATTTTTTTCAGGGACGATTCATAGCTTTTGCCGCCATGATGATTGGCGCAGGCCACCATGATTTGGCCATTCTCTTGCAGCCTGTTCATCGCTTCCGCCATCCATGCATGTGTCTGTTGTCTGTTTTTACCGGGCCGCAACAGGACCAGATCATAGAGGCGGGAGTGATCAGGTAGCGTCACTGTGACCGGAAATCCGCTCTGTTTAAGCGCATTGTATTCGGATTTCTGGTGCTGGTGCATATACAGATGGCCTGCCTGTTCACGGATCATGGTCAGCAGCGCGTGTGCATGTGCGTTGATGATCAGCAGGCGTGTGGGCGACAGCTCGAGCGCGGCTTGATATAACAGTTGGGTGGCAGGCATGGTTTGGGACTGTATGAACTGAACCTGCATCTGTCCATGTGTTGCGAATACATATTGTAGCTGGTAATCCTTGTCATGCCCTCATGTCCGGCTTGTAATATCCGGAATTCCATCCTGTGGCAGGGGGAAGAAGCCGTTTAGTCGATAAGGGAGCTCAGGTCTGGCTGATGAACTCCGGTTCTTTGTGTGCCGGGGTAAGCAACTGAAATAGTTTGGGTAGTGATGCCATTAAAATAATGCTACTAATCATGACCATATCCATGGTGATGAAGTGGATGTTAAAAGCAAAAAGTGCCAGGGCGATCAGCGCCCACGGGGAAAGCAACAGGGCCAGAGATGAGAGGCCCATCAAATCGCTAGCCAGGGAATCGTTACTACCGTTTTGTACTTCTTCAATTTTCAGATATACAGGCATATTTCTCTCCTTCATAGACGGCGTTGTTCAATGATATGTCACCAACCAATTTCAAAAATATCGGCAATAGCAGCTTCGACTTTAGTAAATAATTGCAGCGGTTGAGTATAAACGATGAACAACGTCATTTTCTGTGACGCAAAGCACGCTATCAAAACAAAGGGGTTTGCATGCGCAAACCCCTTTTATATTGATGTTTCCAGCTTTGTAGTGGTGGGCAGGGAGGGAATCGAACCCCCGACACGAGGATTTTCAGTCCTCT
>JALUWF010000408.1 GCA_027019785.1 Mariprofundus sp. | reverse complement strand
GCCAAGGTCCGCAACAAGGGTATAGCAATGTAAGGGCTTATGTTTTAGCTAGAGACAACCATACGTGTCAAGCTAAAGGTTGTAAGTGTCGAACTGGTGTCATGCAAGTTCATCATGTAGTGTTTAAGAGAGACGGTGGAACAAATGCTCCATCGAACTTAATCACTCTTTGCGAAGCATGTCATAAGAAAGTGCATGCTGGTATGAAACTGCATGTTAAGGGCCTCTTTTCGACCCAGAAAGCAGCAAGTGTACTTAATACTGCTATACCAGATATTAAACGCAGTATCGAATATGCTGGGATTAAGTTAGTCCCAACTTATGGGTATATAACTAAAGATGTTCGTTGGGAACATGATATAGAAAAGACTCATGCGAATGATGCAATGATTATTGCTGTAGCGGATGAAGATTGGTTAGACGTGGATGTCTCGAAGCTTGATATTGATGGTTCATTTGAGTACGAATATGTTTCTAAGCGGAGACATGATCGTGCAGTTACTATTCGATACGAAGATCGTAAATATAAGCTGCCAATCGGAACACTTGTTAATGGTGGTGTTAAGTTTAAGACCAAACCAGAAGCGTGGAATCGTAAAGCCCGCACGGCTCAAGAGAAGAAGAAACCATCGTTGGATCAGTATCGAAAGACTAATCCAACCCATAATCTTGTAGTATTTCCAGGTGGGTCACTAATTAAACGAGAATATCATAAGCCTCCAGTACCAGTCAAGTTCAGGCCTGGAGATATTGCAGTCCATGACGACTCTTTAACAAAGAACGAAGCATTCACAGTTAAGAGTTGGGCATCTACTCAAGGAAAAGTTATTTCTGAAACAATAGACGATGTTGAGACTGAAAAGAAAAAGAAGACTGTTTATAAGTCTTATAAAACCAGCGAGTGTCGAAGGATACTTAACAATGCGGGCATGGTTCAAGTAGTTTGACGGAGTACCATAGTAACAATCATTGTAAGTATTTATTGAAATACCATGTTGTTCTAGTTTGTAAGTTTAGGAAACCTTTACTTATTAAATTGGGTGAATATGTTAAATCAATTATAATGGACTATTGTTCTAAACAGAAGTGGATATTAGTTGCGGTCGAAACTGATCGTAACCATATTCATTTAATGTTAGATCTTCCACCAGATATTAAAGTCTCGGATGTTATTATGCTTCTTAAACAACATTCAACCCATGAGATTAAAAAGTACCAACCATACCTACCGAAGGGTAAGTTATGGAGTACAGGATCGTTTATATGTACGACAGGAGACGCTAGTGCAGAAACTATTAAAAGATATATCAATAACCAGGGCTAATTCAGGACGGCTTCCTCCCTCAGCTAAAGCTGGAGGGTTTCCAGCCGGGGGAATTTGTATGACCTTATAACAGGAGAGTAAGAATGGCGATAGTTGATAATGATAAATACAGAGCAATCACAAGTGTACTGAATTTGGTACAAGGATCCTGTGCTTTGCAATTTCAAAATAAGGACGTTGCAATTCCATATCTACAGGGATTACCTGGATTAGGAAAAACAATGATTCTCGCAGATCTTTTCAAACGGTTAGACTGGAACATGCAACATATTCATTTTGCATTACTTCCAATCGAAGATTTATCTGGTATTCCGCAATTCACACCCGTGGACGAAGAAACCATTACAAAATTCAATCTGGATAAAGATACAGTTGGAACATCGTGGTCTTTACCAGCTTTGATTACAAGTGTATATGAAACTGCAAAAAATGGTAAACCAACAGTAATGTTCTTGGATGACTTTCATTTATGTTCTCCAGCACATCTCGAACTAATGTTTGAAATGTTTACAGAAGGAACTTTGCGTGGGTTTCCATTTCCGCCAAATGTAGCATTTGTATTAGCTGGTAACGATTCAGCTAAATCTGGAGCGAAAGTTCAATTTGCTGCAATCGGAAATAGACTTGCAAGTTATCCAGTATCGATTGACTTCGATGCTTGGAGGGCATATGCTGCTAAATCCGGTGTAAATGAAAAGATTGTTGCATTCTTATCTAAGGATGTCAATCGTAAACATATTCAAGAGCCAGAACTCGTTAATGAACCATTTGGTTCTGCACGAAGCTGGACTCGGTTCTCGTCTTTATTAAATCCTCTCGAGGAGTTTGCAAAGAATGGAATCTCTACAGCAGATCTGCTATATATCTCAAAGAGTCATATCGGTAGTGAAGCCGCATCCAAATTCGTATCGTTTTATAAATTATTCAGTGCGGTAAATACAGTTGCGATGTTCAAAGGCCAGATACCAATCGATGTACCAACCGAAATGGACAAGTCGTACATCTTTATGATGGCATGCTGTGCCGAATTTTCAAATGCAATTACGGCTCAATATGTTAACAAGAATAAGGTTTTTCCTGTCCAGGAATATTATAATATCATGGGTAAGATCCTAATCGCCATTGGTAAAACAAATAAAGACCTGGCTTTAGTTGGAATTAAGGAAATCTTGATTACAGCTAAGATTCATACTCAGGCAACTGGTGTTGCGACTAGGATTAAATCTTCGATGATCATGGTTAATGAAGAATTAACTAAAGGCATTTATGGACTGATCAATGAGCTCGCCTAATTTGAAATTAACAGACGAGCAAATTGCCGATCAAATTAGTCAGTTAGAACATAAACTTCGTATAGCTTCATCTAGACTTATGCTTAGTAACTTTACAAAGTTAATTTCAATTGTACTTTATCGATTCAAATTAATAATCGATGATTCCAACCTACTACCACCCGGTAGTCTCGCATGTGTAATATGGGATGAAAAAGATCTCGAAACTCCAACCCCACAAATGTACTTTAAACCGGAGTTATGTACTTGGGCGGAATCTGAAATAGCATTCGTAATTGTCCATGAAATATTACATACATTGGATAAACATGCATCCAGAAGAGGAACAAAAGATCCTCAACTTTGGAATCTTGCATGTGATCATGTTATCAATTCAAGGATCAAACAGGATATTCAAAACGGTAATAAAATATTGTCATTACCGGAATGCTGTTATATTATCAAAGAACTAAATGAACCAAATATTACGGCAGAAGAAGCATATGCTTATCTTCTTAAACATCCACCAAAATTCAAACCGAATGATGGTGGAGGAGAAGGACAGCCGGGTAAAACCCAGGTTCAAAACGATGGTCAATGGAAAGATATAAACGAGGACCTCAATGACTCTAACAAGGGTCAAAGTCCTCAGGAAGCTGGCGAGATAAATGATATGAAAGGCAGCATCGAAGTTGCAATGGACAGCGAACCTTTCAAATCATTATCGAAACAAAGAGGCGATCAAAGTGGTGGTATAACCGAATATCTCAAAAGCATCATCGAAGTAGAAATTCCATGGGAAGATTTGCTAGATAAAGCTATAAAGACGAATGTTCGGGTTATCAGTGAGAATCGTTCTTGGCGTATGCCAAATAAAAGAATGAGATCCCACAACTTAATGATTCCAAGCAGATCAAATGATGATGAGAGTAAATCAAATTTATATATTCTCGCCGATCATTCCGCATCAGTATCTACTGGTGACCTAAAAAAGATGGCATCGTTAATTATGCAATCCATTGCATTCTTTGAACGGATTATAATAATCAAACACGATACTCAAATCGTTGGAACCGAAGAAGTATCGGTATCGTCTGATGAAGATCAAATTAAAGAAGCGATCAGTGGTAAAGGTCGCGGAGGAACAAACCATCATTGCGTCTTTAGAGAAATACAAGATCGTCTTGATTCGGATGAGGATGAAGAAGATATTGGATTGATTCTGATTTTAACAGACTATGAATCGAATATCGATTCTATCTGGAAACAATATAAATGGACTAGTAAAATACCTGCAAAAATAATTTTAACGCAGCGTATAGCAGTTAGTCCAGAAGTTGATCCAGACCCGATATTACTTCTGCCAAAAGTATAAGTTGTATAGATCTAAACCAACCTGCCCCTCTTAATTGAGGGGCTTTATTTGCCTATCTACTAAACATAGCTAGCTCTGGAATAAACCCGGCCTTATCGATCAAATCATCGAGTTTCGAAGCTATTGGCAATGAAGTATCAATCGATTGATCATTCGATTCATTTAATAATCTTTGAATTCTTCTATATGTGGATGGGTGTGACTTAAACGTGTCTGTAAGAATCGATACTTTATCCGCAATACTGGATAGTTCTTTCAATTCGGCTTTGGATTTAACTAAATTTAATCCTTCCAATTTTCTCAAAGCATTAGCCAATTCTTGTCCGTACCCAAACTCTTTAGCAAATAGATCCGCATCAAATTCAGCTCGTCGACTAAAAACTGGAATGGTAATTAATATGAGCAACATAACAATTACCAGTGCAGGAAAAGCGAGCCCAGCGGTTAATATAGATAATACCCACATCATACTGCCAAGTATACCGGAATAAACCTGAACGTTAAGAGATGTATTTGTCTTTGATCTCCAATGACCCAATTCATGAAGTATTACGGCATTATACATATCGTTATTAGTGATGGATCGGTTGAAACCAGTAGTAGTAAACACTAATGGATGAATTTTACCAATACTGCTACCCAATATGCCGCTGGTATTGGTGATAATAGGAATAGGTCGAAACATAAATTTACTATAATTCGTCAATAATGATAAATCCATCTCACTGTATACACCTGGAATAGTAAACGCATTTACATGGGTGTCTTTAAAAGAATATATTAAAGGTTGGACTTGCGATTTAGAGGATATAATCGAATCGAAGTCGGATGTTTTAGATTTCAATGATGTGATTGTATATTCCGGGCCAAATATAGATTTCAAAATGACTTTATTAGTAGAAGAAAAAGGAACCCCATATTTTCGATATAGTTTAGGAAAGTTAGACTTGATTGAAGATGCATATGTTGGATTAGAAACCAATTTATGTATCAGTTTATCGAGAGACGAAGAATACGATCTATTTTTGGATTCCTCAAGTAATTGAGTATTATACTTGATGTGTTCTAATAACAGGGACATTACTCAATTCCTTAGATTTCTTGAATTGTTTTATTTTTTTATGGAATTTGGAAATTCTACGAAGCTTAGCGGCATTGGCCCTGGTTAATCCGCTTCTCAAAATGGTACCAGATAAAGTTTTTACAACGTGCTTCATCCGAACCTCCTTAACTCGAAAGAAAAGGGCCGCCAAA
>JALUWF010000407.1 GCA_027019785.1 Mariprofundus sp. | reverse complement strand
GGGATCAGCATTGCTTGACATGGATGGCAAGGTATTTACCATGCGCAACCCTTTTTTAGTAACCTTGGGAACAGGAGAAAAACCATGAGCTTTACCTATAAGCCTAGCCGAATTCGCCGAGCCCGCCGTCATGGTTTCCGTGCTCGCATGGCAACCCGCTCTGGCCGCGCTGTGATTAATCGTCGTCGTGCCAAGGGGCGTCAACGGCTGTCAGCCTGAGTTTACCGCATTGCCGCTTTCCTGAATCGTACCGATTGCGCTCTAAAGCTGATTTTTTATCCATGCGCAAGGGGAAGAGGATCAGGGTGGGCGTTCTTCGGATTGTCTATCGGGTCAATCAACTGGGCCATTCCCGACTGGGCCTTGCTGTCTCCAGAAAATATGGCAATGCAGTACAGCGCAATCGCTTGAAACGGCAATTAAGAAATTGTTTCCGCAGTAGTGGTTGCCATAGCATGGCAATTGATATGTTGATTATGCCTGCTGCCAGCGCAAATCAGGTCGCGAATCAGGCCAGTGGCGTACAGCATATATCTGCTGCCGCAACAGATTTGTTGCGTGCTATCTCCATGATCGGCGGCAGATTAAAATGATGGGCAGGTTGTTTGTTTCCTTGATTCATTTCTACCAGTGGTTTATTTCACCAGTGATGCCAAGTCATTGCGCACATACGCCCAGTTGCTCCTCTTATATGGTTGAGGCTATTCAACGCCATGGCGTGCTACGTGGTGTTTGGCTTGGGACGAAACGTCTGTTACGTTGTCACCCGTTTTCAAGGGGTGGTTATGACCCGGTGCCATGAATCATGAATGGCATTATTTCATAATATCAAAGAGTTAGAGTTATAATTAACAGTTTCAGGGAGAATGTATGGAACAGCGCAATATGCTTATAGCGTTTGCCTTGTCGATGATTGTGTTGCTGGGTTGGCAGGAGTTGTTTCCCGATCAGCCGGCACCGCAGCAGGTTGCATCCGAGGCTGGCAATGCGCAACCTGCCGCCGTAGATGCCGAGGCTCAGCCCCCGGCCATGCCTGTACAACAGGATGCCACGGGTGATATAACGACTGGTAATACGACGACTGGTCAAGTAACTGCTGGTGATCTGACTTCACAGCAGGCAAAGCCCGAAACATCAGGTGCAGTTTCAAACGGTAAAATATTTGAAATTGGCAATCATATGATTCATCTTAAGATAAGTGATAAGGGGTGGATTACACAGGGCTCTCTACTGACTTACAAAAAGTCTATCAAACCTGATGCACCCAATGTTGATGTACTGTTTATGGATCATAACGGGCATGCTGTCTATGCGAACTCCGGAATCATTGGTGTTAAGCGAACCACGCCGTTTGTGCTGGTGAAGCAGGCTGCATCTGTATTAACCCTGCAATCACAACTGGAGGGGGGGAGAATTTGGCAACGTACTTTTAGTCTTCATCCGGGCAGTTATAAAATTGATATTCATGACAAGGTTACCAATGGGGCCGGACTAGAAATGTATCGTCAGGTCGTGGAACGCAACCCGAATAAGAAGTTAAGCACTTTTTATGAACATATGGGGCCTACTGCGCTTATTAATGGCAAGCTGGAAGAACCGGATTATGATGATCTGGTTGATAAGGGCGCGCAACGCAAAGCATCTGTCGGCGGTTGGACAGGGGTGATGCACCGTTACTTCATTGCTGCGCTGATTTCCAACCCGAAGCAGAACTATCAATATTATTTTAAAGGTGATGGTTCCACTTATCAGGCGGGCGTGATTGATGCCGGCAAGCTGGAAGGTAGCGATGCGGTGTTCAGTACGCATCTGTATATCGGTCCCAAGTCAATCCCGATATTAAAAGAGGCGGGTTCCGGGTTGGAGCGTTCGGTTGACTTTGGTCTGGTCGCGCCTATTTCCAAGCCGATGCATAGTTTTTTGTCATGGTTGTACGGTTATCTTGGTAATTACGGCTGGTGCATTATTGTACTTGTTTTATCTATCAAATTGCTCTTTTTCTATCCCACCCAGAAATCGTATGAGTCCATGGCCGGGATGAGGAAACTGCAACCGGAAATGACGCGGCTTAAGGAACTGTATGGCGACGATAAGCAGCGTATGAGTCAGGAGATGATGGCGTTGTACAAAAAGCACAAGGTCAACCCCATGGGGGGATGCCTGCCGATTATCATTCAGATACCTGTATTTTTCGCACTGTATAGGGTGTTGCTTATTTCTATTGAAATGCGGCAGGCGCCGTTTATCGGCTGGATCCATGATATGTCCGTGCAGGATCCCTATTTTGTACTGCCAGTGATTATGGGCGCATCGATGCTTGTTCAGCAACGACTCAACCCCAAGCCTCCTGACCCGATGCAAGCCAAGGTCATGCAGTTTTTACCGGTTATTTTTACTGGCATGTTTCTGTTTTTCCCCGCAGGGCTGGTGCTGTACTGGGTTGTGAATAATATCCTGTCGATTGTTCAGCAGCGATTGGTGATGAAGAGGATGAACGTCGATTAACTCAATCCAGTCTATTTCAACGATAGCTGCGATTGCTACGCCTGCTGGTCGTGGTGGTATCGGTATTGTGCGCCTGTCGGGGCCGGGCGCTCTTGATATTCTGAAAAAGATTACTGGCCTGGATAATATTCAACCAAGAGCGGCGACGCTCACGCGCTGGCATGATAACGAAGGAGATATTCTGGATGAAGGCCTCGTCTTTTTTTTTCCAGCACCGCATTCTTATACAGGTGATGATGTCGTAGAGTTACAGGGGCATGGCAGCCCCGTATTGTTGCGTGCGCTCCTCCAGAGCCTGTATCAATTAGGCTGTAAACCGGCCGGGCCAGGCGAGTTTACCAGACGAGCCGTTGAGAATGGTCACCTTGATTTGTCTCAGGCGGAAGCAGTCGCGGCCTGCATTGATGCGGCGACTGTGCGCTCCGGTAAACAGGCATTACGTCAGTTGCAAGGTGTGTTCGGGCAACATATCGATCATCTAATGCAGCAGTTGACTGGTTTGGTGGCGCAGGTAGAGGCCTGTCTGGATTTTTCGGAAGAAGACATTCCTGCGTTGCATTTTGAAAAGCTGTCTGTTCAGATGCAGCAAACTGTTATTGATCCTATTAAGAAATTGCTTCGTACGTCCACTTTGGGAGAGCGCCTCTTCGATGGGGCGGTTGTGGCGATTATTGGTGCATCAAACGTAGGAAAATCCAGCCTGTTAAATGCTTTGTCTGGGTATGATCGTGCCATTGTAAGTGATATTCCCGGGACGACCCGGGATGTGCTTGAAATTGATTTCGAAATTCACGGTATACCAGTGCGTCTTGCGGATACGGCCGGATTGCGACTCAGCGATGATATTGTCGAACAAGAGGGCATTCGGCGAGCAAAAATGGCAGCCAGGCAGGCCGATGTAATTATTTTTGTCGCGGATGCAACGCGCCCGGAGACTTGGAATGCATCAATGGATGCGAATATTTATCTGATGAACAAGATAGATATTATACAGCCACAATACCCCCGGCATTTTATACCTGTCAGTGTCAGACATGGTAAGGGGTTGGTTAACTTGAAGGATAGTCTTGCGCAGCAACTTGGCGATATGCCTTTGGCTGATGAGGGGTTGCTGGTCACATGTGAGCGACACAGAAATTTGTTGTCTGAAGCCTTATTACATCTTCGCAATGGCATGAGTACAATACGCCATCAGGAACAGTTAGAATTAACTGCAATGGAGTTGCGAAGCGCGTGGAGTGCTCTGGGCTGCATCCTCGGCATAGGTGATATTGAATATATTCTCGATCGTGTGTTTGCTGATTTCTGTATTGGTAAGTAGGGGTAAGTAGGTATATTTCATGCTTTCGGATTGCATGATACTCCTTTCTTCTTGAAATGTATGCATGGTTTGCGTCATAATAGCCATCCTTTGTGAGTCAGTCATGAAGGTGCGGGGCTCATGGACTTATTTAATTCATAACACCCTGCTTTAAAATTTTTTTTTGGGAGAGGTTATGTCAGCAAAATACCCCGTTATTTCAGTAACAGGCTCATCCGGTGCCGGAACTAGCACAGCCAAGGCCGCACTTGAACATATTTTCAGGCGTGAAAAAGTAATTCCGGCCATTATCGAGGGAGATTGTTTCCATCGCTTTGATCGTATGGAATTCCGCGCAAAAGCGAAGGAATTTGAGGCGGCTGGAAAGCGCCTTAGTCATTTTTCAGATGATGCGAACCTGTTTGATAAAATCGCCGAGTTGTTTGATTCGTATCGCAGAACAGGTCGAGGGCTTGCACGTACCTATGTGCACGATGATGAGGAAGCCGAGCGCTATGGCGTACCTGCTGGTAAATTTACCGATTGGTGCGAGGTCGGAGAAGGTTCTGACTTGCTATTCTATGAAGGTCTGCATGGCGGTGTTGAAGAAGTTCGCCCTTATATCGATCTGTTGCTTGGCGTGGTTCCGGTGGTGAACCTTGAGTGGATCCAGAAGATTCACCGTGACACTGGCATGCGCGGCTATTCTCAGGAAGCTGTAGTGGATAATATATTGTCGCGCATGCATGACTATGTCCATTTTATTACTCCTCAGTTTACCTACACTGATATTAATTTTCAACGTGTGCCGCTGGTAGATACGTCGAACCCGTTTATAGCGCGCGATGTGCCCACGCCAGATGAAAGTATGATGGTGATAAGAATTCGTAAGCCTGAGCAATTGAATATCGATTTTCCATGGTTGCAGGCCATGCTGCATGATTCATTCATGTCGAGGCGCAACACTCTGGTGGTACCTTCCTCTAAATTTGCTTTGGCAATGGAGCTCATCCTGACTCCAATCGTACATGATTTGCTGGAAAAACGTCGCATCGCAAGAGGGTGATCGTTGTCATACATTAAAGGGCGGCCGCTGGCTGCCCTTTTTGTTGCCAGTGATTCTGTCAAACCTTACTGTTCTCGGATGGAGATTTGTTTCACGTGAAACATCCTGATGTTGTCGATGTGATTGTAGTAGGAGCCGGACATGCTGGCTGTGAATGTGCATGGGCTGCGGCCAACCGAGGTGCAAGCGTTCGGTTGATTACGCAAAACCTGGATACGATTGCAAAAATGTCCTGTAACCCTGCCATTGGCGGCATAGGCAAGGGGCACTTAGTGCATGAGGTTGATGCATTGGCTGGGCTTATGGGGGCAGTTGCGGACAGTTCAGCGCTGCAATACCGTGTATTAAATCAAAGCAAGGGCCCTGCGGTTCAGGCGACCCGGGCACAATGTGATCGGAGATACTATCACATGGCAATGCGAAAGCTTATAGATTCACACCCTAATATTTCGCTGCACCAAGGCACTGTATCTTCATTGATATTTAGCGGTGACAATATTGCAGGCGTTGTTGATGAGTTTGGCATTGAACATATAGCTTCTTCTGTGGTGCTTACAACAGGAACATTTCTAGGCGGTATGATTCATGTGGGGGATCGAACTATTCCGGCCGGCCGTGCCGGTGATGCTCCTGTGCTCGGCTTGACCGATGAGTTGTATCGATGCGAATTTAACCTTGGACGTTTGAAAACAGGTACGCCGCCAAGGCTGGATAAAAAGACCATTAATTGGAATGTGCTGGAGAAGCAGCTTGGGGACCCAGATGCAGTGCCGTTTTCCAGCATGTCAAACAAGGTCATTCAAAATCAGATTGCATGTGCGATCACGAGAACCAGTGAACGAGGCCATCATATTATTCTAGAAAATATGGCGAGGTCTGCAATTCATTCGGGTAAAATATCAAGTGCAGGGCCACGCTATTGTCCAAGCATCGAGGACAAGGTTGTCCGTTTTTCAGATAAATCGAGCCACCAGATTTTTTTAGAACCTGAGGGCAGGGATCACAACGAAATTTATCCGAATGGGATTTCCACATCATTGCCAGTTGATGTGCAGTGGGCGTTTGTAAGGTCTATTGATGGGCTGGAACATGCAACTATCATTCGTCCGGGTTATGCCATTGAGTATGATTATGTGGATCCCACTGAACTGAGGCCGACGCTAGAAACCAAGAAAATATCCGGTCTGTTTCATGCGGGCCAGATCAATGGGACGACTGGTTATGAGGAAGCTGCCGCCCAGGGGCTGCTGGCGGGTATTAATGCCGCAGCACACGCAATTGACCTTCAGTCATGGGTGCCGAACAGATCAGAGGCTTATTTAGGCGTTATGGTGGATGACCTGGTCACAAAGGGTGTGACGGAACCATACAGGATGTTCACTTCTCGGGCAGAGTTCCGACTACAGCTTCGAGAAGATAATGCTGACCTGCGGTTGGGTGATACCGCTATTAAACTTGGTTTATACAGTGAAGAGCGAATGATTGAATTTGAGTTAAGGCAATCCAGGGTAAATAGCGTATTTGCAATGGCTAAAAATAGTGTAGTTGGTACGAGCAGGAGTTGGAGAGATCGATTAAACTCAATCGATCTCCCTGTACCCTCCCGGCCAATGGATTTGATTGCATATACTCACCGTAATGATGTTCAGCCCCTGCAAACTTTGAGGTTGCTGGACATATGTCAGGAATTTGAAGCCAAGGACCAAAGATCTTTACTGGCGTTAATGCACTATGAGGGTTATTTGGACAAGCAGATGATTGAAGTTGAGCGCTTTAAGAAGATGGAGCAAAGACAAATCCCTCGATCGCTAGATTATTCCAAAGTGCATGGGCTCAGTACAGAATGCCGGCAACTACTGTCCAAAGTGCAGCCGGGCACGCTTGGGCAGGCTTCCAGAATATCCGGAATGACACCATCTGCGGTGACGTGCTTGATACTCTTTCTCAATAAATGTGATGCAAACTAATTTCATCGATACATATGTTGGTGAGGTGCTCAAGTTTCGTAAAGCGTTGAATTTGACATCCATTTCCGATGCAGGAATATTTAAGGACAGGTTTATTCAGCCCTCTCTTGTTATGGGACAATGGATGCCTGAAAGCGGGCGTATGCTGGATATTGGCAGTGGCATGGGAGTGCCTGGTATTCCATTGCTTATTTCAAAACCTTTGTTGACCGGGGTACTCGTTGAGCGGCGAAAAAAGCGGGCTGAATTTCTCAGGCATATTGTTAGAAAGCTGAAACTACAGGCTGAAGTTTATGATGCAGATATCTGTTCATTACCCTCATTGCATGTGGATGTGTGTGTTGCAAGGGCGGTGGCAGATGAACGGGAGTTGTTGAAAATGTGCTCAGCGCATGTAAACCACGGTGCAGTTGCTGTTTTTCCTGTGCCACAGAAACAAGATTTGGTGCATGTTGATGGCTGGAAAATATTGGATCAACACTCGATTCGCATTGGTGCTTCTGAAAATAACATTCAGAATATTCGTTGCTATCAATATCGTAAGTCTGAACATAATGCAGGAGGTTTCACGTGAAACATCATGGGCTAGGTCCCGTAGTAGCGATTGCCAATCAAAAAGGCGGGGTGGGTAAAACGACCACCAGTATAAATTTGGCCGCATCTTTAGCTGCACTGGATCAGCGAGTGCTACTTATCGATCTCGACCCTCAGGGGAACTCCACATCTGGACTGGGTGTGAATCAGAAAGACGTGACATCAGGCACCTATGGTGTATTAATGGGCGAATATTCATTGAAAGAAAGTATTGTAGATACAGATTTCAATCGTCTGTTTTTATTACCAGCCAGTATGGATTTGGCTGGTTCAGAAGTGGAACTGGTTAGCGAAATTGGACGCGAGCTGAAGTTAAATCAGGCATTGGATGAATATAACGGGGAAAGGTTTGACTTTGTTTTTATAGATTGCCCTCCGGCACTGAGTTTGCTGACGGTAAATGCATTGACAGCATCGGACTATGTAATGGTAACATTACAAACAGAGTTTTATGCGATGGAAGGGTTGACGCAATTGATGGATTCCATTCGTCGAATTAGACAGGTTTTGAACGAATCATTGGCTATGGATGGGATTTTACTCACGATGGTGGATCGTAGAAATAATTTATCCACACTGGTCGAACAGGATGTTAGAGCATATTTTGGTTCACAGGTGTATGAAGAGATTATTCCAAGAAATGTCCGCTTGTCCGAAGCGCCAAGTTATGGCGTACCTGTCATGTATCATGATGTGCGTTCGAAAGGTGCACAGGCATATTTGTCTGTCGCCAGAGAATTTATGCATCGTCGTGAGGTGTGACGGAATGGTAAACATGTGGGAGGGAGTATGGCAGTAGTAAAAAATCGCGGCCTTGGTCGCGGACTCAATGCGCTGTTGGGGGATACGCCTACCCCGGAGGTGATGCGGCAGACAACACATATCCCGATCTCAAAAATTAAGCCAAATAGTTATCAGCCCAGAAGTCATTTTTCAAACGATGGGTTGGAAGCATTAACGGAATCGATTCGGCAAGAGGGTGTTTTAATGCCGATACTGATCCGTCCTAAGGGTGATGGTTACGAGTTGATTGCGGGGGAACGGCGATGGAGAGCCTCGCAGGCGGCGGGATTGACAGAAATTCCGGCTGTGATCCGCAAGGTGAATGATTTACAGGCACTCGAACTGGCAATTATCGAAAATGAGCAGCGCGATGACTTGACTGCCATCGAATCCGCTCAGGCATATCGGAGAATGATCGATGAATTTGGATGTACGCAGCAGCAGGTTGCTGAAAAGATCGGCTTATCGCGCGTCCAGGTGAGTAATTTGATCCGGTTGCTTCAGTTGTCAGATTGCATTCAAGATATGATTGGAAGCCGACAGTTGAGCATGGGCAACGCCCGCCCGCTGGTCGGTTTGTCTACACCTGTTGCAGAGAACCTTGCGCGCCAATGTATTGAACATGGGTGGAGTGCACGTCAGATGGAGCGCGAGGCGAAAAAAGCCGCCAGACCGATTCCGGAAGCGGCTAAAAAAAAATTGGATGCCGATGTGGTGGCACTGCAGGATGAATTGACTCGAAAGCTCGGGTTGTCGGTAGAGATTGTCTGTAAAAAGGATGGAGCTGGGGAAATGCGCATCAGATACACCCAAGCTGCAGAGTTGGATGGGGTGCTACGAAAACTAAGGATCTGATATGAAGTTCTTGAAAAACAAATAGTTATATAATAATTATGTGAGCTTGACTGATGAGAGTGAATGGTAATTTTTACAGGGCGGTAAACTGGCATGTTGAATCTGGCGGCGTTCAGTGGATAGAGCAAAGACTATTGCCCCATCGATTTGAGCAGGTTGTTACGATAAAAGCTGAGGAAGTGGCCGTTGCGATAGAGTCGATGCAGGTGCGTGGCGCACCAAGCATAGGTGCGGCTGCAGCACATGGGCTGGCGCTGGCCTGGAACGAGGGTCAAGAGCGTTTTATGGAATACTGGCTGCCTAGATTCAGGAGAACGAGGCCAACTGCCGTAAACCTGTTTCACGCTTGCAATGTCATGCAACTATGTGCTGAGTCGAATCCACAGTTGAGTCGAATGGTTGAGTGCGCGCAAGCATATGCTGATGGCGAGGTGTCTGCGAATCGGTGCATAGGTGAACATATGGCTGGTTTGCTTGCGGTTGGACAACGACAGATTCTGACACATTGCAATGCTGGCTGGTTGGCTGCTGTGGATTGGGGCACGGCAACTGCCGGTATATACCATCTGGCGCAAGCCGGTGAGAACCCATTTGTATGGGTGGATGAGACGCGGCCAAGGTTGCAGGGTGCTCGTCTAACCGCATGGGAGTTGTCTCAGGAAGGTGTTGCGTGCCGTATTCAGGCCGATGGTG
The DNA here is from genome assembly GCA_027019785.1 of Mariprofundus sp. GTDB lineage: Bacteria > Pseudomonadota > Zetaproteobacteria > Mariprofundales > Mariprofundaceae > Mariprofundus. The sequence continues at coordinate 16,336 of JALUWF010000407.1, read as the reverse complement.
CTGCTGCATGGATGATCGCGCAGGGGAGGGTGGATGCAATTGTTGTTGGCGCAGATCGCATTGCTGCCAATGGCGATGTGGCTAATAAAATTGGTACTTATGCGCTGTCGTTGGCGGCCAGAGAACACGGTGTTCCGATGTATGTTGCTGCACCGACTTCAACATTTGATGCTGGTTGTCCGAGTGGTAGCGAGATTCCGATTGAGCAGAGAAATGAAAACGAAGTGCTGCGGATCGATGGCATGGATGATACAAACCGGATTCAGGACATTCGCGTTGCTGCACCGGGGGTGTTGGCCAACAACCCGGCATTTGATGTAACGCCCTATGCCAATCTTAGCGGCATTGTCTGTGAACATGGACTGTGGCATGCGTGATGATATATACATAGTTTTACGCTGGAGCTTATATGAAACAAACAGCCATTTATCCTGGTACATTTGATCCAATTACGCTGGGCCATGTCGATGTGGTGAGGCGCGGATTAAAATTATTTGACCGCATTGTGATAGGTGTTGCCGATAATCCGAACAAGGGGCCCATGTTTGATGTGGAGGCGCGATTTGCCATGGTGTGTGAAACATTTATTGCCGAACCGAATGTCGAAGTCGCACGGTTTTCAGGCCTGTTGGTGGACTTGGCGCATGGTTTTCAGGCCCATGCAATATTACGAGGCCTGCGAGCAGCATCCGACTTTGAATATGAATTTCAAATGGCGACCATGAATCGCCGTCTTGATGCCGCGATCGAAACTGCTTTTGTTATGGCACGAGAAGACTATACCTTTGTTTCTTCACGATTTATACGTGAAATATCTACCATGGGCGGTGATGTGTCAGCTCTGGTTCCCGCTCCGGTATTGTTGCGTCTGGATGGGCGGTAACAGCATTATATTTTGATCATTAACGATTAAACGGTACTGCCCGGATAATTCATGCTTGAGTTCGGTTGTTTGCTCGGTATGATGCGCCACCCTTGCCGGCATAGCTCAGTTGGTAGAGCAGCTGATTTGTAATCAGCAGGCCACGGGTTCGAATCCTGTTGCCGGCTCCAGTTAAGTCATTTTTGTCTATTGCTCGATAGATGTTACTTGACAGTATGCGACAAAGATGCAGTATCGCGCGCCCTTTTGGACTGACCACATGGTCATCTTGTGAAGGCGTGTATGGAGAGGTTCCCGAGTGGCTAAAGGGGGCAGACTGTAAATCTGCTGGCTCAGCCTACGTTGGTTCGAATCCAGCCCTCTCCACCAGTTACGGTAGAAGTTCCCTGAGCTTCTCCCGGCACGCGGGTGTGGTACAATGGTAGCACCTCAGCCTTCCAAGCTGATGACGCGGGTTCGATTCCCGCCACCCGCTCCATTTGTTCATACATGGACGTATGGAAATGGCCCAGGTAGCTCAGGGGTAGAGCACATCCTTGGTAAGGATGAGGTCGCGGGTTCAATTCCCGCCCTGGGCTCCAGTTTGACAGATGTTTGCATAGCAATGCCAATAACTGTCGTGGTTGAAAAATGGTTGATAAAATGAAAACGGAGAAGCGAAATGGCAAAGGAAAAGTACGAGCGCACCAAGCCGCACGTTAACATTGGCACCATTGGTCACGTTGACCATGGCAAGACGACGTTGACCGCTGCGATCACCAAGGTTCTGTCTGAAACAGGCGGAGCTGAATTCAAGGATTACGGCGATATCGATGGCGCACCTGAAGAGCGCGCGCGTGGTATTACCATAGCAACTGCGCATGTAGAGTATGAGACAGAAGCCCGTCACTACGCCCATGTGGATTGCCCCGGCCATGCCGATTATGTGAAGAATATGATTACCGGTGCGGCTCAGATGGATGGAGGTATTCTGGTTGTGTCCGCTGCTGATGGCCCGATGCCTCAGACCCGCGAGCATGTATTGCTGGCACGTCAGGTAAACGTACCGCATCTGGTTGTTTATCTGAACAAGGCCGACATGGTTGATGATGACGAGCTGCTGGAACTGGTTGAAATGGAAGTTCGCGAATTGCTGGACTCCTACGATTTCCCGGGCGATGACACGCCAATCATCATCGGTTCTGCACTGAAGGCACTGGAAGGCGATACATCAGACATTGGCGCAGCCTCCATTCACAAGCTGATGGACGCGGTTGATACATTTATTCCAACACCAGAACGTCCGATTGACAAGCCATTCCTGATGCCGATTGAAGATGTGTTCTCGATTTCAGGTCGCGGTACGGTTGTGACCGGTCGTATTGAGCAGGGCGTTGTAAAAGTTGGTGAAGAGATCGAAATCGTTGGTATTAAAGACACAGTTGTGTCGACGTGTACCGGTGTTGAAATGTTCCACAAGTTGCTCGATCAGGGTCAAGCAGGCGATAACGTCGGAGTGCTGTTGCGCGGCACCAAGCGTGAAGATGTTGAGCGTGGTCAGGTATTGGCCAAGCCCGGTTCGATTACGCCGCACACCAGCTTCAAGGCTGAAGCCTATATTCTGACCAAGGATGAAGGTGGTCGTCATACACCATTCTTCAATGGCTATCGTCCACAGTTCTACTTCCGTACCACAGACGTGACTGGTTCAGTCACCCTGCCGGAAGGCACAGAAATGGTGATGCCTGGCGATAATATCTCAATGACTGTTGAGCTGATTACACCAATCGCCATGGATAAAGAGCTGCGCTTCGCCATCCGCGAAGGCGGTCGCACGGTCGGCGCTGGCGTCGTTACCGACATTAGTAAGTAAAAAAGCTGAGAAGAACTGGCAGCGGTGGCAGGTTTTACCTGCTACCGCTTTGCCGTCACTGGAGAATAAGAAATGCGTGAACTGCTTGCTTTGGCGTGTGAAGAGTGCAAACGTCGCAATTACACGACTGATAAAAATAAACGTACGATGACAGATAAACTGGTATTGAGTAAATACTGCAGCTCTTGTCGTAAACATACTATGCACAAGGAAACAAAAATCGGCAAATAAGCCGTTGGATATGAGGCAGTTGTGGTGATCATGGCCTTTAGTGCCGATCGCGCGGGGTTGTTTTATAGCGGGTGGCGGAAGCCACACATGTTAGGCGAGTAGCTCAATTGGTAGAGTACCGGTCTCCAAAACCGGGTGCTGTGGGTTCGAGTCCCTCCTCGCCTGCCAGTTTTTGAGTGTGTAGGGTAGAATAGGAGCTTATGTATGAGTCGTGTCGCAGATATGCGGAAATTCATGAATGAGGTGAAGGTCGAAACCAGAAAGGTGACGTGGCCGGAGCGCAAGGAGACAGTACAGTCAACGCTGATGGTGTTTGTCATGGTGCTCTTTATCGCCTTCTTTTTGTGGCTTATTGATTCAAGCTTGAGCTGGCTTGTACAGAAGGTGATCTAATGACGATGCAATGGTATGCAGTCCAAGTCTACTCCAACTTTGAAGATAAAGTGGAGCGGATGTTGCGGGAAAATATCGAGCGCGCAGAGCTGGGTGACAAGTTCGGTGAGATAATGGTGCCGCGAGAGGATGTGGTCGAATTAAAAAACGGTCAGAAGGTAACGTCTCAGCGTAAATTTTTCCCCGGTTATATACTTGTCCAGATGGAACTGAATGATGAAACCTGGCATGTCGTAAAAGATACGCGTCAAGTTAGTGATTTTCTTGGCTCGGGTGGCAAGCCGCGTCCGATGCCTCAGCGAGAAGTAGATGCCTTGCTACATCAGATTGAAGAGGGTATTGAACGACCGAAACCGAAAGTGATGTTTGATATCGGAGAGGCTGTACGTGTCATTGATGGCCCGTTCGCATCCTTTAACGGCGTGGTTGAAGAGGTGATGGAAGAAAAGGCTAAATTAAAGGTGAGCGTGTCGATTTTTGGACGTCCTACGCCAGTAGAGTTGGAATATATTCAGGTTGAAAAAGGATAAAGGCGCTGCCTTTATCCTGAATGAGAATCAAATCCTTCACAGGATGTGAGGGGTTACCGCAAAATATAGAGAATGCGGGAGCAGAGTCGGCGAAGCTGGCATGCGAATAAAGGTGAAAGGCTGGAGTCTGACGCCGGTTGGAGAATTAAATGGCAAAAAAACTCGATAAAATCGTGAAATTGCAGGTGCCTGCGGGCTCCGCAAATCCTGCTCCGCCAGTAGGCCCGGCTCTCGGCCAGGCTGGTGTGAATATTATGGAATTCTGTAAGGCTTTCAACGCCAAGACGCAGGAGATGGAAAAAGGTCTGACGCTTCCGGTTGTGATCAGCGTCTATGCGGATCGTTCCTTTGATTTCGTTATTAAGACCCCGCCCGCCTCAGTGTTGCTGCTGAAAGCGGCAAACCTGAAGAAGGGTAGCGGTGAACCGAACAAGAGAAAAGTCGGTAAAGTCACCAGCGCCCAGATCCGTGAGATTGTAGAGACCAAAATGCCTGACCTGAACTGCTATGATGTAGAAGCTGGCATGAAAATCATTGAAGGCACCGCCCGTTCCATGGGTCTGGAAGTTGAAGGCTAAGGGGATAACGATGGCAAAAGTAACCAAACGTATGCAAGCAAGCCTGGCCGCTGTGCCAGCTCAGGCTGTAACTGTAAAAGAAGCTGTGGATGCAATTCTGGCACAGCCGGGCACGAAATTTGATGAGTCTGTTGATGTGGCCATCAAGCTGGGTGTTGACCCGCGTCATGCCGATCAGATGGTTCGCGGTTCTATTTCTCTTCCCAATGGCACGGGTAAGAGCGTGAGCGTTGCCGTGTTCGCCAAGGGTGCGAAGGCTGAAGAAGCAATAGCTGCCGGTGCTGATTTTGTTGGTGCTGAAGATCTGGTCGAAAAGGTGCAGGGCGGTTTCATGGATTTTGATCGCGTTGTGGCTACACCGGACATGATGGCGCAAGTCGGTCGTCTGGGCCGTGTATTGGGGCCGCGTGGTCTGATGCCAAATCCAAAACTGGGTACGGTGACTATGGATGTTACCAAGGCAGTGACTGCAATTAAAGCCGGTCAGATTGAGGTGCGTGTAGATAAGGGCGGTGTTATTCATGCCCCCGTTGGGCGTCGTTCGTTTGATGCGGCCAAGCTCAATGAGAATATTGACTCGTTGCTGGCAGATCTCAATCGTATGAAGCCTGCTTCATCCAAAGGTCGTTACATGCAGAAAATGTCGATCTCATCAACGATGGGTGCCGGCGTTCGCGTGGATGAAACCACGCTGTAATAATCATGCGTTGCACGCCTGATTAGGGCCGCCAAGGCGGCAAAAGTTTGATTGGTGATAACCAATCGTTTGCCTACGGGCATAAAAGAATCGACTTTAACCAAGGCTGATTGATCAGATAAGAAGATCAGGCGAGGGGAAGTCGAAAATAACGATCCGTCCAAGACTGCAGGAGCCGAACTCGCAAGAGTAAGGCTTAATTGGAGAAATCCTTCCAGCAATAGATGGAGTGCAAGCTCACTTGCGCGGGTCGAAAAGCAAGGGGGTAAATGTGAATAAAAATGACAAACAACGCATTGTCGAAGAACTTCACGCTGCCTGGTCCGAATCAACAGCAGGTGTGGTGACACACTATCGCGGTTTGACTGTCACCGAAATGGGTGATTTGCGCCGCAGTCTGCATAATGCAGATGTGTCACTACAGGTGGTCAAGAATACTTTGGCTCGCCGCGCTGCTGAAGGTACGGACTTTAAAGCAGCGTCTGAATTGTTCACCGGCCCGGTCGCAATTGCATATGGTAAAGATCCGGTTGGTATGGCTAAAGCCATTGCCGAATTTGCCAAAAAGCACGAAGCGCTCGATGTCAAAGGTGGTGTTCTCGACGGTAAAATGGTGGATGTTTCCGGTGTTAAGGCATTGGCAAGCCTGCCATCACGCGAAGTTTTGCTTGCCAAAATGCTGGGCAGCATGCAGTCACCGATTTCCGGATTCGTCCGTACATTGGCAGAAGTACCTGCATCGTTCGTCCGCACACTGGCGGCCATTCGCGACCAGAAAGAGACCGTGTAACATAGCCGTAAAATCATTTATCACTAATACTTTAAAACTATAGCAAGAGGAGCTAAAAAAATGGCAATCACAAAAGATGAATTAATCGAAGCAATCGAAACTATGACCGTATTGGAACTCTCAGAGCTGGTAACAGCTTTGGAAGACAAGTTCGGCGTATCCGCTGCTGCGCCTGTCGCAGTAGCAGCAGGACCTGCAGCAGCAGGTGGCGAAGCAGCGGCTGAAGAGCAGACTGAATTCAATGTTGTTCTGACCAGTGTGGGTGAAAAGAAAATTCAGGTAATCAAGGCAGTACGTGAGGTCACAGGTCTGGGTCTGAAAGAAGCCAAGGCAGTGGTGGACGGCGTACCGGGCAACGTCAAGGAAGGCGTATCCAAGGATGAGGCTGAAGATGTCAAGGGTAAGCTGGAAGCAGCAGGCGCATCTGTAGAGCTGAAGTAAGCTTTACTCATTGTTCCGCTTTCACACATAAGTGAAAAAGGTTAATCCCCGGTAGCGTAAGCTGCCGGGGCTTGGCTTTTTTCGCGGTTTTTTTTACAGATGATCAATTTTACAGTTCGAGGGTATCATGGCCAAGCAAGCATCACTGAAACGTATACGTAAGAATTACGGCACTATCCACTCGCCGATCGACATGCCGAATATGTTGGCATTGCAGACGGAGTCCTACCATGAGTTTATGGGCTATGGTACTGCAATGAATGACTCACGCCTGTACAAGGTGTTTAATTCTGTATTTCCGGTGCGTGATTATGGTGGTAACGCAGAACTTGGTTTTGAAGGATTTGAGTATAGTCCTCCTCGTTATGATCTGGATGAATGCCGTCGGCGTGATTTGACGTATGCATTGCCTGTAAAAGTGAAATTACGCCTGAAGATTTTTGAATCGGACGGACATTCTCGTAAAAACCGTAAAGTACGCGAAGTACGCGATCAGTCCGTATACATGGGTGAAATCCCCAACATGACCGAATATGGTTCGTTTATTATCAACGGTACCGAGCGGGCCATCGTGTCCCAGATGCACCGCTCTCCCGGTGTGTTTTTTGATCATGATAAAGGCAAAACACATGCTTCCGGTAAATTTCTGTTCAAAGCGCGCGTGATTCCCTACCGTGGCTCCTGGCTGGATTTCGAATTTGACGCCAAGGATCATGTGAACTTCCGGATCGACCTGCGCCGTAAGATGCCTTGCGGAATTCTGCTCAAGGCATTAGGCCTTTCCACCCAGGAAATCCTGGATCGTTTTTTTCAGCGCCGAACCTATCGTTTCTTGAAGAAAGGCATTCAGGTGAAATTTGAAGCTGAAAAGTTTGTCGGTACGCGCGCAGTGACAACGATCAAGATTGGCAACAAGAAGATTGTTTCCGAAGGCAAAAAATTCACCAAGCTGGCCATTAAACGGTTGACTGAAGCTGAGGTCGAATGGATTGATGTGCCGTTCGAATCCGTGATTGGCGAGGTGTCCGCCGAACCGATCCTGATTGAAGGCGGCGAGATTCTGATCGACCATAATCAGGAACTGACAGAAGAGGCTATTTCAGCTTTGCAGGGCGCCGGCATCAAAAAATTTGATTGCCTGCTCATTGATGCATCGGTGCGCGGCCCATGGCTGGCCGATACGCTGCGGCTCGATATGGTACAGTCGCGTGAAGAAGCCCGTGTTGAAATTTATCGTATGATGCGCCCCGGTGAACCGCCAACGGTGGAAACTGCGCGCGCGCTGTTTGAGTCGTTGTTCTATGATAAATCGCGCTATGATCTCTCCCGCGTCGGTCGTATGAAGCTCAATTCACGTCTGGATATCAGCAATGACGATGTGCCGCTGGATCAGGGCACGCTGCGCGTTGAAGATATTCTGCTGACGCTCGATACCCTGCTCTCCTTGCGTGATGGCATTGGCGAAGTCGATGATATCGACCACCTGGGTAATCGGCGTTTGCGCTCAGTGGGTGAGTTGCTGGAAAACCAGATTCGTGTTGGTCTGGTGCGCATGGAGCGTGCAATTCGTGAGCGCTTGAGTTCCGGCGATCTGACTGAAATGATGCCGTCTGACGTGGTCAATGCCAAACCATTGATTGCATCCGTGAAAGAATTTTTCGGCTCATCGCAACTGTCGCAGTTTATGGATCAGACCAACCCGCTTTCCGAAGTGACCCACAAGCGCCGCATCTCTGCGCTTGGTCCCGGCGGACTCTCTCGCGAACGTGCTGGTTTCGAAGTGCGCGATGTGCATCCGACCCATTATGGTCGCCTGTGCCCGATTGAAACACCTGAAGGTCCGAACATTGGTCTGATCAACTCTCTGGCGACCTATGCCAAGGTGAATGATTTTGGTTTCCTGGAATCACCCTATCGCAAGGTGGTGGATGGCAACATTACTGATGACGTGGAATACCTGTCTGCCATTGATGAAAGCACCCCGGTGATTGCACAGGCCAATGCTGTTGTAGGCGAAGATGGTAACTTTGTTGCTGACTTGGTGCAGTGCCGGCAGGGCGGCGAGTTCATTATGGCAACGCCAGCCGAGATCAACTATATGGATGTATCGCCAACCCAGGTGATTTCCGTTTGTGCCGGTCTGATTCCTTTCCTTGAGCATGATGATGCCAACCGCGCCCTGATGGGCTCGAACATGCAGCGTCAGGCAGTGCCTTTGCTGCGTTCAGAGAAGCCGTTGGTGGGCACAGGCATGGAAGCGCCGTTGGCGCGCGACTCAGGCGTGTCGCAGGTCGCTCGTCGCAGCGGCGCGGTTGAACGTGTGGACGGCAGCCGTATCGTGGTTCGTGTGAATGATGACGAGCAGGTTGAAGGCGAGCCGGGCGTGGATATATACCGCCTGTTCAAGTATCGCCGTTCCAACCAGAACACCTGCTTCAATCAGCGTCCGCTGGTCAAGATGGGCGAACTGGTTGCCAGGGGCGATATCATTGCTGATGGTCCGTCCACTGATATGGGTGAGTTGGCTCTGGGGCGCAATGTGCTGGTCGCATTCATGCCGTGGCGCGGCTACAACTTTGAGGATGCCATTGTGATCAACGAAAAGTTGGTCAAGGATGATGTCTATACCTCTATTCATATTGAAGAATTTGAGGCAGTTGCCCGGGATACCAAGCTGGGTGAAGAAGAGATTACCCGTGATATTCCTAATGTCGGTGAAGATGCACTGCGTCATCTCGATGATTGTGGTATCGCCTATATCGGTGCGGAAGTGAAGCAGGGCGATATTCTGGTCGGCAAGATTACTCCGAAGGGTGAAACACAACTGTCGCCGGAAGAGAAGCTACTGCGCGCTATCTTTGGCGAAAAGGCGTCAGATGTGCGTGATACATCCATGCGCGTGAAGCCGGGCGAAGAGGGCATTGTCGTGGATGTGCAGATTTTCACGCGCCGTGGCGATGAGAAAGATGATCGTGCCAAATCGATTGAAGAGATGTCCATTGAACAGCTTTACAGCGATAAGGAAGACGAACGTCGCATTCTGGAAGCCAATGCAGTCAGCCGTTTGAATGCACTGCTGGTTGGTCAGCGTGCTGCCCAATTCAAGGGTTTGAAACAGGGTGAGGTGATTAGCGAGGTGCATGTTGAAGCACTTAACCTGCGCGATCTGTCGGCGGTTTCGGTGCAAGATGATGCGATGAATGAGCGTCTGGCCGAGATTCATGAATCAATGGATAAAGAGCGCGGCAAGCTGGAGTCCCGTTTTGAGGAGAAGGTAGCCAAGGTGCGCGAAGGTTCAGAACTGAAACCTGGCGTCATCAAGGTGGTGAAAGTATTTGTGGCTGTGAAGCGTAAGCTGCAACCGGGCGATAAAATGGCTGGCCGCCATGGTAACAAGGGTGTGATTTCGATTATTGTACCGGAAGAAGATATGCCGTTTACCGAGGACGGTACGCCGGTGGATATCTGTCTGAACCCGCTGGGCGTGCCTTCACGTATGAATATCGGGCAGATTTTTGAAATTCATATGGGCCTGGCAGCCAGCGTGCTGGGTAAAAAAATCGAAAGGATGCTGAAGGAAAGCGTTGCATCTGATGAGCTCAAAGCCTTCCTGCTCGATATTTACGATGAGGACAGATCGGCCTGTACAGATATTGCAGGCATGGATGATGAAGCGTTGTTTGAGTTGGCCAATAATCTGTGCGGCGGTGTGCCGATTGCGACACCGGCATTTGACGGCGCCAAGGAATCACATCTCAATCGCATGTTGAATCTGGCGGGCGTATCTGAAAGCGGCCAGACAACACTGTATGACGGGCGTACAGGCGAGGCCTTCGATCGTCAGGTGACGATTGGCGCTATGTATATTCTGAAACTACATCATCTTGTGGATGAGAAGATTCATGCTCGTTCAACCGGCCCTTATTCGCTGGTCACACAGCAGCCGCTGGGTGGTAAGGCACAGTTTGGAGGCCAACGTTTCGGTGAGATGGAAGTGTGGGCGCTGGAAGCCTATGGCGCGGCCTACACCCTGCAGGAGATGCTGACTGTGAAGTCGGACGATGTGCAGGGACGCACCAAGATGTATGAATCCATTGTCCGTGGCGACATGTCGTTCGATGCCGGAATTCCGGAATCATTCAACGTCATGACTAAAGAATTGAATGCACTGGGTATTGATCTGGCTATGGTCAAACGCCCGACCGAGAAGGAAGGAGAATAAGCCATGCAAGAACTGCTTAGAATGTTCCAGAAGCCGTCCAGCATCCAGGATTTTGATGGACTGCGGGTCGGGCTGGCCAGCCCGGAAAAAATTCGTTCCTGGTCGTATGGCGAGGTTAAGAAGCCTGAAACGATCAACTATCGTACCTTCAAGCCGGAGCGCGATGGCCTGTTTTGTGCCAAGATTTTCGGGCCGATCAAAGATTACGAGTGTCTGTGCGGTAAATACAAGCGCCTGAAACATCGTGGCGTGGTGTGTGAAAAATGTTCGGTAGAAGTGATTCAATCCAAGGTACGCCGTGAGCGTATGGGGCACATTGATCTGGCTGCACCGGTGGCGCACATCTGGTTTTTGAAGAGCCTGCCGTCCCGTATTGGATTGCTGCTGGATAAAACCCTGAAAGAGCTGGAACGCGTACTCTATTTCGAGTCCTACATTGTACTTGATCCGGGCTTGACCAGTCTGGAACAATTTCAAATCCTGACCGAAGAGGAGCATATTGAGGCATTCGAGGAGTACGGCGAGGAGTTTCGCGCTGGCATGGGTGCTGAAGCTTTGCAGGAAATGTTGAAAAATATTGATCTGGAAGAAGAGCGCCAGAGTTTGCGCGCCCAGATCGGGGCAACCAAAGCCGTGACCAAGCTGACCAAGCTGACCAAGCGTCTGTCCACAGTGGAAGCGATGCTTGGCTCAGGCAATCGCCCGGAATGGATGGTTCTGAATGTGATTCCGGTACTGCCACCGGAAATTCGTCCGCTGGTACCGCTTGATGGCGGTCGTTTCGCCACCTCTGATCTGAATGATCTCTATCGCCGCGTGATTAACCGCAACAACCGTCTGAAACGACTGCTGGAACTGAATGCTCCGGAAATCATTACGCGTAATGAAAAACGTATGTTGCAGGAGTCTGTCGATGCGCTGTTCGATAATGATCGCCGCAGCAAGCCGATTACCGGCAATAACCGCCGTCCGCTGAAATCTCTGTCCAATGTCATCAAAGGTAAGCAGGGTCGTTTTCGTCAGAATTTGCTCGGTAAACGCGTGGACTATTCCGGTCGTTCCGTCATTGTGGTTGGACCGGATCTGAAGCTGCATCAGTGCGGTCTGCCCAAGAAGATGGCGCTGGAACTGTTCAAACCGTTTATCTACAATAAACTCGAGTTGCGTGGTCTGGCCAACACGATCAAGGCGGCCAAGAAGCTGGTTGAGCAGGGTATTCCAGAAGTTTGGGATATTCTGGCCGAAGTGATTTACCAGCATCCGGTCATGCTAAACCGTGCGCCGACGCTGCACAGGCTTGGTATTCAGGCTTTCGAGCCGGTATTGGTGGAAGGCAAGGCTATTCGGTTGCATCCGCTGGTCTGTACAGCCTTCAACGCCGATTTCGATGGCGATCAGATGGCTGTACATGTCCCGCTTTCCATTGAAGCGCAGACTGAAACGCGCGCCCTGATGCTGTCCACCAACAACATTCTGTCGCCTGCCACCGGCAAGCCGGTGATCGTGCCGACGCAGGATATGGTTCTGGGTATCTATTATCTCAGCCGCGAACGTCCGTTTGGCAAGGGTGAGGGTATGATCTTTGCCTCGCAGCAAGAGGTGCTGCGCGCACTGGATGCGGGTGTCACCGAGTTGCATAGTCGTATTGTGTGCAGAATACGTGGCAAACGTGAAAAGACCACGGTTGGGCGTGCTATTCTGTCCACCATTTTGCCGGATGAAATGGCATTTTCATGTATCAATCGCGAATTAACCAAGAAAGATGTGGCGCAGCTGATCGAAGATTGCTATCGCGCCGCAGGTAATAAAGCGACGGTGCTGTTGGCAGATCGCCTGAAAGATCTAGGTTATCATTATGCTACGAAATCCGGCGCATCATTTGCGCTGGGCGACGTGGTGGTGCCGGACAGCAAGGCTACGACTGTAGCTGCGACTGAGGCGGAAGTAGCCAAGGTGCAGAAACAGTATGCTGATGGTTTGATTACTGCTGGCGAACGTTATAACAAGGTTGTCGACTTATGGACACATACCACGGAGAAAGTGGCCCGTGCGATGATGGATAACTTGTCCAGCGAAGAACTGACCAGTGCGGACGGCACGCAAAAGGAAGAAGCCAAGACTTTTAATCCGGTCTATATGATGGCTGATTCAGGCGCGCGCGGTTCTGCTCAGCAGATTCGCCAACTGGCCGGCATGCGCGGCTTGATGGCCAAGCCGGATGGCTCCATTATTGAAACGCCGATCACGGCTAACTTTCGTGAAGGTTTGACTATTCTGCAATACTTCATCTCTACCCACGGCGCCCGCAAAGGTCTGGCCGATACGGCATTGAAGACGGCCAACTCCGGTTATCTGACCCGACGTCTGGTTGATGTGGCGCAGGATGCTGTGGTTCGGGAGCAGGACTGCGGTACCAGCGGCGGGGTTACCCTGACTGCGCTGGTCGAAGGCGGTGAAGTGATTGAACCGTTGTATGAACGTGTGTTGGGGCGCGTATTGCTGGAAGCCGCCGTCGATCCGATTTCCGGTGATGAGGTGGCGCCTGCCGGTGCCATGGTGAATGAGGAACTGGCCGAAAAGATTGATGCGGCCGGTATTGAAGTGGTTCGTATCCGTTCTGTGTTAACCTGTGAAGCTGAAGAAGGCGTCTGCGCCAACTGTTATGGCCGTGATCTGGGGCATGGCACGCCGGTGGGTATTGGCGAAACAGTCGGTGTGATTGCCGCCCAGTCGATTGGCGAACCGGGCACACAGCTTACCATGCGTACCTTCCATGTGGGCGGTACGGCTTCGCGATCTGCCGAGCAGGCACATATAGAGGCGAAATTCGGTGGTGTGGCCAAACTGGAAGAGGCGATTACGGTTACCGACACGCATGGTGCAGAAATCGTCATTAACCGCCATACCGAGGCCGTCATTGTTGATGCCAGGGGTAAAGAGATGGAGCGCCATCGTGTCCCCTATGGCGCACATCTGCTGGTCAAGGAGGCTGCCAAGATCAAGGCCTGTGATAAACTGGCAGAATGGGATCCATATACCATGCCGCTGATTGCCGAAACGGATGGTCTGCTGCGTTTTATCGATCTGGAAGAAGGCATCACCATTCACGAGCAGTCCGATGAAGTGACCGGGCTTTCCAGTCACGTGGTGACGCAGCAGGCGGACACTCGCAAGGATGCATTGCGTCCGCAGATTCATCTGGTCGACCCGAAAGATCCGGCCGGCGATCCGATTATCCTGACCCGTACCAATACGCCAGCTCGCTACTTCCTGTCACCGGGGGCCATTCTGAATGTGGATAACGAAACAGAAGTGAAAGCAGGCGACGTGCTGGCACGTATTCCACGCGAAGCCGGCAAAACCAAGGATATTACCGGTGGTCTGCCGCGCGTGGTCGAGCTGTTCGAAGCGCGCAAGCCGAAAAATCTGGCCTTTATTGCCGGCGCTGACGGCGTGATCTCCTTCGGTAAAGATATTCGTGGTAAACGCCGCGTCTATGTCGAGCCATCCGATGCCTCCGATAAGCTGGAATATCAGATTCCGAAGGGATCTCAGATTCTGGTTCAGGAAGGCGATCGCGTACGTCGCGGTGAACGTCTGATGGAAGGTTCCCCTGCCCCGCAGGATATCCTCAAGGTGCTCGGCGTTGAAGCGCTGGCCAATTATCTGACTGATGAAATTCAGGAGGTTTATCGTCTGCAGGGCGTGAAGATTAACGATAAACATATTGAAGTGATTGCCCGACAGATGATGCGCAAGGTGCAGATTATTGATCCGGGTCAGTCGCAATATGTGGCGGATGAAATGCCGATTCGCAAACATGTTCTGCAGGCCAATCGCAAGTTGGTTGCAGCAGGCAAGGCGCCGGCCACATTCGAGCCGATTCTGCTGGGTATCACCAAGTCCTCATTGAGTACGGAGTCCTTCATTTCAGCGGCATCCTTCCAGGAGACCACGCGTGTGATCACTGAAGCTGCACTGGCAGGCAAGGTCGACTGGCTGATGGGTCTGAAAGAGAATGTGATTCTCGGCCGGCTGTTGCCGGCTGGCACTGGTCTGGCTGCGCGTCAGGCACCCAAACCGGGAGCGGCAGATGCTTCTGAAGAAGCAGCCGAAGTGCTGCCTGATGCAGAGGTGCTGGAAGAATTGACGCAGGTCATTGATGATCGCACCGACAGTGGTGAAGCGGCAGAAGCAGCTTAAGCATCGCACAAACACAAAAAAAGGCGCCTGTTGGTGCCTTTTTTTGTGTCCGGATGTCAGGTTAACATGCAACAAACCGTGTGCCTGTAAACGATTCACATGCAAATATAAATTCACCGACTATGCTTAAGGCTGCGGGGGAGTTATACATGCCACGAATCTTTGACAACATCGAACTGCAACTGCTCCCAAGCCTAAAAAAACGCTGGCATTGTCGCACCATGCAGATTTCTGCGTTGGCGATTCTCTGCGGCTGGCAGTAGCGTAAATATTTAACTATGTCTTATAATGAAGCTGATACTTGCCGAATTTACGTCACACCAAAACTTCAGGCGTCTGGCTGGGAGAGCACGCCTCATTCACTGACTGAGCAATATACCTTCACTGATGGCCGTGTTGAATTTCATGGCAATAAAACCCGGCGCGGAGAACAAAAAAGATCTGATTACCTTCTCCGCTATAATCGTGACTTTCCAATCGCTGTTGTTGAAGCAAAGCCCGAAAGCGATCCTGTTGGCACTGGAATGCAACAGGCCAAGGATTATGCGGAAATTCTGGGATTGAAGTTCGCCTATGCTACCAATGGACATGAAATACTTGAATTCGATTATACAACGGGTGAAGAAACCCTTTTATCCGCATACCCTTCACCGGAAGAACTGTTTGCCCGCCTACAAGGCTCAGCAAAAATATCGAATGAGGGTGTTGATACGCTACTGGCTCCGTATCACCATGTCTCCGTCTTTTCTCCACGGTATTATCAGCAGATTGCCATAAACCGGGTCGTACAATCCGTATTGCAGGGCAAACGGCGCATATTGATCACCATGGCAACCGGCACAGGGAAAACGGTCACAGCCTTTCAGATTTGCTGGAAATTATGGAATTCACGCTGGAACCGGGATGGTAGTTACCGTAAACCTCGCATCCTGTTTCTCGCCGACCGCAATGTGCTAATTGATGACCCCAAAGATAAAACCTTCACCCCGTTTGGCGATGCTCGCTACAAGATTGAAAAAGGTGAAATCACCACAAGCAGGGAAATCTATTTCGCGATTTACCAGGCTCTTGCTAAAGATGAACACCGTCCGGGACTGTATAAAGAGTTTTCGCCTGATTTTTTTGATCTCATTATTGTTGATGAATGCCACCGTGGCAGTGCTCGGGACGACAGCAATTGGCGGGAGATTCTTGAATACTTTAAGTCTGCCTATCAGCTTGGTATGACAGCAACGCCAAAGCGCGCAGATAATCAGGATACCTACAAATATTTCGGCAACCCCATCTACACATACAGTCTGAAACAAGGCATTGATGACGGGTTTCTTGCGCCTTATCGGGTACACCGTGTTATCACCGCCGTGGATGCAACCGGCTGGCGACCCAGCAAGGGTGAACTGGATCGGTATGGCAGAGAGATTCCTGATGGTGAATATCAGACCAAAGATTTTGAACGGGTTATCGCCCTTCGCTCTCGCACTGTAACGATAGCCAAGCATTTAACTGACTATATGCG
>JALUWF010000406.1 GCA_027019785.1 Mariprofundus sp. | reverse complement strand
CTTCGCCACCTTTTTCTGCCTGATCTCTGGCATCAGAGGCCAGTTGGTTGGCCTGGCGGGAGTTATCAGCGGTTTGTTGCACGGTACCGGTAATCTCTTCGATACTGGCGGCGGTTTCTTCCAGTGCAGCCGCTTGTTCCTGGGTGCGGGTATTAAGTGTGTTGTTACCCTCGGCAATTTCACCTGATCCAAGGCTCACTTCTTCCGCCGATGCATTCACATCACCAATCACATCAGTCAGTTTAATCATGGTGTTATTGGCAGCTTGTTTAATCACATCATATGATCCGGTATAATCACTGGTCATGCGATAGGTTAAATCTCCTTCCTCGAGCGCATGCAGCGCGGCTGTTGTTTCACAGATAACACCATCAACAGTTTCCGTGACGCTATTCAAGCCATCGACCAGTTCTGCGAAGAATCCACTGCGTCCTTCGTTGCTCAAACGCGTACTGAGGTCCCCCTGTTGCACAGCTGCAACCATGGTTCCCACTTCGCGTTCTACAGCCACTTCAGCGGTTCGATCATTCCATTCTGCAACGGTGGCAATGCGTTCACCTGCTTCATTTAATATCGGCGTTGCAGTGACACGAACCGTACAGCCACCGACGGAGGTATCCTCCGATTCGTAGCTGCTGGTCAGCTGATTCAGCAGGTTGCGTTGATGCGATGGATTAGCATGGAACTGATCAATACAAGAGCCGATCAATGCATCGGCTTTGAAGTTTGGCAACTGCTTGCGGAACTCGCCTTCTGTTTTTTGCATGAATGATTGCATGGCAGAATTCATATAAAAAATTTGAAGATTGGCATCGGCAATCATCACATTGCCGGAGACCTGATCCAATGCCACTTTAATCCGCAAGGCCGCTTCCGCCTGCTCATTGATTGCCAGCATATTATAGCCCTGAGTGATCTGCATGGATTTCAACCCCGCCTGCATCACACCAATCTCATCCTCTGAATCCAGTTTCACCCAGTCGAAATAATTGCCTTCGGCGATATGTCCAAGTTTCTCTGTGGTATATTTCAAGCGGCGGCTGAAGCTGCGTATAAACAGAAAGGCGAAGAGCAGCGTGAGCAACAGTGAGGCGGCAACCGCTGTCATGGAGATGTTGGAGATATGATGATATTTCGCGGTTGCTCCTGCCGCTCTTTCAATACTGACTTTACTCTGAATATCATGAAATGCCTTGCTCGTTTTTTCCATCAGTTTGAATGCATCATTATCCATATGAATGACGGTATTCCCAAAGGTTCCTAAATCAAATTCGCCATCTTTATCTGCTTTGGTGGCCGCGCTGATCGTACGCAGGGTGGCAGTGACATAGGCATGCACCGCTTTCAGAAAGGCATTGGCGCCGGCGCGCGCCGCCTCGCCCAAGTCAGTCCCCTTGAGGATAGCAATATCTTTATCGATTCGGGTCAGCCTGGCAACCAAAAACTGATGGGTGGCATTATAATCAGGGTCGGTGCTGGTGAGTGCTTCCTTCGCATTGACCGTCGCCTCCAGAACCGACATGTTGATATCGCTGGCTGCCAACGCCACCTTACGATCATTGCCCGCCACCAACAGGTCATCATTGGATGTTTTGAGCCCCTGCAAGGCAATATACCACGATCCACTTAACAGGGTGGCAGTCAGCAATAGCATGGCGACCATTTTCTGCCACAACTTCATGCGGCTGATAAAATTCAGCTTCTGCAACAATGATTTCCTGCCCAATACGACCTTGCCGGCGTTAATGGACTGATAAAGCGATTGTGCAGCCTCGATCTCAGATCTGCCCGGCTTGGTGCGTACCGAGACATAGCCGATAACCTGCCCGTTTTTGAATACCGGTGTCACATTGGCTTGCACCCAATAAAAATCGCCATTCTTACAGCGGTTTTTTACCAGTCCGGTCCAGGGCTGGCCAGCACGAATGGTATCCCACAACCACTGGAAGGCGGAGGGGGGCATATCCGGATGACGAATAATATTATGATTCTTGCCGATCAACTCTTCACGCGTGAAACCGCTAATATCGATAAAGTCCTGATCGACCTCTGTGATGATGCCTTTCAGGTTGGTCTCTGAAATAATGACCTGACCATCATCCATCACTACTTCGTTGTTCGTTACCGGTTGGTTATTTCTCATACTGCTCTCCTGTTCATGTAAAAACTCTTTAAACCCAATCCAAATCTTGAACCGCGAATGGACACGAATTCACGCGAATTAAAACCAAACCAAAAATCACAATTCAAATCCATACATCATATAAATCCTATCGCCTTTGACTCTTATTCGTGTCCATTTGCGTGCATTCGCGGTTAGGCCTGTTGCTTTTTAAGTTTTCAACCTAACCCAAACCTTGAACCGCGAATGGACGCGAATTCACGCGAATAAAACCAAGCCAAAAATCACAACTTCAATCTATACATCATATCAATCCTATCGCCTTTGATCCTTATTCGTGTCCATTTGCGTCCATTCGCGGTTAGGCCTGTTGCTTTTTAAGTTTTCAACCTAACCCAAACCTTGAACCGCGAATGGACGCGAATTCACGCGAATTAAAACCAAACCAAAAATCACAACTTCAATCTATGCATCATATCAATCCTATCGCCTTTGACTCTTATTCGCGTTCATTTGCGTTCATTCGCGGTTAACGCCTGATGCTTTTAAAACTCTTCCCACACATCATCATCTTCTACCGTACCAGCCTTGGGGAAATTGGGCATGGCAGCTTTTTTTGCTGCTTGTTTGGGTTCATTCGCGACTCGGCGTGCAGCAGATTTTGGCCTTGCTGCTGCCGATACTTTGCGGGTGGCCTTTGTTTGCCTGTTAGGCTTTTGTGCGGTGGTTTGCGTCGCACCTTGACCCAGATCAAACACAGATACCTGTTTCCTCAATTGCACGGCCTGATCATTCAGTCGTTGGCTGGCAGCAGCGGATTCTTCGACCATGGCGGTATTTTGCTGGGTGCCGGAATCAAGCTGGGCAATGGCTTTGTTGATCTGATCCACACCAGCGGTTTGCTCAACACTGGCAGCAGCAATCTCGGCAATAATATCACCAACCTTGCGTACTGATGCGACTATATCCTGCAATGCCTCACCGGACTGATCCACCAGCTTACTACCGGCATCCACACTCTCCACACTGCTATTGATTAAGGATTTAATCTCTTTGGCTGCTTCAGCCGAGCGTTGTGCCAGCGTGCGCACTTCACCGGCGACAACAGCAAAGCCACGCCCTTGTTCCCCGGCGCGGGCTGCTTCGACTGCAGCGTTGAGTGCAAGCAGGTTGGTCTGGAAGGCAATTTCATCAATCACACCGATGATATCGGAAATCTTGCGACTGCTGGCATTGATTTCAGACATCGCCTGCACGGCTTGGCTTGCCACTTTGCCGCCACTTTCTGCCTGTTCCCTGGCATCCGCGGCCAGTTGATTGGCTTGCCGCGAATTATCGGCCGTTTGTTGCACCGTGCCGGTAATCTCTTCAATACTGGCTGCGGTTTCTTCCAGTGCTGCAGCCTGTTCCTGGGTACGGCTATTCAGTGTATTATTACCTTCAGCAATCTCGCCTGAACCAATACCCACCTCTTCTGCCGCAGCATTTACGTTGCCAATCACTTCGGCCAGCTTGGTCACAGTGTTATTGCTGGACTGTTTGATTTCATCGAACTTGCCAGTGTAATTGTTGATGATTTTATGGGTAAGGTTACCGGCTTCCAGTGCAGATAAACCGTCCTGAATATCATCCAGTGCATGCTCTACCGTATCGCTCAATGCATTGAGTGCGTTGGATAGCTCGACAAAGAAACCTTCTTTGCCCTCCAGATTGATGCGTTGACTAAAGTCACCGACTTGTGCCGCAGCGACAATATCCCGAACCTCTTTTTCTGACACAACTTCCGCACTGCGGTCTATCCATTCAACAATAGTCGCAATCCGTTGCTTACCACTATCGACGACTGGAGTAGCTGCCACCCGGACTATAAATGTATCATTGAACACAAGATCTCTCGACAGAATAGCCTCAGTTGCCCCAGTGAGCATTTGTCGCTGATGCGATGCGTTTTTATGGAAGATATCCATATTTGAACCGAGCACTTTCGAGGCATCAAATCCGCTTACAATACTACGAAAGTCCTGTTGATGGGCATGGAACATCGCATCAGCTGCTGCATTGACATAAAAAATATTATAATTTTTATCGGCAATCAACACGGGTGTCCTGACCTGATCCAGCGATGCCTTGATTCTCAGGGCTTCATCTTTTTCTTTGCTTAGGCGGGCAAACACTTTGGTTTGCATGCTTCGCATGGCTTTGAATAATGCACCCACTTCATCGTCGCGATCTGAATGGACATGCTGGCTCATATCACCGGAGGCAATGCGATTGGCCACCAGACTGACTTCTTTGAGCGGTTGTGTGACCAGACGTTTTAATAGCTGGTTGATGAAAAACAGCCCGATCAAAGCCAGCAACAGATTGATGGCCAGATTTTTCCACAGTGCCATGCGAATGCCGGCATAAACAGACTCCAGCGATACGGTTAAGCGAATGCCACCATTGACCGTGCCTGATACAACATCATGGCAGCTCAGGCAATTCACCCCGTTGGTGTTTTCCGTGGCTTTGTAGGGTATCGCTACAGTAATGGCGCGTTTACCTTTTACCGTGATCTGCTTTACAACCTGCTGGCCTGCCAATAATTGTTTGTCGATATCATCGGCGGCATGCTCATTGGCAAAGCCCTCACCAAATTGTTTACGTACAGCATCTGAACGCAGAAAACGCACATCCAGCACATCTTTCCCCCGTAGCAGTTTGCCACGCAGGGTTTTACGTTGATCCATGCTTCCGCTAAGCATCAGCATATTCAGGCTGTCAAATGCAAATGCATTCTTTTCGATCACCTGCTGCTGAATCATGTCCAATGCCCGAGACTTTTCATCGAAATAACTGAATGTACTGGAAACCATCATCATGATGGTAACCACAGCCAGTGCAGCCAATAAGACTTTGGCGGATATGGATTGTTGAAAATACTTTATTTTTATCATCTTATTACCCTCCCAGGTAAACTGTTCCCTTCCTTTCCGGAGTCTGTGTTAGGCGTTTGCTGCTTCTGTTTCAGCAGGTTTTTTGACACGACCTGAGAGGATGCCTTCATTCACCAGCTTGTTAATGTCGAGCAGTATCACCATCTTATCATCCATCGTGGCCAGACCGGTGACAAAATCGATGGAGATCGATCCCTCCATGTCCGGTGGTGGTTGCATGTCTTCCTTGTTGATGTCATAGACTTCCGAAACCGCATCCACGACAATCCCCAGCACCCGATCTTTGCCACCCGCATCAACCTTGACGATAATCACCACGGTGG
>JALUWF010000405.1 GCA_027019785.1 Mariprofundus sp. | reverse complement strand
GGAAGTTGCTCACCTAAGGGGCGAATTAGCCTGAATTGGCATTTGGCTAAAGCTCCATTGGATTGTATCGATTACGTGATTATGCATGAGCTTTGTCATCTGAAAGAGCATAACCACAGTAAGAAGTTCTATGCGTTAATGGATAAGCTTTATCCTGACTGGAAGCCTGTTAAGGCAAAGCTAGATGGTATGGCAGAGATGCTTTTGAACGAGTAAGGGTGCGGAATGCAGGTTATGTGTCTCGACCTGGGCGGATTCTGTTAGCGCAGAGTCCGCCGACACATATCACCACATCTTACATCTAATGTAGTAATTCTTTTCCATAAGAGGACTGTCGAATGCCCCTTTATCCTACCTCCTTAAATAAATGATGCCTGGAAAGAAACCTCCCCAAGCATCATTAAATTATTTGCAACTTATGCTGTACGTTTTTGCAGCTTATGCCTTAACCCACAACTATTTCCTAAGTTTACAACTTTTAGGGGTCAACCGCATTTTGAATCACCGCATTCGAGGCAGGTGTTGCAGTTGTCGAGGCGGATGACGGCCATGGCGCCGCATTTGTCGCACAGATTGCCTTTGGCAATGGCATCTGCACCGAGCTTCTCTTTGGCTTCCTTGCGCTTGGATTCCAGTTCCGGGGTGGAAAGCTGGCCCTCCATCATGCCGATGGAGACCAGATGTTGCTGGATGACTTCGCCGATTTCGGCGACGATGGAGGGCATGTATCTGCCGCCGCGTTTGTAGTAACCGCCGCGAGGATCGAATACGGCTTTCAATTCTTCGACAAGGAAGGTGATGTCGCCGCCCTTGCGGAAAATCGCCGAGGTGATGCGAGTCAGGGCGACAATCCACATGAAATGTTCCATGTTCTTGGAATTGATGAAAATCTCAAATGGCCGGCGATGTTCGTCCGGTGTGCCTGCCTTCATCACCACATCATTGATGGTGATATACATGGCATGATCGCTCATCGGCGTTTTGATTTTGTAGGTGCTGCCATCAAGAATGGCGTCACGCTCCAGCAGCGGCGCAATCGCCGTCACCTTCTGATCTTCCTGCTTCGCCTCATCCTCCGGCTTTTTCACTTCGTACGCGGTGATCTTCTTGTCGATTTTAATACTCATCGTTTGCCTCCATGCATGGCCAGAATCTGTTGCATCCGTTCATGCCCAAAATAGTGCAGCGAGTTCGCATGGTTGCCTTGCATGCCCGGACGCTGCGACCGGTGATTGTGGGTGCTCTCAAGTCCATTTGATAACACAGTCGAGCCAGCCAATACCCACAGATTTATTGGCGGGAACCTGAGTTCCGGCCATTCAATGCTTTTCGTGGAAGCGACACACGATGTATCGCCAAAATTCATGACGCCAGTCATGGGTTTTGTAAGACAGGGCAAAACCACGTTTTTGCGCTGCCGTTCAAGGGTAAGGGCATGGATGCCTGCATCCCGTATCTAATCAGAACTTCCCGTAATAACCTTCTTTCAAGGCATCAAACAGGTTGGCGGCGCTGTGCATTTCACCATCATATTCGATCTCTTCGTTGCCTTTTGCCTCAACCACCGTGCCATCATCCAGCGTGAATTTATAGGTGGTATTGGCCAGATCCTCTTCCTTGACCAGAACACCCTGAAACGCTTCCGGGTTAAAGCGGAATGTCGTGCAGCCTTTAAGACCCTGCTCATAGGCGTAGAGGTAAATATCCTTGAAATCCTCATAAGGGAAATCGGTCGGCACGTTGGCCGTCTTGGAAATGGATGAATCCACCCAGCGCTGTGCGGCGGCCTGAATATCGACATGCTGTTTCGGTGTTACTTCATCAGCAGAGATGAAATAATCCGGCAGCTTGCTACCTTCTTCCGTTGAAAATGGCATGGCATCGGCATTGATCAGCTCACGGTAGGCCAGCAGTTCGTAGGAGAAAACATCCACCTTCTCTTTGGTCTTGCGTCCTTCGCGGATGATATTGCGGGCGTAATGATGCGCAAAGCTCGGCTCGATGCCGTTGGAGGCGTTATTGGCCAGGCTCAAGGAAATCGTGCCAGTCGGCGCAATCGAGGAGTGGTGCGTGAAACGACAGCCCTTTTCGATCAGCGATGTCATCAGCGCTTTATCCTCATCGGAGCCGGTAGCCAGAAACTTCTGCATATATTTGGAGTATTTGCCCCACAGGATTTTACCGGCCAGTTTATCACCAATCTGAACGCCGTCGTCGGCCATTTCAGGCCGTTTGGCCATCATTTCGGGCGTCACTTCAAACTCTTTTTCCAACATCGGCGCGACGCCCTTTTCCTCGGCCAGCTCCAGGCCGGTAGCAAAACCGGTGCGTGCCATCTCATAGGCGATTTTCTCGGTGAATTCGAGTGATTCCGCCGTACCGTATGGCGTACGCAGCATGGTCAGCGCCGAACCTAAACCCAGGAACCCCATGCCGTGGCGGCGTTTGGATAGGATCTCGTCGCGCTGCTTCTCCAGTGGCAGGCCATTGATATCCACCACATTATCCAGCATGCGGGTAAATACAGCGATCACCTCGCGATAAGCATCCCAATCGAAACAGGCTTTATCGGTGAATGCTTCACGAACGAATTTAGTCAGATTGACACTGCCCAGCAAACACGCGCCATACGGCGGCAATGGCTGTTCGCCACAGTTGTGCGCATGCAAACCGTTGCCATCAAACGTGTTGATACCCGGCACCTGTACGTCGAACACATCTTCCACACCATCCGGAGCAATCGAGGCGATCTCGGCAACAAAGCGTTCACGGTTGAGTTTGCGTTTATAGCTGCCAAGCAACATGGATAGATGCGATTGTTTATCGTGATCAGCAAAGCCGACCCGGTCATTGAAATCATGCAAACCGGCTCCGGAAATCACCAGTTCATGCTGGGCTTTGGTTGCGTAATGACGTTTGCCACCCTTGCCATCCGGCAATAGCGATTCACCCGCCGGACGACGATTCTGATAAATCGTTGAGGCAATGCCCAAACGCAGTAGCATCCGTTGCACTGCTTGCAGGCAAGGCAGATCACTCTGCGCCAGCCGTACACAAACACCTTTGCCTTGTGATCCCTGTACCGAACCATCCGCATCAAATAAGCCGCGCAGAAATCCTTCATAAAAATCCGAGCTGTCCCGCTCCATGGCAGGCGTAATGGCTTTCGCTCCCGGCTGCATGCCGAGTTTGAAGGCCAGATCCCGCAATGACGCCGATTTCAGGCGAAATTCACCACGCCCGCTTATTTCATGCCAACCGCTAAAATCGCACCGGTGCGGTAAGCAGCGTGCAGCCTGTTCGGCTTCCCGCATCAAGGCGTAAGCGCCATCAGAGGCCAGGCCCGTTGCCGCATTGGCAACCTGCCGGGCAGGCCAGGCCGAAAGAATGGCAGTATCGTTTTTCAGAACGCCATCGCCAAGCAGCAGGCCAAGCAGATAACCCTGTTCCCGTTTCATATCTCCTTGCCACGATAAATGCTTGTGCTCATGCACCATGATTTTATCACCGGCCTGCAGCGCGCCCGCCTCGGTCCATTCCGTCTGGCATGACCAGCGCGTTAATTCAGTGACTTTGCGCACCCGGTGATTGCCGGTCAGACGCAGTGCAAATCCCTCTCTGGTTTGCAGACGCAACACATGTTTATGGCCCGTTTTGAAAAAACCGCGTGCGTTTGTGGTATGCTTTTTTCCATCCACCATGGCCTCAAAACCGTGGCCAAGCAGATCGGAGACCTGACGTGGACCATCAGACGTTTGTACCCATGTGTCCGCTGTGACACACGGGTTGGTGGCGCGCACATCTTCGCAGAACCAGTTGTTGTTCAATTCGTTCACTTCATCAATGAGAATAAAACCCGGCTCGGCGTAATCGTAGGTGGAGGCCATGATGACATCCCATAAACGCTGCGCCTTGATTGTTTTATACACTTTGCAAGCGACAAAACCGCGATCATCCCTGGCCGCGCCCTTGGGCGGATTGGCAACATATTTGAAGACAATGCGCGTATCTGCATCATCGATTTCCGTCTGACTGGCCGGGAACACCAAATCCCAATCGCCATCATTTTTCACCGCTTCCATAAAATCACGCGTGACCAGACAGGAGAGATTAAACTGGCGCAGACGTCCATCTTCGCGTTTGGCGCGAACAAAATCCATGATGTCCGGATGTGAAATATCGAAGGTGCCCATCTGCGCGCCGCGACGACCGCCAGCCGATGACACGGTAAAACACATTTTATCGTAAATATCCATGAACGACAGCGGTCCGGAAGTATATGCGCCAGCGCCGCTCACATAAGCGCCTTTCGGACGCAGGGTAGAGAATTCATAACCGATGCCGCAACCGGCTTTCAGCGTCAGTCCGGCTTCGTGAACCATGGATAGAATGCCGTCCATCGAATCAGTAACGGTGCCGGAAACCGTGCAATTGATGGTGGAGGTGGCTGGCTTGTGCGCCTCGGCCCCGGCATTGGACATGATACGTCCGGCAGGAATGGCGCCGTTGGCCAGCGCCCAGACGAATCGATTGTGCCAGAATTCGCGTTTGTCTTCATCTTCGACTGCTGCCAGCGCCAGCGCCACGCGGTCATAGGTACCCTGAATGCTGTCATCCACAGCTTCGCCGTGTTTGTCCTTTAAGCGGTATTTTTTATCCCAGATATCCTCTGAAGCCGGCTGAAATCTGATCTCTCCAACGCTCTCGCCCCTGGTTTTTTCAACAGATGCAATGCTTACGGCCTGACTGTTTGCGCTCATGAATATCCCCCTGCAAATAGTAATGATCCCGCCTGTGCCAGAAATCATGGCCGCCAGTGTAAGCACTACATCTTGGGTGTCAACAAACTTTAATACACTATCAATAGTATTATGGCCATCACAATCCATACACGGTTTATGCACAGCCTGTGCACTGGATGCTGTGCATAGGCAGGGCTTATTGGAATGATGAAGTCGTAAAAATTCCTTCCATGGCCTTTTTATTTGGATAGCGGGCTCCGGCCTGATACGATGCGCAACCCATGAATGACTTAAACCATACAAATAATACGGAAACTGCCGATTCGCAAGCATCTGACACCACCCATTTCGGTTATGAAACGGTCAGCGGGCAGGAGAAAGTGGAGCGAGTGATGGGCGTATTTTCATCCGTCGCCAGCCAGTATGATATCATGAACGATCTGATGAGTGGCGGCATGCACCGCTCGTGGAAGCGCTGCATGATTGCCAAAGCGGCCATCGGGGCGGGCTCGTGGGTGCTTGATGTGGCTGCAGGTTCCGGCGATATCGCCATCGGACTGGCCAACAAAATGGGTTCTGCCGGTCGCGTGGTGTTGACCGACCTGAACGGCCCGATGCTGCTTGAAGGCGCACGCCGCATTATTGATGCTGGTCTGTTGCCGGGACGGGCCGACTGCATTCAGTCCGACGGCACCAAACTGGCCTTTGATGACAACAGCTTTGATTGTGTGACCATTGCTTTCGGCATTCGCAATTTCCTCGATATCGAAGCCGGGCTGGCCGAATTTTATCGCGTGCTGAAACCGGGCGGTCAGTTCATGTGCCTGGAATTCTCTCGTCCTGTGTTGCCGGGGCTGGATGTGATCTATGATGCCTTTTCGTTTAATATTATTCCATTGATCGGCGAAAAAGTGACAGGTGATCGAGCATCCTACCAGTATCTGGTCGAATCCATCCGGCGCTTTCCCGATCAGCAACGCTTCTCCAAACTGATCGCCAATGCCGGTTTCGAACTGGTGAAGCATGACAACATGAGCGGCGGTATCGTTGCCTTGCATCGAGGGTATAAGGTTTGATTATTTTTTACCGCAAAGAACGCAAAGGTACGCAAGGAAAACCTGTTACAGAAAGCCTTCATGATATTTCGTTTGCAAACCACCTGTGGTCTGCCTTCCTTTGCGCACCTTTGCGCCCTTTGCGGTATAATCTTGCCCATAGTCCTTTCGCAGGAGATGCACTGTGAGCGTGATGTTTTTGCCGCTCAGGCTGATTCCGGTGCCGGTGCAGTGCGTGGTGATGACTACGGTGCTGGAACTGGTATTTTCACGCGATGAATCATTAAAAGCGTATCTGGATGATATGGAAGGGCGCGTGTTCCGTATCCATGTGTGCGATACCAATGCTGTCATGTTTTTGGGCTTCACGCGCGGTAGGGCATGGGTACATTCCAGTTACCAGGGCGATGTCGATGTACGCTTGAATGCCACCACATCCGGCTTTGCCCGCATGTGTTTCGGACATGAAGACCCGGATGATCTGGTCTTTCAGCAGGTATTGAAACTATCCGGCGATTCCGATGCCATGCTGCGGTTTAAAAAACTGTTCGCCGCCGCCGATCTGGATTGGGAACGCGAACTGCGCGCATCTTTCGGTGATTTTTTTGGTTCTCGCGTGGCCCGAGCGGCGCATGCGCTGGTCGAGGCGGAACAGAAATTGAGTGAATCATCCCGTCAGGCGGTGACCAGCAGCCTGCATGGAATGGATATCCCGGATAGCGAACGCTTACAAACATGGCAGGCCGGCGTGGAACACCTGGCGCACCAGATTTCCCGATGCAAAGGCCGCGTCACCCGGCTGGAGCATAAACTGCAAGCCTTGTCGTCGAAACCGGAATCGTAACCCGCCATGATGAGATTGCCCGCCAATATCCGCCGTAACCTGCGCCTGATGCGCATTGGCCATATCCTGGCCACCCACGGGCTGGCGGCGCTAGCTGTGCGTATGCGCCTGTTTTACCCCTATGTCTGGCTGGTGCAACTGTTTCGCGGCGATGAACTTCCCAAGGATATGGGCGTGCAGATCAGGCGGGTGTTGGAGGAGTTGGGTCCGACCTTTATCAAGTTTGGCCAGATGCTCTCCACCCGCGTGGATCTGTTGCCGCTGGATGTGGCGCTGGAGTTGAAAAAGTTGCAGGACGATGTGCCGCCTGAACCGTTTAAGCGCGTACGCCGGGTCATCGAACACAGTTTCAAAAAACCGCTGACCGGCAAGGAGGGCGTATTTGCCAGTTTTAATGAACAGCCGGTGGCGGCCGCCTCGATTGCGCAGGTGCATTTTGCTGAACTCAAGGATGGTCGGCGCGTGGCGGTTAAGGTGCGACGCGATCATATCAGCAATACCATTGAATCGGATTTGGCCATACTCAAACTGCTGGCGGCCCTGTTTGACCGCTACTTCACCGAATATAAACGACTGAAAGCGCCGCGCGTGATTGAGGAGTTCTCCGTCACCATTCGCGGCGAACTGAACCTGCGCGCCGAGGCTGCTCATGCCAGCCGTTTTGCTGAAAATTTTGTCAAGATTGATGGTGTTAGGGTGCCGGATGTGTTGTGGGAATACACCCATACTGAGGTGCTGACGACCGAGCGCATTGCCGGCATCCCCATCGATGAAAAGCGGGCGCTGGAAGCGGCGGGGCACGATTGCCTGAAACTGTGCGAACGGGCCGCCGAACTGTTTTTCACCATGGTGTTCGTGGACGGTTATTTTCATGCCGATATGCATCCGGGCAATATTTTCGTAGCTGATAACGGTGATATTATCCTGGTAGATTTCGGCATTGTCGGACGTCTGGATCTTAAGTCGCGCCGCTATATCGGTGAGATGCTGATGGCTTTTCTGCAGGAGGATTATCGTCGCGCTGCCGAAGTGCATGTAGAAGCCGGCTATGTGCCTGCCGATACCGATATCTCTGCTTTTGAAGATGCCATGCGCGAAATTGGCGTGCCGATTTTTAATCGCCCGCTGGCGGATATTTCGATTGCAGAGCTGTTGATGAGCATGTTTGCAGTCACCGAACGTTTCAAGATGGAGACGCAGCCCGAACTGCTATTGCTGCAGAAAACCATGGTGGTGATTGAAGGCGTAGCCAGAGAACTGGCCGATCAGGTCAATATATGGATGCTGGCACGACCATTGATCAGCAGTTGGGTGTCTCGTCATATCGGCCCTGTCGGCAAAGCCGAAGCGATGGCCCAGGAGTTGCGCGATCAGTTGCGCGGCTGGATGTGTCTGCCGGAAAAAATAGATGGTGTATTAACGCGCATTGAAAAGGGCAGTGTCAGTTTCAGTACGGAGCCATCCCGGTTGCCCGTTGTCACTGGTTCCATGCTTGTCGCTATCGGCGCAGCATGGCTGGCCTGGTCAGCGGCGCATCAGGCGTCAACAATGGTGATGATGCTCGCTGCCATACTCACGGGGCTTGGTTTTATCCTGACATTGTCCAGGCCATAACGAATAAGGTTAGTTCGTGAGAGCGAAGAGAACTACGATCTGAACCGTTTGTTGGACAAGCCCGGAGTAGGTGTCTGGCACAGCCCATGAAAATATCTTTTTTTGTTCAGGATTTTGATTTAATTCGCGTCTATTAGCGTCCACAAGGTGAATGCCGCTTGCGGCAGAGAGGGTGCCCTGGGGTATTCGTGGTTCGCTTGAAGGTTTGGATTGTATGAGAAAGAACAGAGCAAGGTCAAAGGCGAACCTCGAATGCACACGAATGAACGCGAATAAAGGCGGGAAATTTACTTGACTTTACTCTGTGAAACTCTGTGTCGCGCTTTTGACTCAATTGTGATGCAATAGAATTGACTCGGGGCTATGCTTGCGGCATGCGATTCACCCCTTTTGCCCACCTGCATAACCACTCTGATTTTTCGCTATTGGGCGCCACGACATCAGTGGATGGCATGCTGGCCACGGCTGTGGAACTCAAGCAGCCGGCAGTCGCTCTGACCGATTACGGCAATCTGTTCGGCGCCATTGAATTTTATACCAAAGCCATGCGCATGGGCATCAAACCGATTCTCGGCTGTGAAATCTACCTGTGCGACGATCACCACAAACGCGTCGCCGAAGGACCGAGAGGGCCGCGTTTTCAACAACTGGTGTTGCTGGCCCGTAACAATCACGGCTGGAAGAACCTGCTTAAACTGATCTCCATCTCCTATCTGGAAGGCTTCTACTACAAACCGCGTGTTGGCAAGCCACTGCTGGCCGAGCATGCCGACGGCCTGATTGCGCTCTCCTCCGGCCACAATGGAGAGGTGGAGCAACTGTTGCAAAAGGGTGAGTGCCAGGCGGCGCGGCAGGCGGCGCTGGCCTATAAGAATATGTTCCATGAGAACTGCTTCTTTCTCGAACTGCAACGTCACGGCGCGGCCGGTCAGGATCAGATCAACCGGCAACTCATTGAGATCGCGCATGAACTTAATATCCCGCTGGTTGCTACCAACAACGCCCATTTTCAGGAACGTGCCGATTTCAATGCCTTCAAGGCCATACTGGCGCTACAGCAGAATCGCAGCCTGAGCGATGATGTGGCCGGTTTTTTTACGCCGGAATATTATATGAAATCGTATGCCGAAATGCATGATCTGTTTGAGGATATCCCCGAAGCGCTGGAAAACAGCATCCATATCGCCAACCGCTGTAATGTTGATCTGCAATTCGGCCATTATCAACTGCCCGATTTTCAGCCGCCTGAAGGGCTGGAGCTAAGCGCCTATATGCGCTCCCAATCCAATGAAGGTCTGGATTTGCGCTGGCCTGCCATTGTTGCCGGCAGCCCCGATGCGGATCGCAAAGTGTATGACGACCGGCTCAACTTCGAGCTGGATATTATTGAAGAGATGAAATTTCCCGGTTATTTCCTGATCGTATCGGACTTTATCACCTGGTCGAAGAATCAGGGCATTCCAGTTGGCCCCGGGCGTGGTTCCGGAGCCGGCTCGCTAGTCGCCTACTGCCTGAAAATCACCGATCTCGATCCGATTAAATACGGCCTGCTATTCGAGCGTTTCCTCAATCCTGAACGCGTATCCATGCCCGATTTCGATATTGATTTCTGCATGAGCCGGCGGGAAGAGGCCATTCGTTACGTTACCAATAAATATGGCGAGGACAGAGTGGCCCAGATTATCACCTTCGGTTCCATGAAAGCCAAAGCAGTGATTCGCGATGTCGGCCGCGTACTGGATATGGAACTGTCCAAGGTCAACACCATCGCCAAACTGATTCCGAACGATCTGAAAATGACGCTGGAAAAAGCCCTGGTGGACGAGCCGAAACTGGCTAAAATGATCGAGCAGGACGATGAAGTGGCGCGGCTGTTTGATCTGGCCAGACGGCTCGAAGGACGGCACCGTAATGCCGGTAAACATGCCGCCGGCGTGATTATCAGCCGCGACCCGCTGACCGAAACTGCGCCGCTGTTCAAGGTGGCCGGCGAAGAGGGCAAGGTCGTGCAGTGGGACATGGCCCATGTCGAAAAAACCGGCCTGATCAAGTTCGATTTCCTCGGGCTGAAAACGCTCACCGTCATTGATCTCGCCTGCAAACTGATCAAGCAGTACGACCCGCGCCCCGAAGCGCAGCAGTTTGATATTAGCGCCATTGCGATGGATGACGCCGCCACCTTCAAACTGATGCAGGCTGGGCATACCGGCGCTGTATTTCAGGTGGAATCATCGGGCATGCGTGATCTGCTGACCCGTCTGTTGCCCGACTGTTTTGAGGATATTATCGCGCTGGTCGCCCTCTATCGACCCGGCCCGCTCGAATCGGGCATGGTGGACACCTTTATCGAATGTAAACACGGACGCCAGCCGATCGTCTACCTGCTGCCTCAATTAAAGCCGATTCTGGAAGAGACCAATGGCGTCATTCTGTATCAGGAACAGGTGATGCAGATTGCCCAGATGCTGGCCGGTTTTTCACTTGGTCAGGCTGATATGTTGCGCCGCGCCATGGGCAAGAAGAAGCCGGAAGAGATGGCCAAGCAGCGCAAGATTTTTATGGCAGGGGCCGAGAAACAGAAAGTCAATCTGGATAAAGCCGAACAGATTTTCGATCTGATGGAGAAATTCGCCGGCTACGGCTTCAATAAATCCCACTCCGCCGCTTATGCCCTGATCTCCTATCAAACCGCCTATCTCAAAGCCCATTTTCCGCAGGCATTCATGGCTGCCACCATGTCCTGCGATATGGGCAATACCGATAAAATCGCCGCACTGGTCACCGATTGCCGCAATATGGATATCGAGATATTAGCGCCGCATATCAACGCCTCAGACTGGGAATTTCGCCCCGAAGACGATGCCATCCGTTACGGGCTGGGCGCAATCAAGGGCGTGGGTGAAGCCGCCATTCGCGCCGTGGTGGCCGAACGCCACAGCCATGGCCCCTTTGACGATTTTGAAAACCTGATCATGCGCAGCCCTCCCCGCACGCTAAATAAACGCATTCTCGAAGCGCTGATCAAGGCGGGCGCATTGAAAGATCTGATTGTACATCAGCGTGCAGCGCTGGAAGGGCTGGCCGAAACCATGGAACAGCTCGGACGCAAACGTAAAGAGTTCGCTTCCAATCAGTCCGCCCTGTTTGAACTGGCCGAACCACAAGCTGACGACGGTTTTCCGCTGACACAAGCATGGAGTCCGGGCGAATGCCTGCAAGCCGAACGCGAGGTACTCGGCTTTTATCTCACCGGCCATCCGCTGGAGGCGTATCTGAATCGCGCCACCGGGCTGGGCGACTGCAATTTAAGTCAGCTGTCCGAACAGGAGGATGATGCTCAGGTAGTGATTGCAGTCGGCATCTCCGGCATCCGCCAGTATCACGGCGGTCGGGGCACCATGGCCTTTATTCAGCTTGAAGATCTGCATGGTCAGGCTGAAATGGTCTGTTTCGCCAAGCTCTACAGCGAATCTGCCGAACTGCTGGCTGCCGATGAACCATTGCTGGTGGCGGCGCGGGTAGATAAATCCCGAGGCGATGAGCCGACCCTGGTAGCTGAGGCCATCGCCTCACTAAAATTGATTTTGCCATCGCTGGTCACCGAAATTCAGATTACATCCGCCAGCATCGCCTGGGATGAAGTGACCATAGCACGCCTGAAAAGCGCGGCGCAGGAGGGTAAGGCGCGACTATCGTTCCATGTTCGGCTGCCTGACGCTAGTGTTGCGATTCTGGCAACAGGGCCGCGCATTGAGTGGTCTGATCATGTGAAAGCGCAGCTCGATGCGCGATTCGGCAGTGAAGCGATCCATCTGCGCTGCAAACCATGGCAGCCGCCACGTAAACAACAGAACAGGAGAGGCAACAGTGGCATACAGTTATCTTGAATTTGAACGTCCGATTGCTGAACTGACTTCGAAAATTGAGGGTCTTTCCGGCATGGGTTCCGGTTCCGGCGTCAATATTGCCGAGGAGGTGGAGCGCCTCAACGCCAAGCGTGACAAGCTCATTGAGCAGATCTACAGCCACGCCACGCGCGCCCAGATTTGCCAGCTATCGCGTCACCCGGATCGCCCCTATATCCTCGATTATATGCCGTTGATCTTCGATGATTTTCAAGAGTTGCACGGCGATCGCGCCTTTTCCGATGATAGTGCCATTGTTGGAGGCATTGCCGCTTTTCGCGGCAGCAGCGTCATGGTTGTCGGTCAGCAGAAAGGCCGCGACACCAAAGAGAAACTTAAACGCAATTTCGGCATGCCGCGCCCCGAGGGGTATCGCAAGGCATTACGCCTGTTCAAACTGGCCGAACGCTTCGAGATGCCGGTCATGACTTTTATTGATACAGCCGGGGCATGGCCGGGCATCGATGCGGAAGAACGCGGCCAGAGCGAGGCGATTGCCCGTAACCTGCAGGAACTGGCCGCCTTGAAGGTGCCGGTGATCTGCACGGTAATTGGCGAAGGTGGCTCCGGTGGCGCACTGGCCATTGGCGTAGGCGACCGCATGTATATGCAGCAGTTCGCCACCTATTCTGTGATTTCACCGGAAGGATGCGCCGCCATCCTCTGGCGTGACAAAAGCTTTGCCAATGAGGCAGCGGAATCGCTCAAGCCCACCGCAACGGATTTGCAATCGCTTGGATTGATCGACGGCATTATTCCCGAACCGAAAGAAGGCGCGCACCGGAATACCGAAGAGGCCGCCGCACTGATTGCCGCCACACTGGAGAAAGCGCTGAACGAACTGCTGCAACAACCGCTGGATGCGCTGTTAAGTCAACGCAACGAACGCCTGCGCAATATCGGCACCTTTAGCAGCAAGTAGTTCGGCAACAGATGGAGAGGTACTCGAAGCGGTCATAACGGCACCGACTCGAAATCGGTTGGGGGCGAAAGTCCCACGCGGGTTCGAATCCCGCCCTCTCCGCCATCATAAAAAAAGATCGCCTTGTGCGATCTTTTTTTATAAGTACTCAGCCTGCTTGCTGAATACCGGCCAGATACCAGGTGGGATCATCCGAATTCGGAGCGTGCCGGAAGATCCAGACTTCGTTTACTTCGGTCGACTGATCATCGAGCGTGGTGCCTGAATCATCCAGTGTCTGTTCGCGCAGCATAGCGGCGTAGTTCACAGCCACCCATTCCAGATCGGACTCAATCCAGCTATCGGCGATTTCTGCGTTTAAAGTCGCCACTTCCGTCACATTGGTTTCGCCGGGTTTCATGTCGCGGCCAATCCGTTCAGCAATTTCAGGCGTACAGAACTTGCGAATATCTTCGATATCATTGTTGTCCCATGCTTTTTGCATGCGTACATAAATCTCTTTGGCAGCCGGCACAAAGTGCTTTGCATCAATATCCGGACGCACTGCCGCACCAACAGGTTCCTCTGCGCCAGGCTCATCTGAGCCGCCGAAAGAAGCGCCGGCGCCATGACCATCGCCTCCTGCGGATAATGGGCCGGCATGGCCCGCATACGAAGGCTTGCGGGCAGCCGCGCTACGCCGCAAAAACATCATGACCAGTGCAATCACGCCGCCGATGATGAGTATATCGAACAGATTAACGCCTTCAAAACCGCCACCGAAGAACATTGAGCCGAGCAGGCCACCGATGGCCAGGCCACCAAGCATACCCATAATACCGCTACGTACTGACCCGCGTCGGCCTGCAGCGG
Organism: Mariprofundus sp.; assembly: GCA_027019785.1. Taxonomy (GTDB): domain Bacteria; phylum Pseudomonadota; class Zetaproteobacteria; order Mariprofundales; family Mariprofundaceae; genus Mariprofundus. The sequence goes on along the minus strand of JALUWF010000405.1, from coordinate 13,217 downwards.
ATCGTTGCGTCGTTCCCTGCCGCTGTCCGAACATACGCGACTGCGCCGGAGGCTTGATCATGCGATGTTTTCCAAAGCTCATGCCGCCGCCGAACCGGCGTGCATCAGCTTGATCGGACAGCCCCAGCATGGACAGGCCGAAAACGGCAATCATGGTGAACAGGATTAATTTCTTCATAGATCAAACCTCGTTTCAATCTGTAGTTGTCCGGCCATCATGATCCGGCTCGGCATACATCACTTGTGTCATGCGTGCCTGAAAGGCCGCTTTTCTGAGCGTGCGATCCTTAATGCTTGCCACCTCCTGCGCAAGCCTGCGCTTTTCACTCAGCGATAACGCCGCTGGCTTGCGCGGCTGCTGTTTCACTTTAATACCGGCGCCGGGCTGAACGCGCGAGCGAATCCGGTAGAGCTCAGTCAGACTGGCATGTTTATAACAGGCCTTGCGGATGTCATCACGAAGAAAGCGAATCTGTTGCGCCATGATGGAATGATCCACAGCCACCCACAGGCAGACACCGCCCTCGGCCAACTGTTCGATCTGCAGCGGTTCCGTACGCGCGGCCATCATAGCGCCGACAATATCTGGCCAGGCCCGCCGAAGACGCGCTATACCGATCAGTTGTTTTAGCGAATCTTCGCCGAGAACAGCAGCCAGATTATTATGCAAACCAGCCAGAGTTGAACGCGAGCGCATGCGACGACGACTCAAAACGGCAGTTTCTTGCCGCCGAGAATATGGGCATGCAGGTGGAACACCTCCTGGCCACCGCCGGCGCGCACATTGATGACGACGCGATATCCCGCAGCCAGTTGCAGTACGTCATCAGCAATCGTGCCTACGCGATCCATCAGCATGCCAAGCATGGCCGGATCATCGCAATCGGACAGCGTGGCGATATGCATTTTGGGAATCACCAGCACATGCGTCGGCGCTTTCGGGTGGATATCCTTAAACGCAAACACATCATCATCTTCATACACCTTGCCGGCGGGAATCTCTCCGGCAGCAATCTTACAAAACAGGCAGTCAGTCATGAGCTTCTCCATTGTGATCATGCGAATAACGCTCAGTAATGTAGCAAAGCGAACCGGATAAGGAAAGATATGCATCCAGCATGGCATATTTTTCCTGCGGGCGGAAAAAAGTTCCGGAAATAAATGTCTTTATAACACGTAATATGTTGATTCATATGAATAAATGATTTGGCCTGAATCCTGCTCAATGGTTGGCATGATAGAACAAATACATGGATCCGGCCTATCCGGCATCACAGGCAAAGCAACCAGCCATAGTAAGAACAGCCTATTTGCTACATTGATGGGCATCCTTGAAAAACATGCACAGGGTTCTGGCAAAGGCTTACAGGCAGACGGCCAACAACACGCCACGCTGCTCGGGAAGGGTCAAACGGGCAAGGCTAAATCGCTGTTCGCAATGGTAGATAAAAGCGCCGCACTGATAACAAAAAAACACGCGCATCTGCTGACATTGGCCACAAAAGACAAGCATGAGAAAAAAAAGGCTGATGACTCTGTCATACCGTTGATTGCGGCCAATGTGATCATCGCTCAAACAGCACAGAGTAAAAAGGTGCAAAAAGCAGCCAAAACGACGCTCGATGCTCTTGCCGGACAGACGCATAGCAAGGATAAACCGGCGATTACTGATGGACAGATACATAAAAAAAGTAACCAGGCGCTGCTCAATCAGGCCTTGCCTGCTACTACCAAAGCGGTGGCCAAAGAAGCAGATTCAACACTGAAAGACCAATCCGCCATCCATGGCCAGGCCTTGCCTGCCGCTACTAAAGCGATGGCCAAAGCGGCAGATGCAACACTGCAGACATCGGGCAAGCTCGCCGTAAGCACACACAAGACAGCACGTTCAACGCAGCAGTCCCAAATAACGGATGGCAATCATAGCGCTGCATCGACGCAAGCCCTGGCTTCGGCAGGAAACACGATTACCGGCTCAATTGATCAGATCATGTCGAACAGCAACAAACAATCAAAGGCTACAGACGCCACAGTCGGAGCAAGCACCAAAGAAGAGTTGATGTCAGCACAACGGTTAGCGCAACAATCAGCACAACGGCCGGCAGATGCATTAGATACGCAAAACAATGCAACAACAGGTCGACCTGATGCTCTTCAGACACAACAAGGCAAGCACGCAAAGACCAAACAGAATAGTGTGAGTCAAAACAGTATGAATTTATCGGCAATAACCAACATTGCCGCCGGTACATCCGACACATCATTGACAGACTCCGGCTCGCACTCTTCCAACTCGGGCAATCATCAGGATGGCAGTCATATTCAAGTCATAGCCGGCGATGCCAAATCGGTCGCCACATCCTTGTCAGCCCATACGCAATTTCAGCACTATATGAGCGATAAAACTGCCCCCTCGATGACCCTGTTTGACAGCATGACGCATATTGCCCAATCTGCCAGAAAGGGAAAAACTCAGCTGGATATTCAACTTGAACCGGCCAATCTCGGAAAAATACAGATTTCGTTACAGAGCGATGCAGCCAAGCAGTTGCATGTGCATATGATTGTTGATCAGTCCGCCACGCGGCAGTTAATTGATCAACAGCTACCTGTGCTAAAACAAGCGCTTGCACAGCAAGGCTTTGACCTGTCCGGTTTTTCGATGGGGTCACAAAATCAACAACCCTCATCCGGGGGCGACCAGGCACATGCTCATGCCCCCTCGCACTCAGCCGGAAGTACACTTGAAAGCAGCGATATTACCACCACCGCCAGTCCGAACCGCATAGTGAGCGACACTGGCCTGAGCATCAGAATTTAGGAGCCAATCATGCTTACACCTACAGCCACCGCATCAACAGCGACAACGACGTCCTCCAAAAACAGCCAGGCCAGCCTGGGAAACAAGGATGTTTTCCTTAAATTATTAGTGGCCCAGATGAAATATCAGAATCCGCTCAAACCACAGGATCCAACCCAGATGTCAACGCAACTGGCCCAGTTCAATATGGTCGATCAGCAGACAACGAGTAATAAATTATTGCAGAAATTGGTGAATGCCGGTGGATCAACTGCCAAACAGCCGCTGTCCGGCGCCGGTTACCTTGGTCACTCGGTCACCATCAATCAAAACCAGATCTTTTACAATGGCAGCAATCAGAAGTTCTCTGCTGTTTTGGCTGGATCGGCCTCACAGGCAACGGTTTCAATTCTTGATAGTCATGGCAATCCGGTACGTACCATGAGTTTGAGCAATTTGGCCAGTGGTTCCAACCCTGTCACATGGGATGGAAAAACTGATACAGGCGCCACAGCTGCACAAGGGAATTACACTGTTCAAATCAGTGCCAGCAATCTTAATGGCAGCACGGTGAGTAGTAAAATACAGCGATCCGGTGTCGTAGATGCCGTTCGTTTCACCGCTTCAGGTACGCAATTGATGGTAGGCGGCATCCCCGCCTCCATTACAGATATTTCAGAAATCCGTTTGTAACGGAAAACACAAGGAGTAAATCATGGGTATTTATAATGCACTTTTCATCGGCGCGTCAGGCCTTTCATCGTTTGGTGAGGCCGTACGGGTAATTGGCGACAATATCTCCAATGTTAATACACTCGGCTTCAAGAGCCAGAATGTCAACTTTTCGGACGTATTGTCCCAGACGGTCGGTGTCACCCGTTCCAATATTGCCAACCAGGTGGGTAACGGCGTGCGCATCGGAGCTATCACTCGCGACCAGCAGCAGGGATCACTACAAAATACCACCAGCCCCACCGACATGGCCATCAATGGCAACGGCCTGTTCGCCATGCGCGATCCAGCTGGCTCCGGGCTCACCTATACCCGCGCTGGTGCCTTTATTCTCGACAAGAACTTTAACCTGATTGATGGCCAGGGTAATGTTGTGCAGGGTTTTAAAGTAGACAACGTCACAGGTAAAGCTGTCGGGAATGTTGGCGATATCGCTTTCGGAAACCTGGCTGCCCAGGCCAAAGCCACATCCAAAGTCACTGTCGGTGTAACTCTGGATTCAAATGCCACGGTACTACCGACAGGCACTACCTTTGATCCTGCCAATCCATCCACGTTTCATTACAAGGCACAAGCCAATATCTTTGACTCTCTCGGCCAAACCCATGCTGTCAGCCTGCAATATACCAAGGTGGGACAGGATTCCGCCGGCAATATCGTCTGGGACTGGCATGCTTCTGTTGACGGTGCTGAACTAAAAGGAGGAGCAGCAGGCACGCCTACCGAAATTGGCAATCCAGCACCATCAACCATTGCAGCAGGCCCTCCGCCCGTTGTGACACCGGGACCCCAGAGTCTTGTCTTCGGTCCCAGCGGTGAACTGGTGAAGGAAAATTCACCGCCACTCGCTATCAACTGGGCCAACGCAACACCGAGTACGGTAGCGATGAATTTTGGCAATGCCGCTGGCCAGGGCACGCTCTATCCGGTCGCATCTGCAGATGCACAAGGTATCACTGGCACAGGACTGGACAGCACCGTGCAGATGGCAGGCAGTTTTGCGACCCGCCAGGTGACCCGTGACGGCTTTGCCGCCGGCTTTCTGAGCAAACTGGAAACAGATTCATCGGGCAAAATATTCGGCGTATTCACCAATGGCCAGCGCCGCGCCCTGTACCAGGTGGCACTGGCACAATTCCCCAACGATGCCGTATTAAGCCATAATGGTAGCAATCTGTTGAAGGAAACCATCGCATCCGGATCGCCTGTTCTGGGGCTGCCTGGTTCCGGCGGCATGGGCACGATATCCCCGTTCGCACTGGAACAGTCCAATGTGGATCTGGCAGCAGAATTTGTGAAGTTGATTGTGGTGCAGCGTGGTTATCAAGCCAACTCGAAAACTATTTTGACTACCGATCAGATGTTAGCATCGCTCATGCAGGTCAAACGATAATCGTCTGGCAGCATCCATAACAGAGGCAGGAGATGTATCTCCTGCCTTTATTATATTGAAAAGGTTTTGACGATGCGGGTTTTGCAATGCATATCAGCGAGGCTGGAGCTACACATTCAGGATATAAACAGGGTGTATTCAGGCGATCTCAGATGCCTTCACCGTAACCGATGCGATCGCTACCGGCGAATACCGGCGTGGTCAGGTATTTTTCGCCGCCATCAGGAAAGATGGCTACAATCTCGCCGGGCTGACCGGATGCGGCCAGTTTTTCCGCCACCTTCAGCGCCGCTGCCAGTGCGCAACCGCATGATTGCCCGGACAGAATGCCCTCCTCGGAGGCCAGTCGCTGGGTGAATCGATAGGCTTCTTCAGTATTGATGCCAATTTTTTCATCAAACACGCTGGCATCGTAGATACCGGGTACAATACTCGATTCGATATGTTTCAGCCCCTCAATGCCGTGAAACGGCGAATCCGGTTCAGCCGCGACAATGCGAATATCCGGATTGGTCTTTTTCAGAAAACGGCCGGTGCCGACCAGCGTACCGGAGGTGCCGAGCGACGCAATAAAATGGGTAATTTTACCATCGGTGTCGCGCCATATTTCCGGGCCGGTGGACTCTTCATGGGCGCGCGGATTGGCCGGATTATTGTATTGATCAGGCTTGAAATAGAGCTTCGGATTATCCTGATAAATCTCGCGTGCATCCAGGATGGCGCCATCGGAGCCTTCCAGCGGATCAGAAAAAATCAGTTCGGCGCCGAATGCACGGCAGATACGTTTGCGTTCATCGGAAACATTGCCGGGCATCACCAGCTTGACACGAAAGCCCATCGAGGCGCCGATCATGGCCAAAGCAATGCCTGTATTGCCGCTGGTGGAATCCAGAATAATTTTATCTTTGCTCAGCAGTCCCTGTTTCAAACCATCGCGAATCATCCACAAGGCCGGGCGATCCTTAATCGAACCGCCTGGATTGAAGCTTTCCAGCTTGGCGTGAATGCGGATATTATCGGGCAGATAGCTGGTGATATGCTGGATTTTCGCCATGGGAGTGTTGCCGATCAAATCTAGAATGGTAGTCAAAACATATCACCTGTGCGTAAAAAAATCCGTGAACGGACTTTTTACGACTTCATCATCATTATAAACATCATCGCAGAACCCGAATCATGGCAGATCATCACCGCTTGCCAAGCATGCGCAAGATAGTCTCTTCCGGCACGCCTTCTCCCGCTTGGTCGAAAGGCCAGCATGGGGGTGGATCACAGGCAAGAAATTCACGCAGCCTCGACGCTTGCACACCCATCCGGCGCAAGCTGCTTAAGGTGGTGGCGTGATTGCGTTTGGCCAGTCGTTTTCCTTTGGCGTCCAGTAGTAAGGGGTGATGGATATACACCGGTTCGGGCAACCCCAGCATCTGTTGCAACAATCGATGGATGGCCGTGGATGCGGCCAGGTCGCGGCCCCGTATAATATGCGTGATCGACTGCGCAGCATCATCCACCACCACGGCCAGATGGTAACTTACGCCAATATCCTTGCGTCCAATCACAATATCATCATCCACCCGAACCCGGTGCATTTGTCCCGAGGACTCCCGCCAGGTCAACCTCTCGCCAGCCGTTCGCATGGCTTTGGCGGTATCCAGCCGCCATGCGAAGGGCTGTTGTTGCATGCGTTGTTGCTGATCCCCCGGCGTCAGACTTCTGCAGGTGCCGGGATAGGCCATCACGGCATCTTCGGCATGCGGCGCCGATGCCATGCGGGCGATCTCTCCTCTAATCTGTTTGCGGGTGCAGAAACAGGGGTAAATCACGTCCATCGCTCTGAGCTGATGAAGTGCTTGCCGATATGCCTGCCTGCGCCTGCTCTGGTAGATGGCCTCTCCCTGCCAGCGCAATCCCAACCAATGCAAGTCTTCTATCATGGCAGCGGCGAATTCAGCCCGGCAACGGGTATGATCGATATCTTCAATGCGCAATATCAGTTCGGCATGCTGCTGTTCGGCCCATGCCTGACATTGCAGGGCGGACCAGGCGTTGCCGACATGCAACAGACCTGTCGGGCTGGGAGCGAAACGGGTACGCAATGACAACAGTTATCCAGTCTGTTTTTGCAGCGTAGCGGGGGGCAGGATCAGGGGCGAGCCATCCTGAACACGTTCCGGTCGCATGAGCATTTTGATTTCATCGCCAATGGCCAGAATAAAATTGTCATGCGGCACATGCGTCTGGCCATCACGAATAATGGTAACCGGTTGTACGCCATGTTGAATGCGCACATTCGCCATGCATTCTCCTGCCAGAAACGAGTCCGGCTCGATGTACATCGATTCATAAATCAGGCGTTTGCGGTAAGCCTGATCATTCCAATAGGTGAATTTATACGGTTTGGCAAACAGACGGCGAGCCTGCAACTGGTGGATCATGCTGGCATGCTTCACTTCATCCTGCTCCTGCAGGGTAATGTAGATTTCGGGAATGTGAAACTGTTCATGCGCCAATCTTGCAATCAACATATTGTGATCTGAAGAGCCGGTCATAATCAGCGTACAACCAATCTCCTCGGCATGGATAATTTCCCAGTATAACGGATCCAGCGCATTGCCGCACAGAGCCTCATAGCCGGAGTGTTTCAGACTGCTGATCACTTCCAGATTAAGATCGAGGAAACGGACTTCCCGATCCTCTCCCAGCGCCCGCCCGACTTCGGCGCCAATTTGACCGCCGCCGATAATCAACACCGAACGCTCGTCTCCGCCATCAATAGCCAGCCAGCGCTTCAGCGGTGCGGCCGCCAGACTGTAGCCGAGCACGGATACAATAATAATAATGTACACCAGCGCCATCAACATGTTGCTACCGGCATAACCGTGATTCTGCAGAATCAGCGCAAACAGGGAGGTGATAGCGGCTGCCACCATGCCGCGCGGCGCCATGCCGGCCAGATACAGGCTCTCCTGCATCGACAACTTGCTACCCAGCGTGGACAGGAGCACAATCAGTGGGCGCACAATGACGGCAAGAATAATAAATAGTAGTAACCCCGGCCACAGGTAATCCAGCATTACCGACACATCCATATTCGCCGCCAGCAGCACAAACAGCACCGAAATCAACAACATGGACAGGCTTCCCTTGAAATGCTTCAGACGCTGGATATCTGGTATTTCCATACGCTGCAACACAGCGCCCATCATGAGCATGGCCAACAATCCGGCTTGCGCACTGATCACATCTGCCAACAGGAATATGCCCCAGGCGCAGGTGAGGGTCAGTACAGAACGGATTTCAAAATCTTTCACAACGTTGCTGGACAGCATCCAGGCCAGCGCCCGGCCACCACTCAAGCCCAATACGCAACCAACAGCTATTTTATAGAGTATATCCTGCGCAATAGCACTGCCGCTCATATTTAACGTCAGCGCCACTTGTAAAAGAACAATGGCCAGAATAGCGCCCACAACATCAATTAACATCGCTTCAGCCGTGAGCACATGACTGATATTGCGACCAAGCCGCATCTGCCGAACAATTGGCAGGATCACAGTTGGCCCGCCGACGGAAACCAACGCACCGAAGAGCAAGGCCAGCAGCCAGGACATACCGGTCAATAGATGCACCGCCACACCACCAATCAACATGGTCAGAATCGGCCCGATCAGAACCAGGCGACCCACCACCCAGCCATTTTCCCTGAGTGCTTTCAGATTCAGATTCAATCCGCCTTCAAACAGGATAATGGCCAGGCCGAGTTCAATCAGCGTGTGCAGCGCCGGTTCAATGGTTTCGACCTGAATCAGGTGTAAACCGAACGGCCCCAGAGTCATACCGGCCAGCAGCCAGAGCAAAATAGCAGGGAACCGAAAACGACTGGCCAGCAATTGCGCTGTCGTAGCGATAATGACGGCAATAATAAAGGTTGCGGTTGGCGTGGCGGCTTCGGAAAACATCGGAAATGAGGATGCCGCCATCATGATGCAACGGCAAGGTTTCTGTGCAGATAAATGCTTCACGACGATTGAACTGCTAGGGTTCGGCGCGATTGTCGGCCCTGATGTTCAGGAATGCTCTGAGTTATTCGCAGCATCCTTCACATGGCGCCGTCATAGAACCGAATGATGAAACAGGTGAATGCATGACCAAAAACGCACATTTTGCAGCAGCAGATAAAAAACGACCGGTATTGCTGATCGTTATGGACGGATGGGGGCTGGGCTCCGGCGGCCCGGAAGATGCGATTGCGCAGGCGCATACGCCGATTTTTGATCGCCTTTGGAACGATTATGCCCATACCCGGCTGTATACGCATGGCCGTTACGTTGGACTGCCATCGAACAAGGACATGGGCGGTTCGGAGGTCGGACATTTAACCATGGGCGCCGGCAAAGTACTGGAGCAGGGGCCGACGCGTATTAACAACGCCATTGCCGACGCTTCATTTTACCACTCCAAAGCCCTGCAACAGATTATTCAGGCCGGCCAGAGCGGTGGCACGCTGCACCTGATGGGACTGCTCTCCGACGGTAATATTCATTCCCACCTCTCACACTTCAGCGCACTGATTGACCACGCCTTTGAGTCGGGCATCAAACAGCTACGGATTCATGCCCTGCTTGACGGACGCGATGTCGGCATCCAGACCGCCCAGAAATATATTTGTGAACTGGAAGAGTCGTTTACCTTCATCAACAGTCACGATGGTTTCTGTTACGCCTTCGCCAGTGGCGGCGGACGCGAGATGATTGTCATGGATCGCGACCACAACTGGAGTAAAGTGGCTGAAGGCTGGAATTTGATGGTACATGGCAAGGGCAATTACCGTTTCCCATCCATGCTGGCGGCGATCGCCCATTTCAGGGCAGAGCAGCCAGGACTGGTTGATCAGGATATGCCGGGCTTTGTCATTGTGGATGACCGGGATCAACCGGTCGGAGCGATGGCTGATGGCGATGCAGTCATCATGATGAATTTCAGGAGCGACCGCGCCATTGAAATTACCGAAGCGTTTGAACTGGATGATTTTGAAGGCTTTGACCGGGGAGCGCGCCCGCAACTCACCTATGCCGGCATGATGGTCTACGATGAAGACAGAAACCTGCCAGCGCTGCAACTGATGGGGCCGACCAAGGTGGAAAATCCGTTTGGCAAACGCATTCTGGGCATGGGCATCAAACAGTTTCGACTGACTGAAACGCAGAAATATCCGCACGTGACGTTTTTCTTTAATGGCGGTTATCGCCAGCCCCTGGATGATACGATGGAAGATTATATCCTGATTGATTCGGACAAAGGCATCTCGTTTGCCGATGCGCCGCAAATGAAAGCGGTAGAGATTGCCGACATGGCGGTGGCATTGATCCATAGCGGTGAATACGGCTTTGGCCTGATCAATTTTGCCAATGCCGACATGGTCGGCCATTGCGGCAAGATTACACCGGCCATCACGGCCATTGAAACGGTGGATGCTGCTGTCGGACGCATTGCGGCTGCGCTGGAGAAAGCGGGTGGGGCTGCACTGATTACAGCTGATCACGGTAATGCGGAAGAGATGCTGGCAACAACCAAAGATGGTGGCACTGAGCCATCCACCAAGCACTCAACCAATCCGGTGCCGTGCATCCTGTTTGATCCAACCTATAACGGCTCCTATCAGCTGCGCCAGCCAGAGGGTGATGCCGAACCGGGGCTTTCCAATCTGGCGGCCACCCTGTTTGAAATCATGGGCTATGATGTGCCGGCCGATCTGGATGTATCTCTGATCGAGTAGCCTTGATTGCCGGATAACGGCGTAAACTTTCCACCGCTTGCGGGTAATTCGCGGTTGTGTACTCTGTGTGCGCTGTGGTGCATGGTTCTGAATACGATTGATCAAGGAGTGAGCCATGGAACAACTGGATCAAGTCACCTCTATTCTGGCCCTGTCCATGGGCGCGGCCTGGGCCAGCGGCATCAATTTGTATGCGACGATTCTGATGCTGGGCATGATGGGCACGACCGGTAATATTGATCTGCCGCCAGGTCTGGAAATTCTGCAGGATCCGATGGTGCTGATTGCTGCCGGAGCCATGTATATTGTGGAATTTTTCGCCGATAAAATCCCCGGCGTGGACTCCACATGGGATGTTCTGCACACCTTCGTGCGCATTCCGGCTGGTGCTATGCTCGCCGCTGGCGCCGTTGGAGATGTCACGCCAGCGCTAGCGCTGGCCGCTGGCATCATGGGCGGTGGACTGGCCGCAACCACGCACGCCACCAAAGCAGGTTCCAGAGCCTTGATCAACACCTCCCCGGAACCTTTTTCAAACTGGATCGCCTCAATCTCCGAAGATGTAGCTGTCATTGGCGGCCTGTGGGCCTCCCTGCATCATCCAGCCCTGTTTCTGGTCTTTATGGTCCTGTTTATTCTACTGATGATCTGGCTGTTTCCGAAACTATGGCGCGGTATCAAGGCCGTATTCAGAAAGTTGCGAAGCCTCTTCGGTGGCAAACCCGAACCTGCCTCACCTGTGTCGGAATTGCCTCAATCTGTTCACACAGAACCCATCGTTGAATCCGAGGATAAAAAACCGTAGTTCCAGTGCGCCATAGGCCAGATCAATAAGGTAATTTACCGCAAAGTACGCAGAGTTCCACAGAGTAAAACCACAGGTATTTTCTTCGGGTGCCAGAAGGTTCTCATGTCGCTATTCACCTTCTCGTTCAATTACCAGCGTACAGGCGTTTGACTGTGCGCTGTTAGCCATGCATTGGCTTTTGAAAAGTGGCCGCAGCCGAGAAAGCCCCGATGGGCTGATAATGGGGAAGGGTGTGTTGTCTGAAGCAGCAGATGGTGGCCGGAATCAATGGCCCTGCCTTTTTGTTGGGCATATTTTCCCCAAAGCATAAAAACAATATGTTCCCGGTGTTGGTTCAGTTGCGCAATGATGCAATCGGTGAATGACTCCCAACCCTTGTTGCGGTGCGAGCCCGGCTTATTCGCCTCTACGGTCAGTACGGCATTGAGCAACAGCACGCCCTGATCGGCCCAGTGTGCGAGGCAACCATGTCTGGTTGTGCTAAAGACAATTTCCGGGTCAGAGTCCAGCTCTTTATAGATATTGCGCAGCGATGGCGGTATTTTCTCTCCAGGGGGAACGGAAAAACTTAACCCATGCGCCTGATTGGGGCCGTGGTAGGGGTCTTGTCCGATAATGACAACTTTAACCTGATCAAAATCCGTATGTTGAAGGGCGGCATACCAGTTGGCTTTGGCCGGGTAGATGGTTTTATCGTGTTGCGCATCCAGAAAACCGAACAGACTGCGCATGTAATCCTTGTTGAACTCTTCGGCCAGCCAGGGATCCCATGATTCTGATATTTTCATGTTATGGCTGCCGGATTTTTAACTGTTCGGCCAGCGCGCGGAGCGCGCGGCCGCGATGTGATACCGAAGCCTTTTCTTCAGGCGTGCATTCGGCAAAGGTCTTGCCCAGTTCAGGACAGAAAAACAGCGGATCATAGCCAAAGCCGATGTTGCCGGCGGGATGGTCAAGGATTACTCCTTCTACTCGCCCATCAGCGCAGAATGACTGTTGATGATCCGGAAATGCAAGATGGACGGCGCAGTAAAAATGAGCAACGCGATCTGAATGGTTAGCCAAATCAGCGAGTAATTTCCTGTTATTCTCGACATCGTTAGCGGCAGGGCCGGAAAAGCGGGCCGAATAGACGCCCGGCGCACCGTTCAGCGTATCGACGCACAGGCCGGAATCATCGGCCAGCGCCGGCAAGCCGTTGGCAGCGGCGAATGCTGCTGCTTTTTTTCGGGCATTGCCCGAAAAAGTGGATGCATCTTCGAAGACATCAATGAAAACCGTATCTTCCGGGGCGACCAGTTCGATACCGAGTGCGCCAAGAATAGCGGCAATCTCGGTACGTTTTTTAAGATTATTGCTGGCCACGACCAGTTTCATACCTGTTCTCCTGTTGAAATTACCATGGCATAGTGAAGAAATCATGCTATGCACCCTCTTAAATCCATTCATGTATTGAGAAACAACTCAACAAATCAAGCCAGGCACCGTCATTGCACGTAAATCAGCGAGTGTTGCCGCCAATCCACTATCCACAATATGCAGTTTTGGGGCTTTAATCAGCCGTTTGGCAAGATTATTATGCCAGGCGGGCAGGCGACGAATCAGAAAAAGTCGTTCAAGAATCGTGATATAATATTCATTGCCGAATACTGTAACGGCTAATTTGAGTATAGCAACCCGTCCAATTTAAGGTTTATTGTACATCTAA
>JALUWF010000404.1 GCA_027019785.1 Mariprofundus sp. | reverse complement strand
GGTAGTTCACTAATAGATGCACATGATCTCGTTCACCGTCCATTTCGACAAGTTCTGATTCAAAGGATTTGCAAATTCCTGCGAATATATTGCGCAACTTATCTATGTCACTTCTTGCAAATACAGCTTTTCGATACTTGGTGATAAAGACCAAGTGTACATGTAGATTAAATACGCAATGCCTACCTGTTCTATATTCACTTGAATTAAGCATAGACCAAAGTATAATTAAGCCATGAAGATTCGCAAGGGTATGAAATTCAGGCTGGAGCCGAGCAACGTGCAAAGAGAGCGTATGTCCATGTTCGCCGGCCATAACCGTGCCGTGTGGAACAAAGCTCTTGAGATCACTAAAGACAGGTTAGATCGCAAAGTACCTATCCTTTGGTATCATGAACTGAATTGGAACCTGACCAGACTTTGGAAACAGTCAGAAGAAATGGCATGGCTCAACGATGCTCCCAGCCAGTCTTTACAACAAACACTTAAACATTTTGACCGGGCGATGCGCGATTGCTTTGACAGGAACCAGCCCAACAAACGGATGCCCCGGTTCAAGAAGAAAGGCCGGGGTGATTCATTTGTGTTTCCACAAGGATTCTGTGTGGAAGGGAACCGGATCAAGCTGCCCAAGCTTGGATGGGTGAGGTTCCGCAAGTCTCGTGAGCTTCAGGGTACGATGAAGTCAGTTACCGTTTCTCGCAATGGCAAGCATTGGTTTGTGTCTATCCTGTGTGAGATTGAGGTTCCTGATCCAGTACATGCATCCTTAACTGCTGTCGGCATTGATCGTGGCATCAGCATCATGGCTGCCTGTAGCGATGAAAGAGATTACGGCAACGTCAGAGCCTTCAGGAAGCACCAAAAACGGCTGGCCAAAGCTCAGAGAACTTTGAGCCGGAAGGTTAAGTTTTCAAACAACTGGAAAAAACAGAAGGAGTCGATTCAAACCATCCATTCAAAGATAGCCAACATGCGTAATGATGCATTGCACAAAGCCTCCACTGAAATCAGCAAGAACCACGCTATGATATTCATGGAAAAGCTCGGTGTATCCCGAATGTCAAAATCTGCGAAGGGAACGATTGATAAACCAGGCAAACAGGTCAAAGCCAAGTCCGGATTGAACAGATCAATACTCGATACCGGTTGGAGCATGTTTGCAGCTATGCTGGAGTACAAGCAGGCCTGGAATGGTGGATGTGTTCAGTATGTGCCTGCGGCATATACATCACAACGCTGTTCAGCCTGTGGCTATACAGCCAAGACTAACCGGGTTTCTCAATCGAAGTTCCATTGCCGGCATTGCGGCCATGCTGAAAATGCAGACCGCAATGCCGCAAGAAACATCTTAGCGGCAGGGCATGCCGTGTTAGCTTGTGGAGTGGATGCAGTAGCAACCACTGTGAAGCAAGAACCTCTTGCTGTTTAACAACACAAGGAATCCTCGTCCTTTAGGGCGAGGAGGATGTCAAGCGTACTCTGATGACTCCTTACGAAGTCATCAATGCTGACAAGCCGGACAGTAAAACGTGCTGCGTCCGGCCTGGGTGATGCGTCTGATTGTTTCTCCACAGAGGAAACAGTTTTCTCCTGTTCGGCCATAGACCTGAAAACTATGAGCAAAATAGCCGGGTTTGCCGTCGGCATGTACGAAATCGCTGATCGTGCTACCTCCGGCTGCAATTGCTTCGGTCAGTATCTGTTTGATGCAGAAGGTTAAATTGTACAATCGTGTTGCTGAAATACGCCCCGCCGCGCGGGCCGGGTGAATGCCGGCTCGAAACAGCGATTCCGAGGCATAGATATTGCCGATACCAACCACAGCGGCGGCATCCATGATAATATTTTTGATCGGTGCTTTGCGTCCGATGCAAATAGCCAGTAGGTGTTCGTCGTTAAAAGTGTCCGATAACGGCTCCGGGCCGAGATTCTTAAACCACGCATGCATTTGCAGCCCGGTTGTTGGTAACAGACCGGCATAACCGAAACGGCGCGCATCACGGTAGCGCAGGCTTTGCCCGTCATCCAGGTCAAAACGGACATGCTCATGCGCGCCTGCTTTTGTTTGGCAGGGCAGAACATGAAACTGACCGGTCATGCCCAGGTGCCAAACCAAGACCTGTTTGGAGTCGGCCAATTCAAACAGCAGATATTTGGAACGGCGCCGGACCCCGTTTACTGTATCGCCGACCAGTGGGTCCAAATCCGGTAGCAGATAGCGCAAATCAGGGCGATGGCAGGTTACACCGGCTATCTTTCTACCAACCAGTAGCGGCTCCAGCCCTGTTCGGATCGTTTCAACTTCAGGCAGCTCAGGCATCTGAGAAATAGGCCGCAGATTGCATAATGATCATTAGATACTGACTACATCTGCGTCCATCTGTGTTCATCCGTGGTTCCAAAAGGTTGTTTCACTGTCAGCCAAAACCATGAAGCCGCAGATAAACGCAGATGAACACAGATAAAACAAATATTCGGTGGTTGCTGCTTGTTCTTAATGGCTACGAACTGGCCAACTGGCGCAGGACATATTGCAGGATGCCGCCGTGGCGGTAGTAGTCCCACTCTTTGGGCGTGTCGATGCGCGCGATGGCGGTAAATGATTTATCATCAGCCGTTACTGTCACGTCGCGAGCGCCTTCTTTGACGCCGGAAATGTTGAATAGTTCACGCCCGGTCAGGCCCAGCGATGCAGCTGAATCACCTTCTGCAAACTGAAGCGGCAAAATGCCCATGCCGACGAGATTGGAACGGTGGATGCGCTCGTAGCTCTCGGCAATAGCGGCGCGGATGCCGAGCAGGGCAGGGCCTTTGGCGGCCCAGTCGCGTGAGGAACCGGAACCGTATTCCTTGCCCGCAATGACAATGGCCGGGATATTATCAGCCTTATATTGCATGGCTGCATCGTAAATACTCATCTGCTCACCATCTGGCAGGTGTACGGTGACGCCGCCTTCGGTGCCCGGTGCCAGTTGATTGCGCAGGCGAATATTGGCAAAGGTGCCGCGCATCATCACTTGATGATTGCCGCGTCGAGAGCCATAGGAGTTGAAATCTTTCTGTTCCACGCCGTGTTCGCGCAGGTACAGACCGGCCGGAGAATCGGCTCCGATCGCACCGGCTGGTGAAATATGATCAGTGGTAACGGAATCAGCCAGCAATGCCAGCGCACGCGCATTTTCAATATCGCCGATGCAGCCTGCTTCCTTACCCATGCCGACAAAATATGGCGGGTTCTGAATATAGGTGGAATCGTCTTCCCATGCGAAACGCTCGCCCTCGGGAGCGGCCAGATTCTGCCAATTGGCGTCACCGGCAAAGACGTCGGCATAGGATTTGGTGAATTGTTCGCGGCATACGCTGGACACGGCTTCAGCCACTTCAGCCTGTGTCGGCCAGATGTCCTTCAGATAAACGTCGCTGCCATCAGTGGCTGTGCCGAGAGGCTCATTGTACAGATCGATATTCATCGTGCCTGCAATAGCGTAAGCCACCACCAATGGCGGACTGGCCAGATAGTTCATGCGCACTTCGGCATGTACCCGGCCTTCAAAGTTGCGGTTGCCGGAGAGTACCGAGCAGACGGAGAGATCGCCCTCGGCAATGGCCGCCGATACTTCAGCCGGCAACGGGCCGGAATTGCCGATACAGGTGGTGCAGCCGTAACCGACGACATGGAAACCGAGCTGTTTCAATGGATCGATCAGACCTGCGCCCTGCAAATATTCGGTCACCACCAGCGAGCCGGGGCCGAGCGAGGTTTTCACCCACGGCGCGGCGCTTAAGCCCAGCGCCGCCGCTTTTTTGGCGACCAGACCCGCACCGAGCATGACGGACGGGTTGGAAGTGTTGGTGCAGGAGGTGATGGCGGCAATCACCACTGCGCCATCGTCAATCGTCACATCGTTGCCGTTGATGCTGGTTTGCACCGCATGCGAGTTCAGGCCGGCTTCCGATTTGATGTTCTTCACGGCGTCGGTAAAGCTGCTTTTCGAGTCGGACAGAGCAATACGATCCTGCGGTCGTTTCGGGCCGGAAATCGACGGCACGACCGTGGACATGTCCAGACTCAGGGTTTCACTGTAGGTCGCAGTGACCGATTCGTCGCGGAACATGCCCTGCGTTTTGGCATAGGCCTCCACCAGCGCGATATTCTCTTCGGAGCGACCGGACAGGCGCAGATAGTTCAGAGTTTCATCGTCAATCGGGAAAATACCGCAGGTGGCGCCGTATTCCGGCGCCATATTGGCGATGGTGGCGCGATCGGCCAGCGGCAGATGATTTAAACCCTCGCCATGAAATTCAACGAATTTTCCGACCACGCCATGCGCTCGCAGCTGCTCGACAATCATCAGCACCAGATCAGTGGCCGTAGCGCCTTCGGGCAATGCACCGGTCAATTCAAAGCCGACCACTTTCGGAATCAGCATGGAGACCGGTTGCCCCAGCATGGCGGCTTCCGCCTCAATGCCGCCAACGCCCCAGCCGAGTACGCCCAGCCCGTTGATCATGGTGGTGTGCGAGTCGGTGCCGACCAGCGTATCGGGGTAGGCGACGCCGTCGTTATCGGAACCATTGGCATCGACAAACACGGTGCGGGCCAGATGTTCCAGATTGACCTGATGCACAATACCCGTATCCGGCGGCACGACCTTAAAGTTATCGAAGGCTTTCTGGCCCCATTTGAGGAAGTTATAGCGTTCGCGGTTGCGCGAGAATTCGATATCGGCATTGATCCCCAGCGCTGCATCGGAACCGAAAGCATCTACCTGAACGGAATGATCAATCACCAGTTCAGCCGGTGCCAGTGGATTGATCTGATCGGCTTTGCCGCCCAACTCCACCACGGCATCGCGCATGGCGGCCAGATCAACGACCGCAGGCACGCCGGTAAAATCCTGCATCAGCACGCGCGCCGGCATATAAGCGATCTCTTTGGACGGTTCCGCTGCCGCATCCCAGTTAATAATCGCTTCGACATCGCTACGGCTAACCACGTCGCCATCTTCGCGGCGCAGCAGATTCTCCAGTAGTATTTTCATGGCGAAGGGCAGCCGATCGCTGTCACCGACGGCCTTCAATGCATAATAGGTGTAGGTTTTATCGCCTACGGTAAGGCTGGATTTTGCGCCGAAACTGTTGTTCACTGGCTGCTCCTGAATATGAATGTGGCCGGAATATAGCGCCTTGCCGGATTTTTTCCAAAGAAGCCTGTTCGCCGGGCGGCGGCAGTGCTAAAATAGCTATATGAGCGCATGGTGGCCGAAAACAAGCGATATGCGGCGCTGTCGGCGGGTTAATCGTGGGTTCCCAACGAGTTTGAGTGCGTATATCACTGAATGTGAGTAGGCATGCAATAGGTAAACAGTACTGTTGAGTCGCCTTCACATGCACCTGATCATCAGCTTCACAGCCTTTGGTCAGTACTTGAATTCTTCGTTGACGCGCGGTTTAAATCGGGACACTGTTTCTCCATACCGTGCTTGTATATTGTGTTGAATATGGAGGAATTATGTCCGTATATATGAAGAAAATACATGGAAT
>JALUWF010000403.1 GCA_027019785.1 Mariprofundus sp. | reverse complement strand
TTACAAGATAAATTGAAATATCAATATAGTGATAAAATCACAATATCTATGATTCTTCAACCATGTTGAGCTGTAAATTCTGTTGGCAGACAACGGATTTTATGTTTTCGTTCAGGCACTATTTACTCCTTTTTGTAAAACCCATTAATTCATTCATATTCATCACCTCTGGCTTGTTATAGAGGGGGGATATTCGTTTTATAGTTAAATCACCTGTCACTCCTCCACAACACTTGCAAACAGGCAGTGCGTGCCTGCTACAGGGTCGGGAATAGTTACGAATACTATATCTTTCAGCTTGCCGGAAGTTGTCCGTGACATGACGATCTGGTCATCCTGGCCGGGCAAGCAGAACAGGGCGCGCCTGTTTGATGTGGTGTGAATTGAACATTGTCTGAGCGACCAGCGACCTGAACTGCCTGGCCGTGCTCGAGTACGCTATTGATGGGTTAAAGATTCCCAATATAGTGGTCTGTGGTCACTATGTGTGTGGTGGCATCAGGCCATGGAGCATAGCGGCATTCAGCCGGCTATTCCTGATGTGAAAGACAAGTGTAAATAGTTTTTTTGATGGAGTTTAGTTGTACCGTTGTAATGAATCACACCGCGTTAGTTGCCGTTCGGAACAGTGATAACGCTCAGAAATAATCCCAGTTCGCGGATGGCATTGCTGAAACCATCATAATCTACAGGTTTGGTGACATAAATATTGCAACCAAGTTCATAACAGCGTTTGACTTCTCTGACATCATCGGTGGTGGTCAGAATGATGACAGGGATGCGTTTGGTTCCGGAATCGGCTTTCAGTTGCTTCAGTACATGGTAGCCATCCATCACAGGCATATTCAAATCCAGCAGTAGCAGAACATTGGCCTTGTGCGGATCGCCGTCAAATTCATCCTTGCCCTGAATATAATCCAGCGCCTCTTTGCCGTTCGGACACCATTGGATTGCATTGCTGATGCCGGCTCTGCGCAGGTTTTTCTGCACTAATCTGGCATGCCCCTCATCATCCTCGGCCAAAATAATCGTTACGCTTTTACCGCCATTTTGTAAGCTCATGATTAACTCCCCTGAAAACATCAGATTCCAACTCCTTGATGCTGCAAGGGAAGAAATATGGAAAAAATCGTACCATAGTCCGGCGCAGCCTCAAAGCCAATGCTGCCGCCCTGAGCGCGCACCAGTGTTTGCACATAGGGCAGGCCCATGCCTTCACCTTCCACATCCTGATGTACGCCGCGTCTGAAGATTTGAAATACCTTCTCTTCTTCCTGCGGCAGGATGCCGTGGCCATTATCGCGTACCGAAATGGTAATGCCTGTATCAGACGACACGGAATAAATCTTTATCCTGCCAGGGTGATCCGGATGCAGATATTTGATGGCATTGCCAATCAGATTACCCATGATTTGATCCATTACCATGCGATCATTTTCAATGACCGGCAAATCCCCAAGCGTTATTTTCGTCTGTGATTGCTCGATCTGGTAGGAGAGAGAAGCCAGGATGTTATCGCACAAGGCATGCAGATCGACAGGTTCAATTTTTAGTTTACGCCCTCCCAGCCGGGACAGGGTAAGAATGGCGGAGAGCATATGATCCATTTTCTCCACAGAGGAAGTGATGAACTGCATGGATTCGGGAATATCTTCTTCGATCAGCCGTTGCATCTCCTGCCGATCATGCTCTTTGAGGCCGGATTGAAGCGGCTCAATTTTTTTCGTAATTTCTTTTAGCGCATAATCGAGTTCGCCGGTGAAGCCCCTCATATTGACCAGTGGTGATCGCAGATCATGCGAAACGATGTAGGCGAAGCTTTTAATCTCCTCATTGGCGGCAGTTAGCGTGGCTGTGCGCTCCTGAACCCGTTGTTCCAGTTGGTCGCCGTAGGTTTTGAGTTCCTTGTTTTTCCTGTTGATCTGATTGTGATATTTTTTGATGTGATCCGCCATCATATTAAATGCTGCCGCCAACTGGCCGATTTCATCATGCCTATCGAGTGTGCTTCGTAGGTCAAATTGCCCTTTAGCATAGCGTGTGGTGATGGTTTTGAGTGCTATAATGGGGATGGTGATCCTGCGGGACAATGCAGCCGCTGCCAGGATAGTGAATGCCAGAATCAGCACCACGATAATGATGACAGCGCGCTGCATCGCAGCCACAGGCTGGAGTAACTCATCGCGGTCTATTTTTACAACCACGCCAAGGTTTATTTCAGGCACATATCCCCAGGCAGCTTCGACTTTTATACCGTGATAATCAATGGCTGAAGCATTTCCCACCCGACCCTGTAGCGCGCGCTGCAATGGTCTGGCGCGTTCAGAACCCAGTTTAATGGTCTGATTCATGGCAGCTAAAGGGTTATGCCTGAGTGGCGCGACGAGCAGGGCTGATCCTTTGCTTTGGAGAATACCGGCAACGACTTCGCCAGTTCGCTTTAGACCAATTAGCGATGTGATGACCTCGTTCAGGGCCAAAATATTAATTTGTATGGCAACAAATCCTATGACTTTGCCGTGATCAAATACTGGCGTGATCATAAACCTTGCTGCTTTAGTTGAAGGAGCGTAGTAGGCGATGGCAGAGATTTGAGGTTGTAGCATAAAGGAGGCATGGTGGAAGACTTTGGCCAGTTGCGTATCGCGATATCTGCCACGTACGAGATTGGTGCCCAGATCACTCTCTTTGGCCAGCGTATAAAAAATATCACCGCCGGGTGAAATCAGAAACATATCATAATATCGGGATCTCTGACGATAATAGGATAAATAACTGCCAAGCAGCTTATCGGCTTTCAAATAGGATAGCGATGTGATGCTGCTACCGAAATCAGCAGGCTTATATTCGATCAATGCCCGCTTGATGACTGGTTGAGCGGCCAGCGTATCAAGATTATACATCTGTTGTTGCAGGTGCAGCCGAATGTCACGAATCCTGTTCTCACGAATGGTGACCAAGTGATTGACAGCTTCAGCTATCACCGCTTGTTTGTATTGCACGGTGATGACAAAATAAATGGATAAACCGGACAGGACTACAGCGATGCTAATCAGCAGGGGCAACTTCAGTTGCAGTGGCAGGTTGTGAATGCGCTCGATGATTTTCATGGCATATGCTGGCTGACTGGCGCGGTCCATGCATGGCCCCATCTGTCATACAGCTTTTTTAACATGATTCGGGCATCGGATGGCAGTATGTGAAACGGGTACGGTTCCGGGTGAATCGCATGTTCTGATGACCAGACGATATCGAAGCCCTGTTGCGCATTGATTTGTCCGATGCGCATGGGTCGCCATGTATGATGGCTATCGGGATCAATGGCAACGATGCCTTCGGGCGCATCAATCGTCTGAATTTCCAGTGCTTTTAATACGGTATCTATATTGGTTGATGCATTGGCATGCACGGTTTGTGCCCACAGGTGAACACCAAAATAGGCGGCTTCCATGGGGTCGCTGATGGAGGTGTGCTGGCCAAATCTGTTTTTGAATGCCTGAATAAATCGACGGTTTTGTGGCGATTTAATAGCCTGAAAATAACTCCATGCCGCATAGTGGCCGACCATGTCACGGTTATCCGGCATGGCGGCGAGTTCACTCTCGCCCAGGCTGAAAGACATCACGGGCATCTTTGCGGCGCTCATGCCGGCTTTGGCTAAAGCGTGAAAAAAGCTGATATTGGTATCGCCATTGATGGTATTGATGATGACGTCGGCCTGGCTGGCCTTGATATCAGCAATGATGTTATCGACCTTGCCTGAGCCCAGCGGCAAGTATGATTCACCCACAATTTCAAGCCCGAGCATGGATGCCTGCATGGTGATGATTCGATTGGCGATATGCGGGTACACATAATCCGAACCAATCAAATATAAGCGTTTGCCCAAATGCTCGCCAACCCAGGAAATGGCCGGGATAATCTGCTGATTTGGTGTGCTGCCGGTATAGATGATATTGGGGGATTGTTCGAATCCTTCATATTGCACCGGATAAAACAGCAAGCTGTTATTTTTCTCGAAGATCGGTTTGACGGTTTTGCGGCTGGATGAGGTCCAGCAGCCGAACACCACGGCGACTTTTTCATCAGTAATGAGGCGTTTGGCTTCGGCGGCGAACGTGGCATCATCGGATTTGCCATCGGCAATCACCGGCACAAGTTGCCGACCCAGCAGACCGCCCCTGGCGTTGATCTCTTCAATGGCCAGCAGGGTGGCATCGACGACCGGCTTTTCGGAGATAGCCATGGTGCCGGTCAAGGAATGTAGAATGCCGATTTTGATGGGTTCATTGTCAGCTTTCTGGCAGCCACTGAGCCAAGCGCCAAAAAGTATACTCAGAGCCAGCAGGGCTCTGAGCCATAGCGTATGCGAAAGATTTGATTTTTCTATCACTCTCATGATTCCTGCGTGTGCATGATGAAGAGATTGTAGCATTGATGATACCAACTTGAAACAAGGCATAAATATTGCTTTAACCTCCCTCAGTAATGTTTTATACAAAACATGAGCATTCCTTGCGCTAACAATTAAGGTGGCATATTGTATGAACATTCTTATATTATGGGTAATGGTATAACGTAACAGCGAGGGAATCCGGAATTATGCAAGTCCTCTATATTGAAGATGATAGCGCATTAGCACGGCTGATTCAGCGACGGCTGGAGCGGGGATATGGATTTACCGTCCATACGGCGGCAGATGGCCAATCGGGCCTGCGCGCTATTGCAGAAGACAGGCCGGATGCGGTCATCATTGATTATATTCTGCCCGATATGAGTGGACTGGACGTACTCAAAGTCATTGATAACGAATATCCCGACATTGTCACCATTATGGTTACCGGGGCGGGCGATGAAGCGGTAGCTGTCAAAGCCATGAAGCTTCATGCCCGCGATTATATCGTAAAGGATACGCCGGGTAAGTATCTCGATGCCATGCCTGAACTGATAGGCCGACTGGTCGAGCATCAACGGCTTATTTCCAAACAGCGGGAATCTGACAAGTTGATCCGGTCACTATCCACAGCTGTGAATCAGTCCAGTGATGCGATTATAATGTTTGATCCGGATGGCAGGGCGAATTATGCCAATGCTGCGTTTGAAAAAATCACCGGATTTGCCACGCAGGATGTTATCGGCAGTAATCCGCTCGGTGGCTCGGACAGAGCGTGGCCTCTGGCGCATGAGATATGGCGAAAAATTATTTCAACGCCGGTGTTTGACAGGAAAATTGTTGAGCGGCGTCAAGATGGCAGGCTGTTTCCGGCCATTATAGCAGCATCTCCCATCCTGAGCGCAGATGGAGATATTGAGCGATATCTGGTTAGTCTGAAAGATATGAGCGAGTATGAAACGCTGTTGTCGGAGTTTAATCAGGCCCAAAAACTCGATGCCATCGGTACGCTGGTTGGTGGCATTGCGCATGATTTCAACGTGTCTAGCCTCTTTAGGCACTGACGATGTTTCACTCATGCTCTGAATCTCTCCTTCTCTTGCATATCCACCTTCCTGCCTCGCTTCCCTATGAGTGGCTTTGCTATCCACCCGTCACCATTGATC
>JALUWF010000402.1 GCA_027019785.1 Mariprofundus sp. | reverse complement strand
GGACCGCCGGGAAAGAGACTGTATAAACAAATCGCTTGCGTTTCTACTCTTCGGAGTAGAGATTCGGGAAGATGCATGTAAATGCATCCAGGAAGCCCCGTCCTTCAGGTCGGGGAGTAATCACATACATCGTAAATGCCTCAACATCATTATCCCTTGGGCTTGCCTGGTTAGCTGGGTTAGTAATTGCCAAAGGATTTTGGATGACAGCATGTGCTCTTTTTCCACCATACGCGTGGTACTTAGTAGTCGAACTTGCAATGAAGCCATAAGGAGTAGTAACTTGAGAATCTCAATACCATGTTTATATGCAGAATATGGCAGATATATCAATCAATTCAGAGCAATTCCTGGTAATGTTGATTGTTTAAAGCCGGTTGAACGTAGAATTTTAATGGCCATGCATACCATGGCAAGAACCAAATTTACTAAATGTGCTAAAGTCGTTGGTGCCGCATTGGCTGTTCACCCACATGGAGACATGTCAACATACGGAACTATGGTCGCACTAATTAATCGCGGGTTTATTATAGGTAAAGGTAACTTTGGAGGCCAGAATTACGAAGAGGATTCTAAAGCAGCTGCTTATAGATATCCAGAGTGTAAAGCCTCACCCCATATCGAAGATATGGCTTTTAAATATATTAAACATGTCCCTTGGGCAGTATTAGAAAATGAAAACGAGCCATTGCATTTACCATGCCCAGTCCCATTAGGGTTATTGAGTTCTGGTGAATTTTCAACAATTACTCAAGGTATTAGTTTTGAAACAACTAAAATGCCGAGATATCAATTTATAGATCTAATTACAAGATTACACGAAATACTGACAACCGGTAAAGGTGCGACAATTATCAAACCACATTGTTACGGTAATACTGTGGCAGAAGATACCCCAGGTCAGTTTGAATCACTACTAACTACTGGTATCGGTAAAATTTGGTATTGTCCAAACTATAAAATTGGTCATAAATATATCGATATATTGGATGCCAGAAATCCAGAAACTGGATTTTCGAAATTAAAGAAGTTGCATATCGAATACCCTAAAAATATTGCAGTTGAAGATCTATCTGCAAAAGGTCAAATGCGAATTCGGGTACATTGTAAACTTGGATCTGTAACTACCACATTTATAAATACAATCGTAGGTGCAGTATCCGCCAGAGTTAATTTTAAATGCAATGTTGTCAATAATCAAGGTCAAGTTGAAACTCATAGTATTGATGATTTATTACTTAATTCATATAATGCATGGGTTGAAGCATGGAGAGGTAATCTTGAAGCGAAACTAGAAGGAATGAAAAGCCGTTTACACCACCTCGAAATTATCCAAGTTATTAGAGATTGTTATCAACCACAACATACGACAGTGCAAGATATTATTAATGAATTCAATAAGAATAAAACCTTCTATAACAACCGGGGGATTTATGAATGTGATATCTCTGAAACCGCATCTAAAGGTAGTATTAAACAATTGATTGAAACCCAATTAAATACTGCATCGGTTAAAAGAGAGATTAATGATATTGAAGGTTCTATTAAAGTATTGGATAAAACGGCGGTGGACTATATAGGAGGGCTGATAACGTGAGTAAGAATAGATATAATCGAAATGGTAAGTTTGAAGTCGATATTATCACATCAATTGATATTATACCGAGAAAGGAGGATTGTTAGCGTGAGTAGTCAAGAGCAATTATGGTTGTTTCAACTATCAATTGTAGTTGGAATGTTATTATTAGTTGAACTGCAATTGAGTTTACTTCCGGTTATGTCCATAGGCTTTTTACTAATCATAATACCAATAATCGGAATCTTTCGAATTATACTGAAGGGGAATTAAGATGAGTAAGATTAAAGCTATTTTCAATATATTAAACGGCAAAGTACCGATTATTATGTACGGTACTTTGCTCCTTCTTATACTAACAAGTACAATCATATCTGTATTCGTTTACGATATACCATTTATTAAAATTGCAATTGGTGTTGGGATTGGGTTCATAGTATTGTTTGGAGGGGTAGCAGTTTTTATACTCGGAGCATTAGCAATATCATGTATTCTTATGGAGCTGGAATCATGGCCAAATACCTGGAATAGGATTAAATCTATTCTCAAAGGGGAGGATGAATGCAAGAATTAAGCTGGTATGCAAAATACCAACCGAAAGTAGTAGAAGATTATATCTTCGAAACCGAAGTCCTTCGAGATCAGGTTAAGGGTTGGATTGAAGCTGGATCTATTCCTGGTAATATTCTGTTATATGGTAAAGCTGGTCTAGGTAAGAGTGCATTAGCTGAGATCCTTATCAGATCAATGATTAAATCGCCGCACGATCTTAAAAAGATGCGGAGTAGATCTGTTGCTGAAGTGGATGAACTATTTAGCTGGTTGCAGAAATCACCAGTTAAATCGAAAAAGAAGATTGTTTTATTCGAAGAAATGGATAGAATCAGTCCTCAAAGTATTACACAGTTGAAAAGTGATGTAATGGAGAAATTCCAAGGATTAGCTTCATTCATCGCTACAACTAACTATGTAACCAGACTTGATCCTGCATTAGTTTCAAGATTTAACTATCGCATAGAGCTTAAAGGTGACAATACCGAAGGGTTTGAAAAGCGATTAAAAGTTATATTAGAAACCGAGAAAGTTCAATTCGACGAAACTAAGTTAAAAGATTTCGTTATATCGAATCATAAGATTGGTATGCGGAACCTCATAACGTTACTTCAAGCGAATAGTGTAAATGGATCAGTCGATTTTGACAGTATTAAAAGTGAGAGTGGAAGCTCTGAAGAACATATCGTAGACTTAGTAGTCTCGATTTTTAATACTATTTTCAGCACACAAGATTCTGTCTCCCGCCAATTAGCGATGATACAGCCTCTAAATAATAGTGTTGTTTGTAAGGACTACGCTGAACTTTCTGAGATTCTTCAATATACACAGAATATGGATTATTTAACCATATTCGAAATGATTGCTGAGAAGATTAAGTTCATTCCGATTCAAGCATTGGCCGCTAAATATGCGGATACAATCGAGTATAAGAAGATGAAGAATTTGACATTCTTAGCATTCATTTATGATGCTGAGAAATCAATTATCGATATATCATAAAGTATATGTATAATTCTCTCCCCTTCCCGTAACTGGGAAGGGGATTTTTATTTTGTTTTCACCATGATCTAAAAAGATAATAGAAATGAAGCTAAAGTGAGTCAATTCGACTTGCTTAAATCGAAGCTTCATGGAGATTATTATGACCGAATTTACTAAAGAACATATTGATATTGTTAACAAACTCATTCAAAATGCATTCGAAGACGATCAAGCTGATACGGAGTATTGGTTTCAAGATGCTGAGGTATTATTTAAGATCCATGAACATTTTGGTATATACATTTCTGTTGAATCCAATATATTCAAACTTGAATATGATGGAATTGAGGCTAGTGCAGATACTGTCCGTTCAGCTGCACTTACTTGGTTGTATAGTATTAGGAAAGCATTTAAAGACACCGTAACCGGTGAACAGCTTATAGGACGACCAGTTATTATGGTGTCAAATGGCACAACCGCCATATGTGTAGACTATAATGAAGGGGTATATACCTTGGAATGTTGCCAACGTTATGGCGAGGAATGTCTATCCAGGTATACATATAATGGGGAATGTATATATGCCACCGACTATAACTACGACTATGATGATGGTACTAATGTTGAATGTTTAGGAACTCTAGACGATGTTACACGTATTAAAGTTGAATCATAAGGTTTACGAGGGCGCACCTTTAAGCGCCCTCTTTATTTTGTTTTTCAATGCATCTAAAAAGATAATAGAATTGAGGAGGATAACTTGAAACTTACTAATACAATATTAGATCAATTATTTAATTATTATCCGACTCTAGCACAAGAGTGTCCGGATATACAGAAATTTAACTCAGGGTATGCATATTATTTTGCAGATACATTGAAAGGTAGTATTGGAATTAGGGCAACCTCGCCGCTAATATATTTCGACATCGGATCATCATTTCCGACACTTTGCCGTATACTCCTACAACATTCACACCCAGAATTCATACAAGAAATGGATTCTATTTCAGATAAAAGGAAAAAATTAATATTCATAAGTACCACTACAACAAAAATGGATGAAGGATTCTTAAGGGAATTAAATGCCTGGTCTAAAATAGTTATTTTTTGTAGGGTATTAAACTATGTAAATAATGTTCAAATATTGGAATATAAAAAAGATTCATTATTATGTAAAGGTGAACCATTATCTAATCCTAAGATTCCAGAATTAGAAGTCATACTTAAGAAGGAATTTAGGTTTCATAATGATGTTATGATTACGGATTACTATAGGTTCAATAAGACTTCAGTTTACAGAAATGTAAACGGCAAATTCGAAGTTAAGGGAACATACAAAGATGCTCCTAAGTACCTGATTGATAAATTCTTTCCAATTATTAGTGACCCAAACCCAGCTTCATTAGATGAGATCAAAATGATATACTCCCCAAAGTTCTATGTTTATATCAAAGAAACTGGACAAAATCTTGATTATTTTTACAAATTCAAGGGAGGATATATGATTAGTTCAAGTAATCAATTATCGCAGTATCACGATATAAGTACTCCTAGAGAGATGTTGTATAGAATTATATTCCCAATACTACAGCTACAAATGGAGGAACCTTGCAGTTCTTAAGGGATTATTGTCAGTGACCCTCGGCTGAAGCATTCTTGAGGGCTTGTTCTCTTGAAGAACATACTCTCTATGCTTTAGTTTAGGGGCTGAATGGATGGCTCAAATCGAGACAAAACTATTGATGGAGATGTGATGCAGCAAAAGCAGAATCAAATCTTTGAATATCTGATGCGGATTCCTAAAGGATTCGGTTTCAAGTTCGAAAATAATGGTTACGAATTCGATTGTAAAGTTGGTGCATTTCAAGTATCAATAAAATACTTCAATACCTATACTAAATATTCTGGAGCATTATGTCTCAATATTTATGACAATAACCCAACCCAAATCGAGGTGTTGATCGACGAACTCGATCGATGTAAATCATTAGATAAATTTATGGATATTTTAGAGGCACATATACTTACTATAATTTAGTATTTAACTCGATCTAAAAAGATAATAGAACTGACACGATTAGTGTTATATTTTTTACATAATATGGGAGAACTTGTATGCAAATTACAATAACGATTGACGACCAGGTGGACTCACCAAATACAATTGCGGAGGCTTTTGAAGCTCTACAATTGATTAATTTTGGACGCGTTAATAGCCATCCGAAACCGGTTGCAATGTTAAAAGGAGTTGAACCGAATCCATTCGTTGGATCTGATGAAAACTGTATTGTTCCGACCCAGAAATTAATCGATGCAGTTAAGGATCTCAATACTACGCCCGCTAAATTTGATCCAAAAGCCAAACGGGTTTTCTTGTTTTCTAAAACTGAACGCGAAACGCTGACAACCAAACAAGCTGTGGATAAGTTAATTGCTTATATGCAGACTGGCCAAA
>JALUWF010000401.1 GCA_027019785.1 Mariprofundus sp. | reverse complement strand
GGGCAACGGCATCGCCATCGCCGCTGCTGGCCGTGCCGCCTAAGCGGATCTCCGCACTGAAATATTCATTAAAATGGTGCCCGAGGATAAAATAACCGCCAAATACGGTGTCACTGTTGATACCATTATCGAGTGTGAATGCACCCAGTCCGCCGCCGACATAATGTTCGCCAGCAGCCATTGCTGGTGTGGCCAGCCCCAAAGCCAGCAGGGCAGTCATTGTTTTGATCTATGTGCGCATATCTATTCTCCAATATTTGATTGTGTGGCATCATAATCATCTGCAGCCAGGATGGAACCACAGGTAAAGGGGGGCTTTTTCACGTTTGAAAGTTTGGCGAATATCACAAGAAGCAAACCATGCTTTGCTGGCAAGCTACGGCATGCGCGGCTAGCTTTGCCGTCCGATCTTTCTCAGGGAGTCGCTGTGCTTACGTTTCAGGAATTGATGCTTACCTTACAACACTTTTGGGCCAAACGCGGTTGCGTTGTGCAGCAGCCCTATGATTCATCGATGGGGGCTGCCACGTTCCACCCCGCCACCTTTTTACGCGTGCTCGATGATAAGGACTGGAGATCGGCCTATGTGCAACCCTGCCGACGCCCGACGGATGGGCGTTATGGCGAAAATCCGAATCGGTTGCAACACTATTACCAGTTTCAGGTGATTCTCAAACCGGCGCCGGATAATATCCTTGAACTCTATCTCGATTCGCTGCGAACCATTGGTATTGATCCGGAAGTGCACGATATCCGTTTTGTCGAAGATGATTGGGAATCACCGACGCTTGGCGCATGGGGGCTGGGCTGGGAAGTCTGGCTTAATGGCATGGAAATCACCCAGTTCACCTATTTCCAGCAGGTCGGCAGTGTGGAATTACCACGCACGCCGGGTGAAATCACCTACGGGCTGGAGCGGCTGGCCATGTATATTCAGGGCGTCGAGAATGTGTTCGACCTGGTCTGGGTGGAAACTGAAGATGGCAAGCAGGTGAAATACGGCGAGGTATTCCACCGCAATGAAGTGGAATACTCCACCTACAATTTCGATGAAGCAGACAGCAGCTGGCTGCATGAACAGTTCGGCCACGCCGAAGGCGAATGCAAACGCTTAACGGAAAAGAATCTGGTACTGCCCGCTTATGAGGAAGTCATGAAAGCATCGCACGCCTTTAATCTGCTCGATGCACGCGGCGCAATTTCCGTGGCTGAACGGCAGCGTTTTATTGGCCGGGTAAGGGGACTGGCACGCACTGTGTCGCGTGCCTATGCGGGTATTGAGGCATGAGCGATATGAATCCATTATTGATAGAAATCGGCACTGAAGAAATCCCTGCCGGCGTGGCTCCGCGTATGGGTGCATCGCTGACAGCTGCGGTAAAAAAATTACTGGCAAATGCCAACGTAGCACCTGACTCCATCCGGCTTGGCGTATCGCCGCGTCGTTTGTTATTGCATGCCGAAAATTGTCCTGTGATGCAGGTGGATCGTGAGGAAACGATTTGGGGGCCGCCGGAACGTGTGGCTTTTGCCGATGGTAAATCCACCGGTGCGGCGCATGGTTTTGCCAAAAAGTCTGGCTTGTCGCTGAATGATTTTGAGCTGGCTGATAAAGGCGATGGCAAGGGTAACTACATGAAAGCAGTGCGCACGGTTGCAGGCCGTCCGGTCGCCGAAATTATTGCTGAGGCCATGCCTGGAATCCTGCGCAAACTGCCCAGCCCGAAACAGATGCAGTGGCAGGATGGGGCAGCCCGAAGTGATGCCTTTATTCGCCCGATTCGCTGGATGGTGGCGCGGCTTGGTGATGCAGTGATTGATTTCAGTTTTGCCGATGTCAAAACCGGTACTGTGAGTCGTGGCCATCGCGTGCATGGTTCAACAGGCGAGATAGATGTAAACGATCCGTTCGGCTGGCTGGAATCGCAATATGTGCGTGCAGATCGTGATGCGCGCAAAGCACTGATTGCCGAACAACTGGCGCAAGCGGCAAAGCATGAAGGCGTTACGCTGGTTGCCGATGAAGCGCTGCTGGAAGAAGTGACTGATCTTGTCGAATGGCCGCAGGCCATTGCGGCGCGATACAACGACGATTTCCTGCGCCTGCCCGAAGAGGTCAGCCGTATCGAATTAAAGCATCATCAGCGCTGTTTTTCCTCTTATGATGCAGATGGCGAGGTTAGTCCGGTCTTTTTCACCGTGGCCAATATTGCATCTAAAAATCCGGCTGCCGTGGCACATGGCAATGAACGCGTGGTTAATGCACGCCTGGCCGATGCCGCCTTCTATTTTGACCGTGATCCAAAAACATCGCTCGATGCCCGTGTGGAAAAACTCTCCGAAATCGTTTTTCAGGATGGCCTTGGCATGGTTGGTGATCAGGTGCACCGCATGCGCGCTTTTGTGCTCGATAATGCCAAAGCGCTCGGTGTGGATGCCAATGATGCCCAGCGTGCAGCGTTATTGTGTAAATCTGATTTGACTACCGGTCTGGTGGGCGAATTCCCTGAATTGCAAGGCTATATGGGTGGTATTTATGCCCGGATGGATGGAGAGACCGATGCCGTAGCTGCCGGCATTGAGCATCACTATGCCCCGGCTGGAGCCGACGATGATTTGCCTGAAAATCGCATCGCCCGCGCTATCGGTATTATTGAACGTATCGACAAACTGCTGGGTTATTTCCACCTTGGTCGCATCCCGACTGCCAGCGCCGACCCGTTTGGTCTGCGCCGCGCTGCCATCGGGTTGATTCGCCTGCTGGCAGATACGAAGCAGCCGATTGATATGACACTGAAAAAAGTGATTGATGAAGCCGCCAAACAGTGGAATCAGCAGCGTGTCACCATCGCCATTGCCGATGAGACCAAAGAGAAAGTATATGCCTTTGTGATCGAACGTTTGCTGGGGCTGAGCAGCAACCTGGGCTTCTCCAGAACGTCCATCGATGCTGCCGTGAACTCGTCTGAAACACGTTCCCTGTATCGCGAGGCATTGATTGCCCGTCATCTGACAGGATTTGAGTCCTCCGAAGAGGGGCAGGCTATTGCTGCCGCCAACAAGCGTATCGCCAATATCCTGAAAAAAGCCGAGGTCATCCCGAGTATAGTGGATAGCACTCTATTCAGCGAAGCTGCTGAAACGCTGCTCTATAACGGGCTGGTTCAAGCAGAGTCTGATTTTCAGGCTGCCGTATCGACAGACGATTTTGAAACCAGCATTGCGCCCGCACTCAGCGTGCTGGCCGGGCTCAGAACGCCGGTGGATACCTTCTTTGATGATGTGATGGTGATGGCCGATGATGCAGCTGTACGCGGCAATCGTCTGGCCCTGCTGTCCCGCTTGCGCGCCCTGTTTCTGAATCTGGCGGATGTGTCACGGTTGTAATATGGCACTTCTGGTGATTACCGGGAGTGTAATGATATGAGCAATTTCAGCTGGTGGATGCGCGGCGATCTGGACGGCATTATCCATGGATATAGAGTGACAGATCACGCCATTATCAATCCTATGGGCAAGCGATGGCCTTTGAAGGATGCCGGGTCAGCAAGGGGGCAGCGATGATTGATTTTAATCTGGATATGGAACATCGCATTCTAACAATTTGTCCGAAAGGCGCATTAAGTGAAGAGGATTCATGAATACGCATCATGCGGATAGTTATCGCGAGCAGGCATTAAAACTGTTCCCATGGGTATGTGGTCGTTGTGGCCGTGATTTTTCCGGTAAGCAGTTGCGCGAACTCACCGTACATCACAAAGATCATAATCACAGTAATAATCCGCCGGATGGCAGCAACTGGGAACTACTGTGCATCTATTGCCACGATAATGAACATCAACGTTATCTCGAAGCCGATGCACAGGGGCCGGTGAAGCGGGAAGAGGAAAGTAACTCGACCTACAAGGGGCTCGCAGGTCTCAAGGATTTACTGAAAGGAATGGATCAATAAAAGCGCTGAATCAGATCGGCCAGCGTGCTGTGACATTTTGGGCACAGGCATGGCTCGCGCTCATCCAGCCTGAATGTTGTTTTGCATCTGCGGCAACGGTATAGAATTTCCATTTATGCTATTCGGTCGGTTGTTTTGGCGTATCCGGGCCAAGCAGGATCGCCAGCCACCGCATCTGTTCGTTCGATTCCAGTGCCAGTTTCACAATCATGGTCAGCGGTACCGATAGCAGCATGCCGACCGGCCCCAGCACCCAGCCCCAGAATATCAGAGACAGGAATACGACCAGCGTGGAGAGACCAACGCCCTTACCCATAAAACGCGGCTCGACCACATTGCCCATCACCACATTGGCAATCACATAACCGACACCTGCCAACAGCGCTTCGCCGCCGCCAAGTTGCACCAGCGCCAGCAAAATGGCGGGCACGGCGGCAATCATAGAGCCGATATTGGGTACGAAATTAAACAGAAACGCCACCAGTCCCCACAACAGCGGATAATCCACGCCAATTACAGCCAGCCAGATGGCAATAAACAGGCCTGTGACCAGACTGACCCAGCTCTTGATCGAAAAATAGGAACCCACGCTGCTGATGAACTGCTCAAAGCCCTGCATGGACGGTGCATCATGACCCATTGCATGCCACTTGTGCGGCAATGCGGCTGCTTCGATGAGCAGAAAAATTACCGTTAACACAATCAGAAACGTATTGGCCAGCGCATTACCCAGCCCGGCCAGCAACTTGCCGGCCATGCCCATGGCGGCAGAGGGATCGAGCGCGGCCAGCACCGATTTCGACGAGACGGAAATGCCGAGGCCTGCAAGCCAGTTCAGGGTATTGCCGGTCAAGGTTTGCAGACGTGCCTGATAGGTCGGCAGGTTATGAGAAAAATCCGCTACTGATGAGCCGACAAACGCACCAATCAACAAGCCGGCTACTATGATGGTCAGGGCGATGATCAGTACGGCGGCTGAGGCCGGAATATGTTTGGAGCTTAGCCAATTCAATGGTGGTAGGCAGATGATGGCGATAAAGGCAGCCAACAGAAAGGGCACCAGTAACGAGGCCGCAGCCTGCATGCCGGCCACGACAATCACAAAAGCAGCCAGGCTGATCAAGAGATTGTGGTTGTTACGAGTACCCATATTTATTCGAACCGGGCCAGTCGCGGATCGTCAATATCGAAAGCGGTTTCACCGCTGGCGAACATCAGTTTGATGTAGGGCACGCAACCGCCGCATTCGACACCGCAGCGTGTGGCAGCCTGAGCCGCTTCAAAATTATCGTAGGCTTTCAACTGTTCAAAGGTTTTACCGATGCATTCGCAGCGGTTAACCTGCTCATCACACATGCGACTTCTCCTCTCTTGCAAGTATCGGGTATTGGCCAATATTACCGTCAAACGGTAAGCGTAGCATAAAACCCAGTTGATGCGTTGGCGCGGATTGCAGGTGTTCCAGTCCGATCACCATGCCTTCATGGCCGCGTTGCGGCTGTTCCCGGAAAGTGCCGAACAGACGATCCCAGACCGACAGGTTAAAACCATAATTGCTGTTGGTTTCAGCTCTGATGATGGAGTGGTGAATGCGATGCACATCGGGGGTAATGAACAGCAGCCGCAGCAATCGA
>JALUWF010000400.1 GCA_027019785.1 Mariprofundus sp. | reverse complement strand
TTTTGATTGACGGAACAAAAGCGTTCGCTAATCTTCGCCGCGTTCCAAAGGTCCCCATCGTCTAGTCGGCCTAGGACACCGCCCTTTCACGGCGGCAACACCGGTTCGAATCCGGTTGGGGACGCCAGCTTAACCTCAGTTGTGAATTCCACAACTGAGGTTTTTCTTGACATACGATTTATCCATCGCTTATCTCTTACTTCGTATAATCTATAAGCCCAACCTGCCGGCTACATCGTTATAATCCGGGTTTTCGACATAGATGCGCTCCAGGTCGCTGCGGGCGCGTCTGTGCTGACCCATCTGTTCATAGGCCAATGCACGGTCGTAGCGGATTGCGTGTAATAGTTCATCACTGCTACCTTTCCTGCGACGCAGGGCGATGGTCAGCACCTGTTTGGCGGCCTCTGCCAGTCCCAGAGCTCGCATCGCCCTGGCTTTGTAGAGCAGCAGCGCGGCATGAGTTGGCGTTTCATTGTCGATACCCTGAGTGAACCCGACAATTTTCTTGCAGATCTCCTGATCATTCGGATGCGCGGCCAGCAACAATTCGGCAAGCGATAATTTTACCACGATGTCATCCGGTTCCATTGCTTGCAGTTGGTTCAAACACTGGATTGCATCGTGCCAGCGCGACTGTTGCTGATAGATTTCCACCAGTCCCAGCAAGATGCCCCGCATATCAGGTTCGACCAGCGCAGAAATCTCATCGGTCACAGACATCTTCAGTGACGCTTCCAGGCTGTATTTGGAGAAATAATGACCCAGTCGTTCCTGCTTATCAGATGCCATGTTGAGATACTGTTCGGCCTGGTCGAGATGTTCTGCTTTCAGTGCCAGAAACCCGGCCAGCCACGCGCCATCGGCAAGGTGTATGGCCTGCTGCAGATGCTTAAATGCCGCGTCATCATTCCCCAGCGACAGTTCCCGACAACCATCGACAAAGGCTTCCTCATCATCCGGGGTTATAAGGCGCTTGAAGAACCCCAACGTCAGTCGGTCACCTGAATCGCCGGGTGATGAACCACTGCGTTTTGATGTTCCAGATAATGTACTGGTGTAAAACAGACCGGTGCCGGGGATGCCGGCAGTCACACGTTTGCCATGCGGGCCAACAGTGAAGTGCGCACCACGCATACCAAACGACAGCGAACCGCCTGACTTGCTCAGATTCAGCGTCAACCCCGGAGCAATGCGAACTCTGCGCCAGAATCTAAAACTCACGCTTACACCTCACCCAGCATGTATTCAATCTGAGTCTGGCTGAAATCAAAATGCCGCATGGCTTTGAACAATGTCTGGCCGAACAACGGCGTAAAATGTTGGAAATCCTGCCTGGTCACATCCGGTACAAATAATGAAAAGAGCGTCATATCGTGGGTAATCAGCAAACAATCATAGTGTTCAATCCGAATCAGATTGGCATGCCAGCACGATGCCGGAGGTATGTCCACATCATCATTGGCCACCACCGGCAGCTTCTCTTGAAGCTTCTGCGTACATCGAATCAACTGCATAACGCGTTACTCCACATACTCGACATCGAACACCGTGGTGATGGCGGCCCACTCGATCTCCTCACGGGTATAGGCTGTACCGCTGCCGATCTGATCCTCGCCGATGATGTAGTAGTCATCCCCGACCACTCTGACCCGCACCAGCCCCGCCTCATTCACTGCATAAAAATCGGCAATCGCCATCTCAAGCATCAGTCATTAACCACCGGATAAAACGGCGACCTCCAAGGGGTGTTTGGGTAATTCCGCATCATCTTATCCTGCATATCGATCTCGCCTCATTTTGTTTCCAAGATTTTTTCCCATATAAGTTATCTTATAAAAACTTAGTATTAACAATTGGTTGGCTTCATCATTAAGCTAAAAAACGACTTTAATAAGCTAAAACTTAATCTAACTTCAATTTCCACCTGGCACCACCTGCACGCCCGCGTTGTAAATAGTTTGATCTTTTTTGGCCATTTCCTGCAATAGGTTTTTGACCCTGTTTTTCTTTTGCTCCAGACTCAAAATATCCGGCAACATATTGTATAGAAGACTGTCGATGTCTCTTGGCGATGCGTGGCCAAATTTCCTCAGGTATTCAATGATCATCCTCCGCATAGCTCGCATTGAATGCGACCCAGAGCAGAATAAACGCCACATCCGGATCATCCTGTTCCTTCTCCGCCCGCATCAGCCAGCTGATCGCCCGATGCACCCGAAGCCCCAGGTTCTCCGGAAAGCCTTCGCGCAACGCCCGCTGTTTCTGTTTCAGCTCATCCGCTGTCCCCATACAACATTACTCCAGTCCCATGGCTTTGAAGGAGGCATCTATCGGGTCGGCATAAAAACTGGTCTGAAATCTGGCAAATAATTCACCTGGAATCGTAGGAATATCCCGCACGCTGCTCATGGGCATCAGGATACGCTTGGCTCCGGCATCAAAGGCCACCTGAAGCGATTCAGCCAAGTTTTCGACAGGCACAATATTGCCGCCCAGGCTCATATCTCCCAACACAACCATTTGTGATTGCAGTGGGCGATTCATTACACCGGACACAAAGGTAAGCAGCCCTGGCAATGTTAGTGATTTTACCGATCCGGTATGATGTAACTCAATCAGGTGCAGGTGATAATCATGCTCCATCACCTTGATTGAAGCCGCAATGCGATTGATATTGGCCTTGAAATAATCAAAGGCGACCTTGATGGGTTCTTTTGCTACTGAACTGGTTCCGAAACCGGACAGGCTTAACTTTCCGTTTCCCTGAGTTATTTGCAGTTCCAGGCGATAGAGGCCCAGCATCTTACTGCTAATGCCCGTGCCTACTGTATAGAGCACACCGGGTTTTCCATCACCTTCCGGGATCAATGAACCACCGCCCTGCTCAGGCACGCTGATAAACCGTTCTTCCAGTGACTCCTTATCGATATAACTGAAGTGTACGTCATAAAATTCCATGCCGCCGATCTTCTTGAGTTGTTCCTTGACCCTTCGACGGGCTTCCATGGCGTAATGCAAACAGGGACGAACATCCTCAATATCAAACTCACCATGCGGATAAAGCAGCTTCAGCAGACCCGACACCGTTCTGCGTACAGCAATGGTATCACGCTGATTCAGATCCTTGCCCAGATTAAAATACTTGTCGATAGCATCCGAAAAACTGCGTTTGCGCATCTCTCGCATGAATTCCGCCAGATAATCTACAATAAATCCGTACCTGTCAGTGAAAAACTCCGGTCGCATCTTGGGCACTTCCCAGCCAGGCACATAGGCATGAAAGCGATCAAAGAATGCCGAATCAATCATGCTTTCCGGAAACGGCGCAAGCAGATGGCTGGTTTTGACCAGCGTGTCCACGCTCTGATTGATATTACCCACAAACACCATGGATGCATGTGCATTAATGGATTCACGCCCACGGGAGAAGGAGCCCGAAGCCATATAGTCCTTCATAATCTGGATACCATCGTTATCCTTGAAATGAATGCCTGCTACTTCATCAAAGGCCACCACATCCCAAAGACCGACCAGCCCAACCTGTCTGGAACTCATATTGTAAAACAGATTGGCCACTGTGGTCTGCCCACCGGATACAAGGATGCTGTTCGGGCTTACTTCTTTATAAATATGGCTCTTGCCCGTACCCCTTGGGCCCAGTTCACACATATTATAATTATTTTCTACAAAGGGGATCATGCGTGCCAACAGGTTCCATTTCACCCGTCCATCCAGCACTGAAGGTTCCATACCGGTTGACCGAATCAGCACATCCATCCACTCATCCGATGAAAAATTCCTGCGCCCCTCAAACAGACTCTCCATGTCCATATTAGCAAGCTGGATCGGTTTCATCTCCCTAACGCTGAAAGGAGAGCCTTTCTGACCCTCTTCATAGAAATATTCCATGGAGACAATGCACCAGATGCCACCAACCAGCAGTTTCTCGTACTGTTTAACCTGCTGACTGGAGACTTCCACACCCTTTACCCCGAGATTAGACAGCCGTGCTTCATACACATCTCGTTTCTCATTGAGGCGAACCGTCACCTTGTCGATGACCTTATAGCTACCCCGTTCACGGATCTTGGATTTCACCTTTTCAGATTCATCAGGGCGCACATAATTTTCTGCCAGAATACGTTTTACATTGAATAAGCCATCCTCAATCGTGGCTTCATCATCCGATGAACAGTACATGCCCAGTAGATACTCAAGCACATAAACGGGAACATTCGCCCCTTCCTTCAATAATTTGGTTAAATCCTTACGTACAATTTTTCCGGAGAAATTCCCGGCCAGTTTTTTATCCAGTTCCTGTGTCATAACACACTCCTAATCGAAATCACTGGAAAATGTGAGGTCTATCGTCACAGGGTAACGTCCGACTTCAACACCTGCCTGAGCATCCCTGAGCACAAGATAGTATTGCGCACGCGGATATTCCTGCCCTTTCAAGGTCAGAAATATTGATTTTTCCCGTTCATTGATATCGCCTGATACGCTGTTGAAAGTCACGGTTTCTAACTGCGTGACAGCTTCGTCTTCATTCCAGATAGCCACTTGCAAGGTAACCGGTAAAACATCTTTCCCGACCGCATCCATTTGTAACAGTCTGAAGCGATGCCTGTGCGTTACCACCCGATGATTCATGCCCAGCAATTGAACGCCGACCGGCTGCGCTTTTTTCTTGCGAGCCTTCTCAGTATCCATCTCCTCAACCTTCAACACCGGGACAATAATCTCCTGCAACATCGCGCCACCATGCACAAAACGCGAGCCTCCGACAAAGTGAAAACGATTCACACCTTTCGGCACCCAAAAATCCATATCCCCGGATGCCTTGGCCGTGATACCTGTTGATCCCTTCCATGCATTCGTGGCTTCAGGCAAGTTACGCCCGAGCAAGTAACGTTTCTTCGCCACAAGCGCACCTTCCGGTTTATCTTCCAAAGCACTTTTATCCAATTGATCCAACGGACGTTGCTGAAACAGGAATCCATGATCCGCTGTTACAATCACCTGCGATCCATTCAACGTGTTGATGATGTAACGCACCAGAGCTGCCACTTCATCAATTGTCTCTCTTGCAGCCTGAAATGTCTGTTCTTCGGTTTTAGCGGTATCGCCTGTCGCATCAATCCTGTCATGGTAAATATAGATGGCTTGCCATGGTTTAATCCATGCCCGGCCTTCCTCCCGCTTCATCTTCAGTAATTGAGCCGCCTTGATTGCCGTTGCCTGCCTGGATTCCAATATTTTCTTCCTGTTCTCCAGTGATGACGTGCGTTTACCGTCCACCAGCACCTCTGCGCCGCCATCCCGGTAAGCCAGATCATCGTGAGGCAAGAGCGCTGCCATGCCCAACGCTGTATAACTGGGCAACACGCCCAGTTGATAACCCATTGTCGCCTTGAATCTGTATCTGTTTCCCAACTCCGATGCCAGCTCATGCGCCACTTCATAACGCATGGCATCGCTGATAATCACAAAAATTCTTGATGGCCCTGTTTTTTTCGACAACGGTTGCTCAATATAGCGCTGAAAAAATCCGTGTTGATTCGGGATATCCGGCAAGCGCCAGTGGTTGAGTAGCGGCTGCT
>JALUWF010000399.1 GCA_027019785.1 Mariprofundus sp. | reverse complement strand
TTCAAACCGGTGGATTGCTGGATCGGGCGCTGTATCAATATCAGAAAGCGCTGGATATTCAGTCCGATCATGCCGGAGCGCTGGAAGCCAGTTTGCGAATCCGTGAACAGAGCCGCGAATGGCTGGCGGCGGAAGAGCTGCTATCGCGTCTGGAGCGGGTGCGTAATGCATCATATAGTTCCCATCGTGCCTACCTGTTTTCAGAAATGGCTCGCCAATGTTATCAGCAGGACGACAGAGAAGAGGCGAGCGCATACGCATCCAGAGCACTGGAGCTGGACGTGGCCTGCGCGCCAGCGCGTCTGGTGGAAATCGAGCTGGCCCTGCAGGAAGATCAAAGGGGTGCGGCGCAGACCGGCATTCGAAGTTTATGGCAACAGGCCAGCGAACACTTTCCCCTGGTTATTCCATTACTGCTTCGGCATGAAACATTTTATCGTCAGTCGGGCAGCGCTCTGTTGCATGAGTTATGGCAGCAACGCCATGATGCTGAACTGATGCTGGGCTGGATTGAAGCTCTGGCCCGGCAGCGGAATGCAGTCGCGGCGCGGCAGATCTGTGATGAGATGGGTTTTGAACCGCATTCGCTGCGTCATTCGCTGCGTCTGCATGCCATACTGGGTGATGATTCCGATCCCCATACCCGCTTCGCACGGAAATGGCGAAAGACAGCCAGAAATTACGCCTGTGAGCAGTGTGGCGTCGAAGTGGTGGAGATGCGCTGGCAGTGCCCCCAGTGCCATAGTTGGGGCACGCTGCATCCGAAGCACGATGAAACTGTCTAGGAGTCTGTCGGACTTATGGTGATGGACGGGGAGAGGGTGATGAAAAACCGTTTGATGGTGGCGCTGGATGTCCCGCATGCAGCAGATGCGCTGGCGCTGCGCGACAGGCTTGGCGATGCGGTGGGCTGGTTCAAGATTGGCTTGCGCCTGTTCGTGGCGGAAGGGCCGCAACTGGTGGCGGCGATCAGACGTCAACACCGCGTATTCCTTGATCTCAAGTTTCACGATATTCCCAATACTGTGGCTCAGGCGGTGGAAAGCGCCGGAGCGCTCGGCGTGGAGATGCTCAATGTGCATGCCGGCGGTGGCGAACAAATGCTGGCATCTGCAGCCGGAGCAGCAGCGTCATTCCCGCAGATGAAGCTGATCGCAGTAACCGTGTTAACCAGCGACCCGATGCCGTCAGATCAGGCCCGTGAGGTGGCATTGCGACGGGCAAAAATGGCGCAGGATGCGGGCTTGCACGGCGTCGTATGTAGCGGGCATGAGGCGGCGGCGATCAAACGGGCCTGTGGCGCCGGTTTTTTGACCGTGACGCCGGGCATTCGCTGGGGTGATCAGGCTTTGCAGGATCAGCAGCGCGTGGCCGATCCGGCCGGGGCGATTGCCGGGGGATCCGATTATCTGGTGGTGGGCCGTCCGATCCTGCAAGCGCCTGATCCGAGAGCCGCGGCGCTTGAGGCGTTAGCTATGATGGCCGCAGCCAATGGCTGAAAAAATTTATCCTGAAAAAAACTGTCCTGAAAATGCCTATGAATCGACACTGGCGAGTTATGCCTGCCGCACAGCCTGTTCGCGCGGACGGGTGCATGAAGAGGCAGAATCTGAACACAGAAACCCCTATCAGCGCGACCGCGACCGCATCATACATTCGACCGCCTTTCGTCGTCTTGAGTATAAAACCCAGGTATTTGTCAATCATGAGGGCGATCACTATCGCACCCGCCTGACCCACTCGATCGAGGTGGCCCAGATTGCCCGCTCGATCTGCCGTTCCATGCGTCTGCATGAAGATCTGGCCGAAGCCGTGGCGCTGGCGCACGATCTGGGTCACACCCCGTTCGGTCATTCCGGTCAGGATGCGCTCAATGCGGTGATGAAGCCGTACGGCGGTTTTGAGCATAACCGCCAGTCGTTGCGTATTGTCGAAAAACTGGAGCATAAATATGCGGCGTTTCCCGGTCTGAATCTCAGTTATGAAACTCGTGAAGGCATCGTCAAACACCATTCCGCCTACGATACCCCGTCCAATCGTGATCTGGCCCGTTTTAACCTGCATGAGCAGCCGCCGCTGGAGGCGCAGATCGGCAACCTGGCTGATGAGATCGCCTACAACAATCATGATATTGATGATGGTTTCCGGGCTGGCATGCTGGGCATTGAGGATTTGCGTCAACTGGCACTGTTCGGTCGTTTTTATGCAGAGGTGGAATCACTGTTTGCTGATGTGGATGAACGATTGAAAGTCAATGAAACCGTACGTCGCATGATCAACTTTTTGATTATTGATGTGATCGAAGAGACATCCCGCCGCATCAAGGCAGCCGGCGTAGCTGATTTCGCAGATGTGCGGGCGGCACGACAGCCTTTGGTGGGTTTTTCACAGACCGGAAAAAAAATGAATGGCGAACTGAAGAAATTCCTCTACCGGCATATGTACCGCCATTATCGCGTCGCCCGCATGGCGAACAAGGCCGAACGGGTGATTCGGGAGATCTTTGATGTCTATCTGCATACGCCGGC
Source organism: Mariprofundus sp. (assembly GCA_027019785.1). Classification (GTDB taxonomy): domain Bacteria; phylum Pseudomonadota; class Zetaproteobacteria; order Mariprofundales; family Mariprofundaceae; genus Mariprofundus. The sequence goes on along the minus strand of JALUWF010000399.1, from coordinate 25,334 downwards.
CATGCTGCCGCCCCATCAGCAGGCTGAGATGACAATAGCCAGAGCATCAGAATCCCTCAGCCCTGAACGGCTGGCCAGAATTATCGCCGACTACATCGCCAGCATGACGGATCGTTATGCACTCGAAGAACACGAGCGTCTGTTTAATATCAATACCAGGGCATAACCAGCGAAATATCGATTTCCGATTTTGATTTCTTTGCGTTCTTTGCGGCTTTGCGAGAGAAGTGTTTGGTTTTTATGGTTTTAACTTCTTCGTCACATCATATCCTGCGGGTCGACATCAATGCGGATGCGTACATCGCGCGGCAGCGTCACGGCATTAAATACAGGCGCCACCGCCCACGGTAACAGTTTTCTGGTGTTGTCCCTCAGCAATACTTCAATACGATACTGTCGCGCCTTGCGTTCCATCGGGCATGGCATCGGCCCGGTGATCTGCAACACTTTGATATCCTGACAGCGGCGTACAAACGCAGTGGCAACCGTTTCAGCGCGTTGTAGTCGGGGTGATGAGAACACCACCCGCACCCAGCGGGAAAAGGGCGGGAAAGATAACATCTCCCGCAGTTTCAGTTCATCATCGAGCGTGCTTTCGGCCTGCGTTTCATCAATGCGATCAAACCAGTCCGCTTCCGGCATACGCGTCTGAATCACCACCCGTCCGGCTTTCGTGCCGCGCCCGGCTCGGCCGGTGACCTGGGTCATCTGCTGCCACCAGCGCTCACCAGCCCGAAAATCGGGCAGATTGACGCCGAGGTCGGCATTGATGACGCCAACCAGTGTAACATTGGGGAAATCGTGTCCCTTGACCAGCATCTGGGTGCCGATCAGGCAGTCAAATTCACCCCGCTCAAATGCAGTCAATGTCTGTTCCAGTCGCGCATGACTGGTAATCACATCACGGTCAAAGCGGGCAAAGCGCAACTCCGGAATATGTTCGCATAGCCACTCCTCCAGTTTTTCAGTGCCTTCACCCAGGGGCAGGAATGCGGCTTCGCCGCACGCTTCGCATGTCTTGGGCGTCCGGCGACGAAAACCGCAACTATGGCAGCGCAACTGAGACACCTTGCGGTGTAGTGTTAATCGCAGTGAACAGTCGGGGCACTGCGGCACATCGCCGCAAGCGGTACATTGCAGCGCCGGCGCATAACCGCGCCGATTGAGGAACAGGATCGATTGTTCATGCGCCTTCAATGTCTGTTGCAGCGCAGTGAGCAGATGTTCGGATACAGGGCTCTCCACGCCACGCATATCGACAACTTTGGAGGCGATGGAAGCCGTATCCCGCTGTATCCGGCTGGGCAGATTCAGACGCTGATAATGACCGCTCTTGACCTGGTTCCAGCTCTCCAGACTTGGCGTGGCCGAGCCCAGCACAATGGGGATATCCAACTGCTGCGCCAGTAGCACGCCCATATCACGGGCGGAATAGGCCATACCCTCCTGCTGTTTGAAGCTGGCATCGTGCTCTTCATCAATGACGATCATGGCTAATCGGGGCAGAGGCAGAAACAGGGCGGAGCGGGTGCCGATCAGGATCTCCGTTTCAGTCAGGTGTTCGCGCACTATCAGGCGCTCTTTGGCGGTCATGGCGGAATGCCACAGCGCAGTTTTATTAAATCGCTGCCGCAATCGCGCCAGCCACAGTGGCGTCAAGCCGATTTCCGGCACCAGTACCAGCACCTGCCCGCCATCGGCAATCACTGTAGTGGCTGCTTGCAGGTAAACTTCAGTCTTGCCGGAGCCGGTGCGCCCGAACAGCAGAAACGGGTGAAAGCGGTGCAGATCGGTTGTGATGGCAGCGATGGCCTGTTGCTGCATAGTGGTCGGCCTCGGAGCTTTGGCGTGCGAGTCGGATGCAGATATGTTCCACGCAGCTTCAGTCCGGATCTCTTCCATCAAGCCATCCCTGCATGCCTTCCTGACTGTGTGGTGGATGCCGCTCTTGTCTGTGGCGCGTTGCCGGATGGTCTTCATCGAAATGGCGGCACGGGAATGAAATATATTCGCCAGTGCGGGGTAAAGTCGGCTTAACTCTTCCCGGTTGAGGCAACGGAACTTACGAATATCGTCCAGCATCGACCAGCCCAGCGCACTGCGCCACAGCTCTCCCGGTTGAACCAGATAGTAGCGCTGCACCCGCTCCATCCATTGCAGTCTGAGGCCGCTGAGCAGTGGTTCCGTATCCAGCCTGTCTGCCACGGTTTTCAGTTTGATGGTTGCCGCCGGCTCTGAAACGGTGCCAAGCACAATGCCTGAACGCTTGCCGTTGCCAAAGGGAATCCGGATGCGGATGCCGACGGTCGGGATGCCCAGCGATTGCGGCCAGCGATAGGTGAAGGAGCCGGCAAGCGGAGAGAACACAGCCACTTCCACATATTCAGTGCTGTACGTATTCTGTTCGCCAGCGCTGTTATCTTGCCGAGCCTCCGGAGTGGCGATCTGCCGTTTTTGTGTCATTGCCTGAGTATTCACCCTGCGCTTGATGTTGTTGTCACGGGAGCGGATGCTCCGCATGGTATCTGATCCTGGAATCATCGGAAACGTAAGCACCGGATGATGATGACGACCATCAGTCATGGCTATGTTTTTCGACGGGTTCATGCTGTTTGATTATCTTGTGATTGTCATGATTTCTGTTTGCTTTGTGTTGCTGTTTGAATTGCATGGGCCTGACGAGATGCCCCGAGGAGGTCTGTTGACCAAATGAGTATTCCCCTGCAACAAAAGTTGCACAATATCACTAAAACAGTATTTCCCTAATCGCCATAAATGTTGCCATGCATACCTTGCATGATATTGTTCGCCCCGGTCGCCAGATGGCGGCGAGAACGTAGCGACTGGAAGGGTGGCAGAGCGGCTGAATGCACCGGTCTTGAAAACCGGCGAAGGTAACACTTCCGTGGGTTCAAATCCCACCCCTTCCGCCAGTTGCGCATGAACAATCAGGTAAGGAAAGTGAAAATCACATTTTTCGCTTTCCGTGGAGTAAAAGGCCACGGATGGACTTTTTACGACTTCATCAGGTATTGATACGGAGAGATGGCTGAGCGGCTGAAAGCGCGCCCCTGCTAAGGGTGTATAGGCTAAAACCTATCGAGGGTTCGAATCCCTCTCTCTCCGCCATTTTATAAATAGGCGGCTCTGCCGCCTATTTATAAAATGTGGATAAAGAGGGCGAGAGAACCCTCGCCGGGTTCGACAATTTCACAGGATTGTGAAATTGGACGGGCATTAGCCCGCCCGCAGGGTGAGGGTCATGGATGACCCGAATCAATCCCTCTCAAGGCTGGCCGTTCGTCACTTTAGCGACGGCCCCGAAGGGGTGAGGGGCAGGAGCCCCGAATAATCCTTCTCGGTGTAAGTAACAATGCTATGTATGGACTCGCCAGGCTCTTAAAAGCAGTTGTTTGAGTGTGACCATGTCGGGTGGATAAATAGGAGCTGGCTTGAAAAAAATAGCGTTTATCGCCATTGCGCTGTTGATGTTGTCCGCCTGCGAGCAACAGAAACCCGAACAGATTCAGTGGCAGTTGCCGCTTGAAGCGCCTGATGATCCGCACGGCAGTAGTGCGATAAAAAACGCATTGCCTGACTGGGCGGTAACGCAGCTGGGAAAAGCTGAAGTTGTCTGGTTGCAGAAGAGTACGACAAAAGTGGTTCACACCAACCTGGCGATGGGCGAAAAAACCGGCGTCAGTGATTGGGATATTCAGCTGCTCGGACTGGCTTCCGGGTTGCGAATTAAAAACAATGCTTTTATCAACGATGAAAATGTGGATAATCCCGCCGCCTTCGTTGAGATCAGTCGGGATGGCAAGGTGCATTATCGCGGCTGGTTATTTGCGAAATTTCCGGAATTGTTCGGCATGGATGATCCGGAATGGAAAGTTTGGCTGAAAGGTATTACGCTTCGGCCCGCTTCGTAAGAGGCAACAACAGGCTCCCTTAGCTCAGCTGGATAGAGCATCTGACTACGAATCAGAAGGCCGGGCGTTCGAATCGCTCAGGGAGCACCATATAAACCCTTAATACATAAGGAAAACTTCAAAGAGCTGCCTTCGGGTGGCTCTTTTGTTTTGTGCATCTGTGCTCTGTCTGTGTTTTGCGGCATGATTTCGCGCATATCTGACCGCAACAAAAAAGAACCGCCACAACGGGCGGCCTCTCTTGGCTGGGGTTGGTGATAGCCGACAACCACCATGCTACACTTGCGGCTGACCGCCTCTGGCATCGACCCCGGAGGCGGTTCTTTCGTCAATCCATCATAGCAATGAGTTTCCGCATTTCCTTGTTTAATGCGGCAATTTCCTTTCGGCGTGCAATCGCCTTCTTTGTACGCTGCCCATGGGTGACAGGCCTGCCAGTAGCTTTGCCGCCGTGGAGCCTGCACCTGCCATTTTTCATAGCGGGTTGCCGGCAAGGCTCCCCAGTAGTTCGAGCGTGCGCTCCGCATTGAAAAGTGTTTGTGAATCCACTGGCATGGGGTTTCGTCATTTATTGCCACCCCCTCCTCCATTGTTGCCCCCTGCCACAATGGCCTGACCGCCATCATTCACGTTCACATGCTGAACCACCATGGTTTGTTTACCGCCGGTGCGTACCTTTTGCAGAGCAACCATGCCTTGCTGGAAGGTCTGCATCATTCGGCTGGCTGCATTTATCTTCCGCGTCTGAATAATGCTCGTTAAGTTGCTATCCATCAGTTTGACTGAACCGGCCTCCTGTATGAGTTCAAAGGCCACCTTATGACAAGCGGCCATCTGGTGAGCGAGCATCCGCTCAAGGCTATTTGTCGCACCGATTGAATTGGCAGCATCCAAGGCCATGCCTGCACAATCCGCTTTACCAGTCAGGTTCGTTCTATCCAGTGAGGCTTGCACCGCCGCCTGATCTGGTGCTTCAGACAGTGGATTACAACAAGTAGCATCGGGGTTGCCGGGGTTGTGCATCAACTCCCCGGATTGCAGTTCAAGTGTCTGAGGGTCAACGGCCATCAGTTCCGCAGCGGTTAGCCTATACCGGCTGGCAAACCGGTCACTTTCCGGCCTGCCTGCTCGTGCTTCGTTCTCATACCTTGCGGCCTGCCGATCTGCAGCTATTGCCTGCTCAAGGCTCGTTTTTTCATTCATCGGCGACTGCCTTGGCAATGATTGCATCCATTGCCTGCTGTTTCTCACGGCTATTCAAAGTGATAGCAGCCCTCTGACGCGCTTCCAGCTTTATGCGTTCCATTACCGATGCGGTTTCTTCGGCTTCAGGCAGTAAGCCTGCCAGCACCAGTGGTATCGTTTCTTCAAGCTGCTGGTCAATCTCAAAAAGCAGCTTTGCACTATTCATGCGGATGGTTTCAAGTTCCTGCTGCGCTTTCTGCTGTGTAATAACAATTCGCCGCTGGACTTCATCCGCTGCTTTCTGCGCCTTCTGTGCCGCCTTGATTTCTTCCGGCGATTTCTTTCGCACACGCTCTTTCACTTCCGCGCGTTTAACATCCATCAGGCGGGTGTACTCCGCATCTCGTAGTTCGGTGTGCTTCTTGTGCTGCTCGTCGCCGGTCAATCCTTTGGTTCGCATGGTCGCGGTAACTTGCTCACTGGCAAAGCTGCTTGCCTGCTGCCATAAGGGGTCATTGTTGTGATTGGTCATATTGAGTTCTCCTGTTTCGATAATTCGGTATCAGTGGCTACCGGCTGCCATTATTGAAGCCGCACAATCGCCGCTACGGCGTTTTGACAATGCCTTGCATATCAGAATGGCAGGGCATTTTCGTCAATATCACTGCCACCCTTGAAAGGGTCACTCGGTTGGGTTGCTACCGGTTTGGAAGCTGGTGCAGTTTTTGTTTTCTGGCTGGATTGCTTCCTCGGCTTAGGCGCATTGGATAACATATTATCCACCACCAACTGTAAGCACTCTTTGCTTTCGCCAGTTCTCTTGTCCTGCCACTGGTTCAGCTTCAAGGTTCCCATTGCACTGACTCGATCACCCTTAGCGCACCTGCTCAACCATTCAGCGTTCAAGTCGAATGCGAGCAGATCAACCCATAGGGTTGCACCATCATTGTCATTGCAGGCCATGCGTGCGCTGGTCATCGCTTTTCCCGTCTTGGTTTTTAATACCCTGGCATCAAAGGCCAGTTTTCCTGTTACGTTTGCTGTTATCATAATTCACCTCTATACGCAAAAGGTGAAAAATAATTATTCCCCACCACTGCGTGAATATAAGCCGTAAATAGGGAAGGCTCCCCACCTTTAGCAAGGGATAAGCCGCCGGTTCTCATAGCAAGGGTCATGCCTAATATCTTCACCATGCCACACCTGCCGCGTTATCTTTTTTTGCTGATTGGTTGCTGACGGTCGTTTCAGCATGGCAATCTCGGCACGCTGATTTCGACTGCTGTTTTGTTATGCCTATTTCGGATAGCTTGGGATTGCCCGTGGTAGATTCACTTGACTGCGGGAGTTTGTCACCCTGCTTCAATTTACCCTTCGCCAATTCAGTAGCTTTCAGCATTTCGCCAGCACCGTTGCCGCTGTCCTTGCCGATGTGCTGGAGGCTTTGGCGAGGCTCTCGTGTGCATGGCTAGCTTTGTAGGAACAGTGTTTTGCAGCCTTGCAAACGACTGGATGAACGTGTTTTGCTGATATACTTCTGCTCTTTTCTTGAATGCCTGCTTGCTGTACTTCTGGCTTATTAAGCCTTCCACCAGGTCAAGCTGCTGGGATTCTGATAGGGGAATGATGGGGCGGAGGATGCCTTCGGTGAAGGTCACATTTGTGACTTCTTCGGTCACGCTGTTGATTTCCGTGACTATCGCGCTCCATGCTAACTCCGTGACTTTTGATAAAGCTGAATAATTCTTCACCTTAGTAACACTCCACCCCAGAATGTCAGCGGTCTCCTGCTGGGTGCAATCCTGCACACGACTGTTTTCAAAAAGGCAATGAGGCTTCATCCACCGTACCACCTTGAAACGGATCGCTTGCCACCTTCTTAGCCGCTGGCTTTGCTGGTGGGTTCTGGGCAGATGGTTTGCGCGGTTTCGCTGCTGGTACAATCACGTTATCCGCTACGAGCTGTAGCTGCTGTTTTTCCTCGCCGTCTTTGCCCGTCCAGACGTTCATTTTCAGCGTACCCATAGCGGCTATCCGGTCGCCCTTGGTGGCTCTGGATAACCATTCTGCATTGTTGGTAAAGGTTACAATATCTATCCATATCGTATGCCCTTCGCCATCGTCACAAGCCAGTCGGGCTGTTGTCATAGGCTTACCGCTTTTTGTCTGTATCTGGCGCGGCTCAAATGCCATGCGCCCGGTTATGCTTGCTGTAATCATAATTCATTCTCCTGTGTTATTTTCGGCATCAACGGCTGCCTGTCGCCTATTCACGGCTGCTCGCTATCCAGTGGTTCAAAGTGGCTGTACTCACTGGCTGCCTCTCTGGCCTCTTTCTCTGTCCGGAAGTATTGTTGCACCCGGCCATCAATTAAGATGCACCAGACGGCCTCTGCGGCGTTGTACTGGTATCGGCGAACGTCAATCATGTTCACCACCGGCTTTTTTTGCTAATACGTCACGGGTCTTCGGCGTATCTTGTTGTGCAGATTTCTGCACCACAGAATCAGGTTTTCTTACTTGCCGCTCTTTAGCTATTTCTGAGCGTGTATCTATTGGCTTACTTTTTGCAGATTTCTGCGGAATGTCATTACGTTGCCCCTGATTCTCTTTCGCCCTCTCCCGAATATCATCAGCCATTGCGTTTGCGGCCCGCTTATCAAAGCACTCAAGGCAGCACCAGCCAGCAAAGCCATCAGGCCGTGTCACCATGGCCGATGTGATAACCCCGCATTGGTGGCAGGCACCGGTTTCTAAAGTTCCGCCGTTCCAGATTGGTTCTGGCACTTTTGGCACTTGCTCATGGGTGGCCTCTTTGGGTTCTTTTTTTAGTCTTGCAAGCCACTTGCTCATGCTGTCACCGCCTGCTTTTTTTCTGTCAGGGGGCTAGGTAGGGCAGTGCCAAAAGTGTCAAAAGGGGGTTCTGGCACTTTTGACACTTGGGTAGGTAAGCCTCCGGCAGGTTTTTTAGCTGCTTTGGGGTTCATGGTGTAAGTGACAGTCGGCCTGCCTGTTTCGCCTCGGACTTCCTCTGCCTTTAGCCAACCATGGTCATGCAGAATACCACAAGCGGCCTCGACTTCTGCCGGACTGGTAAGCCTGCTCCAGTGGTTACGGTAAACTTGCCGCGCCGTAAATGGGCTTTGAATATCGCCGCGCAGTAGCTTGGCAAGCAAAGTGCGTGCGCCCTCGACTTCAGCCATGGCCTGCATTCCATATATGCGCCGGGCATGACTTTCCAGATACTCGCACCACGCCGCCGCCCTTGCCGCTGCATCCACGGTAACGGGGGTAAGTGTTGCTTCTCTGTCCGCTACTTCCGCAAGGTGAATAAGCAAGGCCAGCGAAGGCATCAGGCTCCGGTACTTGGCAAGATGCGCTTCAATCATCGGGCTTGTTTCGTCTTGCACCTTGGTTTCAAGTTCCGTTCGCCATTCATTGAACAGGTCTTGAGCCTCATTATCAAAGCGAATTGACGGGATGCCTTCATCAGTAGCGGGGAATGCCATCTCATCCAGTCGTTTAAAGATTCGCCGCACCCGCGCCTTGGCTTCCTTATCCGGCCATCGGTCAATGTTGCACCATACTCCGGGGCTGTCTGGATATACCAAAAGCTGAAAGCGCTGGATCATACCATCGTCACCACCGCCACCTTTTGCGGCATCGGCTATCATGTGGGACAACGGGCCGGGCTGTATGCTTCCAAGAATGGAAAGGCAGAGGCTTTCGCAATGCAAATGCCCGTGCGTAAAGGTGTCATAGTCAAAGCCGCTTCCGTTACCGTTCCACGCCTCAAGAAAGAATTGCCTGTCACCTTCTTTACCTGGCTTATCCAGATTGCGAAGCCACCCGGTCAGTTCGTCCCGGAACACCATCAGTCCATCAGGGTTTTCATTCAGAAGGTTGATAAGGCATTCCACGCTTCCGGCATTGGTTCGCAACCGCCGTTCTATGGGTGCGTCAGGCTTTACGGGTGGCAGCATCCCATCAGTGGGCTTGCCATCCTTTGCCGCCTTGCGGACTGCCTGCTTCCAAGCATCCTTTTTACCTGCATAAACCTCGGCCTCTATTGCAGCGTCAGCCATTGCGTTTGCATGGCGTTTGCTCGCTTCCGCTATCAGTGCATCAAAGGGTTTCATACCCTGTTGAACGGATGGCGACTTCATCTGGGAAGGCCGGCCAACAATCGCGCCCCATAGGTTCGGGACTGCCAGCCAATCATCCTTTCGTTTTGGATGGATGCCGCACCGCCTGCCGATCAGCGTGCCAAGGGATGCCATCACTGTCACCGCTGGGAAGTCCGGGGGGCATTGCATACGCTCGGCAATATCAGTGACAAAGCCGCGCAATGCTTCCGGCAATAGTTCCGCATCAAAAGCGTTCACGGGCGCAAGGCCGGAAGGCAGGGGTAAAGGGTCTTGCCACGTTTTTATGCTGGTTATGATGGTTTTGCAGGCAGGGTTTGAACCTGAAAGCGTGCGTTTATATCCAGTTTCTTTCGCGTAATGGAAAACCGTTGCAATGGTAACGCCGACGCCTTTGAAGCTGGCAAGTTTCCGCTCCACTTCTGCCGGGTCATATTGCGGGCTTTTTGCTGACCACTCATGCGCCAAGTCATCAAAGCCTGCATCCTTCAATGCAGCCAACACCTTCACCCATTCATCATAGGGAAGGTCAGCCGGAATATACGCCAAAGCCTCTTGCACATCAGCCCGATTGGCCGGGCCATAGTCACCCATTGAGCCCTTAAAAGTACCGCTTGCAGGCTGTAGGGGCGACTGTGGCGCGTGTTTCGGCTTGGGCTTGAATAGTTCCACCCAAGTATCAGGCAATGCCGCTATGGGCTTATCTCTGATAACTTCATAGTAGCCCTCATATCGCGGGTCGATGACGTAGCAGCCGGGCGTCAGTACATATCCGCCGTCGCAGCGAATATCTATGTCCTTGCCTATGCTATTGTTTCCAACGTGGTCAATATCAGGCTTCTGGTAGTAAAAGTGCCAACCGCCGGAAGGCGTTTTGACTGTGAACGTTTCTGGCAGCTTTCCATATTTGGATTGCAGTTCTTTCATGGTTTCAACGCCAACGCCGGGCGTCCCGTCCTTATGTGTTTTCACATCAACATCAATGATGAGTAACCCGGAAGCACCGGGGTATAGGCCGATATTTCCAGCATGTATGTTAGGCCATTGCTTCAATGCTTCATCGCGAACAAACGCATCATGGAACCCAGCGGAACCTTGTTCGGGGATCTTCGCATTTTTTGCCAGCGGGAATATATGATAATGCTCTGGAATATCGTTAAGCATGGGACAACCCCAGCGTGCGGATAATTTCCGTTGCTGACTTTGGGCTGATTATTCCCCATAACGCCAAGATGCAGATAGCATGCTTTATTCTGGCTTGAATGGTGGTATTGTTTGCTTGTGTTGTATTTGAGAGGCTCGCTGTGGTGGTGAGCCTCTTTCGCGTGGCGGCCATTACTGCGCCTTCACCGTTTCGTCAGATGTGCTAGCGACTTCCCGATCTTCCACATAGCGAGCTATGTCCTCACGCCGATAAAAAACGCTTTCGCCGATCTTGGTGTACTTCGGGCCTTTGCCGATGACTCGCCATGCCCGCAAGGTGCCGGGAACAATACCCAGCATGCGGGCAGCCTTGGGACTGCGTATTAGTTGAATGTCTTGATTCATAATTACCTCGGAATCCAGACGTGTGAATTGCGCTTATCGCGCCGCCTGTATTCCGAAGTGTGGTTATGCGTGTTTCTGGTTTAACTCGACCGAAAAGGAACAGTAAAAATTAGCGGTTCAAAAACTGTCTAAAAGCTGCTGTTCTCACTGCAAAATTCCATATATGCGGCATAGTCGGGTGAATCCTTTATCTCGCCTAGATATGGCAATATCGACACTGATTCGCTCATTTCAAAGTTGAAATTATTTCTGCGTTTTTTCCTTTGGGTGGTGGTGTACATAGGGAACCAATCCCCAAACGAAAGTCGAATCAGCTCTGCTGCAATAATAACCGGCTGTAACCATTCGCGGGATGTTAGCGTCAGTTCTTTTATATTAATGGATTTCGCCTTTGTGTTCGTCTCAAAGTAGGCATAAAAGGCCATTGCAAGATGAATGACGTTGCGGGATGGAACCATCACGCCCTTATCAAAAGAGCGCCTAGTGTAATTCTCATCATCATCACCCTTCCAGCAGCCGTATTGTTGTTGGCCTCCCGTCGTTTGAAGTGCTGTTTTGAGTATTATCCCCAGCATTGAGTCTTGCTTATCAGGCTCAGGTGACGATGCCAATTTTTGCACCATAACCCATGCCGCCCGGTTACGTTTTTTGAGTCGCCTCATGACATTGTTTAACACCTGATCTATTCGCTTGTTCGGCATATCCAGAAGGGCACCGCCACCGGAAGCACGAATTAATTTTCGCCCATCGCTATGACGTGGAAACTGCTGCTTGAGCTGTGCCGCTTGTAGGGCATCCAGCATCAGCAATCGCTTCTCCATCGACTCTGGATAAGCCAACACAGCAAGAAACTTCTCCGCCCCCTCCTTTGCAAACGCTCCATATATGGGAGCAATGACCTTTTCACCCCAAACGACTTGACGGTCTATGGCCGCCGCCTTTGCTGCTGCTGTTAATCGGGGATATATTTCTTCTGACTTCCAGCCAGCCAGCCCACGAAGGGAACTCATTTAACCTGTCTCAATGGCACGATCTCCGCGCTGTGCTTCTCCAATGCTGCGCGAAGTTCATCCACGCCCAATGGTGCATAGTGATCTTCAGTTACTTTTATTGAGCTGTGCCGTAATAGTTTGCTGGCAACATGCAACCCCGCAGAGCGTGTAACATGCAGGCCGAATGTCCGGCGCACATCGTGTAACTTCACATCTGGAATGCCTGCTGCTTTGCGTACCTTGTCCCAGTGCCGCTTAATGTCCTGTCTGTGACCATCACCCGTACCGGCTGGATAAAGCCAATCTCCGGCATGTGGCAGCAACCGCAACTGCGCCATGATGTTTGCGGACAATGGTACGATTTGAGGTTTTCCGCTTTTCGTATCTGGCAGCCGCCATAGGCCATCTTCAAATTGAATGTCTTTCCAAGCCGCTGATAGCACTTCGCTCTTTCTGGCTCCGGTTTCAATCAACATGTGTAATGCTGTTTGCACAAATGTGTCATCCAGCCCATCAATGGCAGCCAGCATGGATTCCATTTCTTTGTCAGTCAGCACGCGACTACGGGGCGTTGGTTCCGTGTAGTGTTGAATGTTGGCCGATACGTTGTATTGGATATGCCCCTCTCTGCAAGCCTCATTCAGGCATGATCTGACACTGGCGTGATACCTGTTTGCTGTGGTGTTTGTCCTGCCAAGTTTCTCGAGCTGCTGCATGTGCGTACGAACATCGGTACGGGTAACTTTATCAATGCGTTTTTTGCCGTAACGCGCCTTAGCCCATCCAAGATACCGTTCGTCACTGTCAGGCCGTTTCTTTCTCTGGCGCACATCTTCAAGATAGGTGTCTATCCATTCGCCCATGGTTGGCAGTGCGTCGGTTGCTGCCTTTTCAACCTGTGGGTCAATACCGTTATCAATCTTCCCGAATAGTTCTTTGGCCTTGGCTCTGGCTGCTTCTGGGGTTAATTTGCCATAGTCACCAATCTTGAATGTCTTACGCCTGCCATCCATCAGGTAACGAAGCGTGAATTGTTTTCGACCACTTGCGTATGCAATAAGCGTGAAGCCTTTTAATTCAGTGTCCCTGTATTCGGTTTGCCGCTCCGGGTTGCCTATTGCATCAATGTTTCTCTTTGTAAGTTTGAGCCTTGCCATAGTCGCCACCGCCTGTCTGTGCTTTTCTGTGCCCTGTCTGTGCTTTTTGGCATGCATACACGGCTACGTCGTGAAGCGTAGTCCTGTGTTAATAATTGTGCAATAGCAATGTTTTTTGGTGGTTTATGGGGTGCGGGTAGAAACGCATGGAAACGGCATATTTACGGACTACGAATCAGAAGGCCGGGCGTTCGAATCGCTCAGGGAGCACCATTTTAAAGCAATTAAACAGGGGGTTACGGAAACGTAGCTCCTTTTTACGAAGTCGTCATTGCTGATCTGTCGTCAGGTGATGCTTGCGCCATGCGTTGAGGGCTTGCTGCATGCGCCTGGCGCGCTGGCGCTGTCCCAGACGGCGCAGCTGCCTGATCAGCTGCTGCCGCGTGCGAGCATCCGGATGGATGGCAAGGCTGCGCTGATAGGCGCTCAACGCTTTTTGGTTGTGATTCGTAGCCTGCATGATATCGCCATAACTGCGCCAGCAGGGGGCGCAATCAGGCAATAACCGAAGTGCTTTTTCTGCTGCCGATACCCCTCTGTCAGCCAGCTTGTGGCGTGACTGGAATTCAGCCAGGCGCAGCCATGCAAAACCGTTCTTGCGGTCAACCTTGACGGCTTTTTGGTATTGCGTCGCGGCGGCAGCGCTATCACCCTCTTTTTCCGACATGGCGGCCAGCAGATACCACGGCGTTGCTTCACTGCGCATCTTTTTTGTTCCCAACTTCAGCCAGTGGCGCGCCTGTTGCCGTTTGCCCTGGCGATCAAGCAGTGCGGCCAGATTGATCAGGCTGGGCAGGTGCCATGAGAAACTCAGGTTTTTTTCATACAGTGCGCGCGCTGCATGATGGTGACCGATATCCTCCAGCAGTACGGCAAGATCGTAGCGCGCTTCGATATTACGGGGATGTATTCGCAATTCAGTGCGCAGCGCCCGTCTGGCCTCGGGCAGCTGGCTCTGTTGAATCAGTTGCAGCGCCTTGTGAAAATATGCTCCGGCAAGACAGTCGTTGGCTGACCATGTGGCCGCCAACACAAGCATGGTTGCTGCGATGCGCAGGCAGCGGTTCACATGAGATAAACAACGCGCCTGCATGATTTTTTCTGCGCTGTGATCATATGTCACTTTACAGGGCAAAAAAAGTCCTTGCGCGTTAGGGTTACCTGGCAGCAGGCGCAAGACCCATCCTGCCGGTGGTCATCAGCATCTCTTCCATACGCCATGCTCTGGCGCGTTTATCCATTTTGACCTCCGGTTTTTCCTTCATCACCTTCCACGGATTGCGGCGGATATCATCGGAAAATTTTTCCAGATTCTCTGCTGCCAGGCGCAGTTCAAACAGGGTGCGATAGAGGTTTTCACGGTTATCAATGATCGTCTCGTGCAGATCATGCATGGTTGCCGCGCCTTCGGTAAAAAATGCCTGACCGGCGTCGGCAGCCTTGGGCAGTGTGCGCATCAGTTTGTCCACATGCTTGCGATTATCCCTGATCATGCCGGAGAGACTATGTGTGGTGCTGCGGATATCCGGACGGTTTTCCTTGATGAGTTGCGCCATGCCATGCGCGGCCGAATGGATATCTGCACGGTTTTCTTCAATGATGGCTCCGAGCTTGTCGGTAATGCGCTCCGCCTTGCTGAAAAAACGCGAAGCGTCATCGGTCAAGCCTGAAGCGCGGCTGATCATATCGCGAAAACTGCCACCGGATGAGGATGGGATGATCGATTCAGTCAGTGGCTGCTTGTCACCGGCTCTGGCGTGCAGGGCGACATATTTTTCACCGACTAAACCGCCGCCGGCAATATGGGCGCGGGTTGAAGCGGGCAGATGGATGCCGGATTGAATGTGCATGGTTACCAATGCCCGATTGTCTTTCAGACGGATGGATGCGACATCGCCAATCTGCACCCCGGCCATCAGCACGGGCGTTTGCACTGAGATGCCGGAGGCATCAGTGAACAGTACATCAACGCTGGAGCCTTCCGGCTCACCCCACTGGAAGCCGCCAATTTTACTGCTGAACATGGCAAAGAGAGCAATTGCGATCAGAACAAATGCTCCGAGCCGTGCTTGTGTGTTCATGATGCCTCCTTGCCATTGGTCAGTTGGATGGGGCCTTCCGCCCGACCTTCAATGAATTGTCTGAATACCGGGTCCTGACTTAATTCAATCTCATCACGGGACATCTGCTGATAAACCCTGCCTTTATAGAGCATACTAACCCGGTCACTGAATTCGTGCACCAGTTTCATGCTGTGTGCGATGGTCATCGAGGTGACATTCATACGCTCATGTAGTCGTTTCATCAGGGTGGTGATGACATCAGACATGACCGGATCGAGCCCCGCCAGTGGTTCATCATAAAAAATAATTTCGGGCCGATGGCAGATGGTGCGTGCCATACCCACCCGCTTTTTCATGCCGCCGGAGAGTTCAGCCGGCATTTTATCGCCGATGCCCGGCAGCCCCACCCATTCCAGTACTTCATCGGCCCGATCTCGCGCTTCCGGTTTATGCATCCCCTGACGTCGCAACACGAATGCAACATTTTCCCATACCGGCATGGAATCAAACAGGGCAGAGCCCTGAAACAATACGCCAACACAAGCCATGCGCTGCAGTTTTACCTCTATGGGCAAGTTAAACCAGTTTTCACCATTGATCAGAATCGTGCCACTATCCGGCTTGAGCAGGCCGAGGATACATTTGAGCAGGACGCTTTTTCCGGCTCCTGACAGTCCGATAACAATATGGGATTCACCGGGCAGAATCTCCATGTTGATATTGTCGAGCACCTTGCGTCCCTTGAACGATTTACTGACGCCCCGCAGGCTGATTTTAGGTGCCGGGTTCATGGGGCGGAGCTCATGGTGGTCAACGCGTTCATTTGAAAATCCAGGCGGTGAGGATGTAGTCGGCAATCAGGATGCTCATGGCACTGACCACGACAGCACGCGTCGTGGCTTTGCCGACGCCGGCCGCGCCGCCTTCACAGTAATACCCCTCGGCACAACTCACCAGACCGATAATAGCGCCAAATACCATGGCTTTGAACAGGCCGGAATAGAGATCGATAAGCTCCAGATAGTCGAAAGAATGGACGATGTAGGTGTGCGGATTCTGATCCAGTGCATGAATGCTGATAAAATAACCGCCGGCCATGCCGATGGCATCAGCCAGCATCACCAGTAGCGGCATCATCAACATGGCCGCCAGCATGCGGGGGATCACGAGATAGCGCACCGGATCGGTCGAGAGCGTCCAGAGCGCATCAATTTGTTCGGAAACACGCATGGTACCCAGTTCTGCGGCAAAGGATGCGCCGACTCGGCCAGCCACCATCAGTCCGACCAGCACCGGGCCCAGTTCGCGCAGCATGGAGAGGGAAACAACGGTGGCGATCATACTTTCAGCCCCGAAACGATGGAAGGCAACCCATGATTGCAGGGCCAGCACCATGCCGGTAAAGATGGCAGTGAGCAGCACTACCGGCAGGGACTGGACGCCAACCATTTCGCATTCACGCAAAATTAAACGCGGAAACCATGGTGGTTTGCGCAGGCGTGAGATGACCTTGTTTAACAGCAATGGATACAGTCCCAGCGCACTGGACAGGTTCATCACCATGGCCCCTATGCGCTGTAGTAGTTGCATCAATCGGCTTTGCATCGGCCGGTTTTGCATCGGTCGAACTGCTCTGCGATGCGGGCTACGCGTGCAGCAATGCCGGTGAACAGCGTATAGCTGATCGTATCAATCGAAGCGGCCACATCATTGGCCAGTATATGATCGCCCCAGAACTCCACGGCATCTCCCGGTTGAATGTCGATGTCTGTCACATCAAGCATAGTATAGTCCATACAGACGCGTCCGACGACAGACAGTTTTCGGCCGTCGAAAAACGCGTGTCCGCGATTGCTCAGCGCGCGCGGCAAACCATCGGCATAGCCCAGACTGAGCACGGCAATGCGCATGTTTTTTTCGGCTCTGAATGTGGCGCCGTAGGAGAGTTGTGCTCCGGTCGGGATCTGGCGAATCTGCATGACTGCTCCGGTGAACTGCATGACGGGTTTCAACCCAAGGGGTTGGTCTGTGATGGGCTCGGATCCATACAGGGCAATGCCTGGTCGCACCATATCCATGCCATGTTCCGGTATGGCCGCTATGCCGGCGCTGTTGAGCAGGGAGGCGGGAAGATTGGAGTCAATCCGGCTTCGCAGATCACGGAATGCGGCAAGCTGTTGTCTGTTCATCGGGTGAGTTGGTGTGTCGGCGCAGGCCAGGTGTGACATGATGCCGCGCACGCCGATCGCCTGTTTCCTGCACTGAGAGAGTAGTGCTACCGGATCGCTTGAACCAAGGCGATGCATGCCGGTATCAACCTTGATCCAAACCCGGCCATGAAAGTCTGCCTGATGCAACAGGCTCAGATGATCTGGTTCGGTAATGGTCGGAGTGAGTTGGTGTTGCGTAGCAAGTTTGGCATCCTCAGCATCGTAAATACCTGATAACAGTGTAATTTCCACGTCGCCTTCGCCTGCGACAAGCTGACGCAGGGCGCTGCCCTCAAGGGCGTCGGTGACGCCGAAATGACGACAGCCGGCGGCGAACAGGGCAGGCGCAACCAAATCCAGTCCATGGCCATAGGCATCGGCTTTGACGATGGCCATGATTTCCGATTGGCCGACACGTAGCTGCAGCACTTGGTAATTGTGCTGCAGGTGGTTCAGGTTGATGCGCACAATGGCATGGCGACTCATGTTGTGAATCATCGTTGTTTTCAGCGCCCCGTCAAAGCGGAATGTTGCGGTAGTATTGAAGGTGCAGACGATTTGGCGGAGAAAATCAAATCGTTACTGAGGCATCCGGAGCGGCGCGCTGCTATCGTCAGGGGCAGTCATGCGCACACGAAACGTGAGAGGCGCATTTCGAACCGTTGATTTCAATGTACTGTCACGCAGGTAGTTGCGCCCTGAGCCGCAGCACGGCATTGATTTTGTGCTATTCGAGAAAATGCGCTATAATTGCGCACATATTACACATATAATATGTTGGAGGTTGGCATGAATATTACGCTTTCCGCAGATGCAGCGTTGATAAAAAAGGGCAGGGAGTATGCCAAGGCGCATAATACATCCTTGAATCAACTGGTTCGGGACTACCTGCGCAGGGTTACCGGCAGTAGCGGAATAGAAAAATCAGCGAATGAGTTTATGGAACTCGCACGCACAATGCCTGGTCGCTCCGATAGCGGATTTAAATTTTCACGGGATGAGATTTATGATCGCCATAGCAAGGTATGAATAGATGCTTTATTGATACCAACATCATTGTCTATGCCAATGATGCGCGTGATCAGGAAAAACAGAGCATTGCAATGGAAACTATTGCCGCTCATATGAAATCCGGAACGGGCGTGATTTCTACGCAGGTGCTTCAGGAATACGCACATGTGGCGCTGAATAAGTTGCATCAGAGGCAGGATGTTATTCTCAGACAACTGGTATTGCTGGAAGAGCTGAATGTGATCCATCAAAGCCCGGCTTTGATTAGGCGGGCTGTTGAAATTAAAGCGGCCTACCAGATTGGTTTTTGGGATGCTTGCATCATTGCGGCCGCAGAGCATGCAAAGTGTCACTGTATTTTATCCGAAGATATGAACGCCGGGCAATTTTACTCGGGTATAGTGATGCGTAATCCGTTTGAATGAATATCCCGAAAAGCGTCGCCAGGTTGGGATTCATCGCGGATTTCGCAGTTTCGTCAAAGTGGAATATGGCGGAGGTGGAATGTGCGGCAACCAGGCTTGCTATGAGCTGTTCAAACTGTGAACATGCGGCTCATGGCGAATGAATCTTCTACTGCGATTGACTATCGCTTGTTTAAACTGATCAGCGAAAAGCCGGAAATCAGCCAGCGCAATCTGGCTGCCGAACTGGGTTTGAGTCTGGGCAAGACCAACTATTGTCTGCAGGCTTTTATCACCAGAGGTTTGGTCAAGGTTGATAATTTTCGAAGAAGCGACAACAAGCGAGCCTATGCCTACCTGCTGACGCCGCAAGGCGTTGAAGAAAAGGCGCGGGTGACCATGCAGTTTTTTCGTTATGTGGAAGCGGAGTATGAAACATTGAAGCGGGAAGTCGCGGGGTTGAAATAACGATATGAGAGTCACGACTGAGCAAATAAAAATATTCGATGCGTATGCCAGGCAGAAAATCGTCTCGTTTGGATTGTGTTCCGAAAAACCTGGATGCAGAGTTGCAACATGCATTTAAAATAGCCAATGAAGCCAACTTCTCAGAGGAAGAGCTGGAATTGCAACATCGCAAGAAAGATTGGGTGTATATACAAAAAAGCTCAATTGACCTGGCGAAGCGGCAGGGGCTAGAGCAGGGAATTGAACAAGGCATTGAACAAGGAATTGAGCAAGTAGTGATGGCTGCTTACCGAGCATGCGTGAAGGCCGAGTTGATTGCACAGATCACAGGGTTGGGTGAGGAGCAGATTAAGGCAATCATTCTGGGGAATCAGAGGGATGAGAAGTAAAGGGGATAAGAAATTGATCAATATTCCGAGTAGCCCTTTCCTTTGTAAAGGCGGTGTGGATAAAGGTAAGGTGATATGAGTGGTATTGTGAAAATTGAAGAACTACAGGATTTAATCATCGAAATAAGGGGTGAAGAAGTGCTGCTGGATGCCGATGTGGCAAAGGTTTATGGCGTTGAAACCAAGCGAATTAATGAGGCTGTGAAGAATAATCCTGAAAAATTTCCCGAAGGATATATTCTACAAGTTACGAAAGATGAGTTTGAAAACTTGAGGTCGAAAATTTCGACCTCAAGTTGGGGCGGCAGGCGATACTCTCCAAAAGCCTTTACGGAACGCGGTTTGTACATGTTGGCAACTATTTTGAAAGGTGATGTGGCAACACAGACAACCTTGGCAATTGTCGATACATTTTATAAAATCAGACATCTCTCAAGAAATTTGAAAGCACTCACAACAGTTAAGGATGAAGATGATCAGAAAAAACTCATGCAGAAAAGTGGCGAGATTATTGCGGAAGTGCTTGATAATGATATTGAGAGTACAGATACAGAAACTAGCGTAGAGTTGAATTTTGCGTTGTTGAAATTTAAACACACAGTCAAAAAGAAGCGGAAACAGTAATGAGAAACGAAAATGGGAAATACAGAAAGGCGAAAGAAAATGTCATAATGATAGTCCTGACCCTTTAATGTGTTCCGAAAAACCTGGATGCAGAGTTACAGCATGCATTTAAAATAGCCAATGAGGCCAACTTCTCTGAGGAAGAGTTGGAGTTGCAACATCGCAAGAAAGATTGGGTTTATATACAAAAAAGTTCAATTGACCTGGCGAAGCGGCAGGGGCTAGAGCAGGGAATTGAGCAAGTAGTGATGAATTCTTATCGAGCAGGAGTGAAGGCCGAGTTGATTGCACAGATCACAGGGTTGGGTGAGGAGCAGGTTAAGGAAATCATTCGGCGGAATCAGAGGGATGAGAAGTAAAGGTGGTAAGAAATTGATCAAACAATTCAACATCGAATACCTGACACCAACACAAAAGTTAGAACGCAAAGTCCTGACCCTATTTATTAAATGAGGTTTGTGAAAGCAATTGTTTTGTATCATCGGATCAAGGAGTGAGTGGATATGCGACTTAATCAAGATCAGGCGATGGCGATTCATAGACTGGTTAAAGCATCATTGGGTTCTGATAGTGAGGTTTGGTTGTTTGGTTCGCGCTCTGATGATGCAAAGCGTGGTGGCGATGTTGATTTGTATGTTGAGACCAGGAAGCCCTGTGAGCTTAGTAAAAAGTTAAGGTTGATGACGAAAATTCAATTATTGGTTGGGCTAAGAAAAGTTGATGTGATTGTAAAATCCGATTCCAGTCCAGACAGGGCTATTTATGCAACCGCAAAATCTGAAGGTGTACAATTATGATTGCTGAGACATTCCAAACATTAGAGCTGCATACACATCGTGCCAATCAAGCTTATGATGAGGTGATGGGTTTTGCTGCTTTAATGGATGTAGAGACACTAAATGATTTTGATAAAGTTAAAGTGATTGATAGCTTTATTTTTCGATTTATTAAAATTCAAGACTTGATGGGAAATAAGTTATTCAAGGAAATATTGAAAGCTTTGGGTGAATATCAGCCTTCAATGAGTATGTTGGATGTATTGGATAGGTTGGAACAACTAGAGTTGCTAGATAGTGTAGAGCAATGGATGGATTATCGAAATTTGAGAAATGTATTAACCCATGAATATCCAGATAATAAGGAAGAACTTTTAGAGGGCATTCAAGAGGCTTTAAAAGTGTTTCATGATATAAGAAATATTCATGAAAATATGCTTAAATACGCAAAAGGTAAAGGCCTTATGAGCGGTGAGAAAGGGTAATGATGTCATTCAATGGCGTGAAATTTTAATATGCGCCTGACAGCTTATCAGAACTCTGTTATTCAACAAAAAACATCACTGTTTTTTGGTGCACATTCGCATGTGTGGCTCTTTGGTTCGCGTTTATGAAGCAAATATTGAAATGGGCGTTTACCCGAAGCTTGGTACTAAAAGGCTAGATTTAATAGGAGAAGGGTACAATGGACTTTTTAGATGTAAAAACGGACTTCGCCTTTAAGAAGGTGTTTGGTAGCGATGCGTCGAAAGATATTCTGATCAGCTTTCTAAATGCTGTGGATCTTTTTGATGGCAAGCAGAAAATCGTCTCGTTTGGATTATGTTCCGAAAAACCTGGATGCAGAGTTGCAGCATGCATTTAAAATAGCCAATGAGGCCAACTTCTCTGAGGAAGAGTTGGAGTTGCAACATCGCAAGAAAGATTGGGTGTATATACAGAAAAGCTCGATTGACCTGGCGAAGCGGCAGGGGCTTGAACAGGGGCTTGAACAAGTAGTGATAAATTCTTATCGAGCAGGAGTGAGGGTCGAGTTGATTACGCAGATCACAGGGTTGGATGAGGAACGGATTAAGGAAATCATTCGGCGGAATCAGAGTGATGAGAAGTATAGGGGATAATAAATTATCAAACAATTCAACATCGAATGCCAGACACCAACACAAAAGTTAGAACATAAAGGCCTGACCCTATTTACCTTTTCATCCATGGCCGGTACGGAAACTCTGAGTGGTTCAGAGTTTTCTTAACAAGGCTGAGGTCATTGAGTGATCTCCTGACCGAGTCAATGAGGAGTAGCGTGTGAAGAAAGAAAATGCCATAGTAATATTTCTGAACCCTTTATACATCAAGTGTGCAGCGATCTTGATGGTTCAACCCCAAGTGTGAAAAAATCCTTAGAGCAAGTTCCCAGTCGTAAGCGGGCGACGTTGTTGCTTGCGGTTGGTGGCTATGTGAACACTGCTATAGCCATGTTGCAAACATTGCTACTTATTCCGCTATACCTTCACTATATCGGCGCGCATACCTATGGATTATGGCTGGCTTCAGGCGGGATTTTGGGCATGCTAGGGATGATGAATTTTGGCATTGGTTCTATGCTTATTCAGCGTGTGTCCCGTTCATATAGTGAGAAAAATTTTAAACGAACTGCTGCATATTTTTTCAATGGTATGGTTGTCTATCTTGTCATTTGCTTACTATTTGGGTTGGTGGGGTGGGCTGTTTCAGAATTTATTCCATCGATTCTGAAGGTGGATGGCGATGATGCGGTGGTTCTGCACGGCTGTTTTCTTCTTGCCGTTGTTGCAATGGTTATTGCTATCTTGAATGAGTGCTTGCGAAGCTTTAGCCAGGCTCTGTTAAGGCCGGTTATTCCAATGGTGGGGATGATGGCAGGTCGAATCATAGGCATAGCGGTGACGGTTTGGATGCTTTATGATGAACAAGGTTTGTGGGCGATACCTGTAGGCACGATGGTTGGTGAGTGCATTATTGGTATGGTGAGCTGCTTTCATGTCGTATTATTGTTTCGACAGTTAAAGGTTAAAATTTGTGCTGATTATCAAATTATCAAAGAGTATGTAAAAACAAGCCCAGCTTTGTTGATGGCCAGAATGGGGGATCTGCTATCAAGAGAGTCTGAGCCTCTGTTAATAACACTCTTTCTTAGTCCTGAGGTAACTACCGTGTATATGATAACGCGTAAGGCGGCAGATATGGTGTTTCAAATATTATCTGTGCTGTATGGGGCAAGTCATAGTTCTTTTTCCCATCTGGTTGGAGAGGGAGATGCTGAAAAAACGTGGGGTGTCGCATCAAGATTGTTGCTAGTAACCTTTGTTTCTTCTCTGCTTGGTTTTACTACTTATGCTGGGTTAAATGAATCCTTTGTAAGTTTGTGGGTGGGGGAAGAATTTACGCTTGATTATAACGTTATTTTTCTTGTCGGGTGTGCTTTTTTTGTGTGCTCCTTACGGGCAATGGTGTGGCAATTATTGAATGGTTTGGGTGATTTTGTCTATACATCGATTATTCTGATGGGGGAAGGCCTTAGTCGCGTTGCTCTGATTGTTTTTGGTTTAAACATTTTCGGCGTGGTGGGAGTGCCTGGCGCGTTGTTTGTTTCTTGTTTGTTGTCACTGGGGGTTCTTGGATTACGGTTGAAGAACATGTTGTTGGTAAACGTTAAATGGGAATTTGTGATGAGGACGCTGTTTTCGGTTCTGTTTCTGTTTGGAAGTGTATTATTGTTTTCCCAAAGCTTATTTAATAGTGAATCATGGGGCGTATTCATTATGCATGCTGTGGCTTTGCTTGGGGGGGGGGTGACGTTGTTGAGTGCATTGCATTATAGAGTGTGTATGGTTTATTTGAAAAAAGGTGTTTTATGAGCTTTCTGAGAAAATTATATGATCTGTTTATGGCTGTATTAAGAAGATTAAATATGGTTTTCATGAGGTTAATGCTAGGAGGCTTAGGAAAGACGTCGGTAATCTATCCGGGATCAAATATTACATATCCGTCACAAATTTTTATTGGAGATGGTGTGTCGATAGCTTCGGGAGTTCATCTTGGAGCATCCAGTCAGGGCTCAATTCATATTGGTGATCGCTGTGCTATTGCTGCCGGAGTAAGGTTTGTCACGCCAACACATGATTATAATGTGTTGCCTGTTTCATGCGTGGGAATAAATAAAGCAATTGTGATTGGTAAGGATGTGTGGATTGGAACAGGGGCAATTATTCTACCTGGGGTGACGGTTCAAGATGGTGCTGTTGTTGCAGCTGGAGCTGTAGTTTCAAAGGATGTTGCAGCAGATTGTGTTGTTGGTGGGGTTCCAGCCCGTGTAATAAAAAAACTGGAATCCAGAGAGTTACGATTGAAGCGTGGGGAAGTGATATGAGGTTGCACATTGGTTGTGGAAAAAAATATTTACCGGGTTTTAAGCATGTCGATGTAATTGCCTTTGATCATATTGATTTCGTTTGCGATGCCAGGCGACTGGATATGATTGCTGATGGAGATGTATCTGAAATCTATGCCTGCCATGTGCTTGAACACGTCGAGCGCGATGAGGTTGTTAATGTGCTTGCAGAATGGGGCAGGGTGCTGCGCAAGGGAGGCTTGTTGCATCTGGCTGTGCCGGATTTCGAGGCAGTGACTGCTGAGTATATGGAAAACCGTGATTTGATGAATATGCAAGGCTTGCTCTATGGTGGGCAAACCTATGATTATAATTACCACCATGTGGCTTTCGATTTTATTTCGGTTCAATCGATGTTAAATGAAGCAGGTTTTTCTGATGTGGTGCGATACGATTGGAGAAGCTTCTTACCCTCAGAGGGGTACGATGATTATAGTCGTTCCTATTTACCACATATGGACTTTGAAAATGGACGCCTGATGAGTTTGAACGTGACGGCAGTAAAAGTTTGATCTTATGATACTTGGGTCGAAGGTTTTTAACTTGTGGTTTCAGAGGATTCCTATACGGCTGATTGAATGGTTGAGTCGAGGTTGGGTATGTAGCTCGGTGCCGAAAAAATCAGTTGTTATGGGGTTTTCGGTGATCGATTCTGAAACAGAGATCGGGGAATATGTGTTTATTAATCGGTTTTGTGAAATTACTAAAGCATCTATTGGACGTTATTCGTCAATTGCTTCCGGGGTAAAGATAGGTTCGGGGGAGCATCAATTTGAGCAGATGAGCACTTCATCTTTTGTTACTGAGCATACTGCAGAAAATATTACCAAAGGTGAGTGTGTGATTGGCTGTGATGTATGGATTGGAACTGATGCCTTTATTAAGCGCGGGGTTACTATTGGACATGGAGCCGTGATTGGTGCGCATGCTGTGGTAACCTCGGATGTTCCGCCGTTTGCTATAGTTGCTGGAGTGCCTGCGACTTTAATCAGGTATCGTTTTG
>JALUWF010000398.1 GCA_027019785.1 Mariprofundus sp. | reverse complement strand
ATATTGGATGGAATGAGGTTGGATGCCAGCATGGCTTTTACATCCGTCATCACCGAACCCATATCACGTCCGCTGATGCGGCCAGTTACCGCCACCATGCGTTTGAGGTTTTCCCGCGTAATTTGCGGTTGGCCGGTCAGTATGTGAACCGATGCAATGCGTTTTAGCGGCAACCAATGACCATCAGGTGCTTGCAGGGACATGCGCTCCAACTTCAACACAGAATCCCGATCATTCACAGGCGACCACAAGCGCACGCCAATCATTTTTTGCCCCTGTTGCACGGTGGTTGTGACCTGACCTGACAATAGTGTATTGAGCTGGCGTGTTACTGCATCAGGATCGAGACCTTCCAGTGCGGCTTTGGCTCGATCTACTTTGACAATAAGCGAATCCCCAGCAATCACAATACCGTCTCGAACATCCACAACACCTTGAATATGGGTGATTGCATCAGCCACTTTGGGTGCCAATGCCATCAATTCCTTCTGGTTATCTCCGTAGAGTTTGATTTCAATCGGCTGTGGAACGGAAGTCAAATCACCAATCAGATCCTCCATCAGTAGCGCCAGATCAATATTCAGTGCCGGAACTTGTTGATGAATCCGATCGCGCACATCATCCATAATGGCTTCGATCCCGCGTCGTGGGAATCCCTTCAAACGAATAAAAAAGTCACCTTGATTGGCCTCGGTGATAAATCCACCCAGCGCAGCTCCTGTTCGGCGTGACCATGTATCGACTTCCGGGACTTGCTTCAGGATGGTTTCTACTTTGGAAACCAATCGATCTGTTTCGCTCAATGACATGCCCGCTGGTGCGACATAATCGAGCACAAAGCCGCCTTCATCCATGTGCGGCATAAAGCCGCTGCCAACGCCGCGATATCCGATATAGCCAGCAACCATCAGCGCAATAATTACCGGTAGCAATATAATCGGACGGGATAAGAGTTTATTCAGGCTTGCTGCATATAGCTTGAGTGTTTTTTTCTGCCATGGCCCTTCGTCTTCTGCTTCAGCATCCTTTTGGCGTAACAGATGTGCGGCCAGCAACGGCACAACTAACCATGCGACGAGAAAGGAGACCACCAGTGAGCAGGCCATGGTGACAGACAGCGCCTTGAAAAAAGCACCTGTTACACCGCTTAAAAAGGCTAACGGCAGAAAAATAATCGTGGTGGCCATGGATGATCCGGCCAGCGGGTGAAAGAAGTCTGCCGCTGCATGCATGACGCCTTGTGAAAAGTTCTCCCCTGTATCTGTGCGTTGCCGTATCTGACGCATAATCTGCTCAATCATCACAATGGCATCATCAATGACCAATCCTACTGCTGCAGCCATGCCACCCAATGTCATAATATTGAAATTGAAATGTAGCAGATCAAGCAACAACACCGTTGTTGAAAACACTGCTGGCACCGCCACCATCATGATCAGGGTGATGCGCAGATTGCGCAGAAATGCAATCAACACCAGTGCTGCCAACACCACGCCGATCAGGATCGCATCACGCACGCTGCTGGCCGATGCCAGAATCAACTCACTCTGATCATACCAACTATGCACGGTTACACCTGCAGGCAATTTGTGTTTCAATGTGGACAGGCGGGCTTTGACATCATCGGCAATCTGTACCGTATTGCCGCCCGGTTGCTGATAGACCATAAATAATACGGAATCTTTGCCATCTGCAGTTACTTTAATCCACTGCGGCTTGATGGATCGCATGACCGTTGCAACATCTTCCAGCTCTACGATGCCATTCGTTCCATTTCTCAGCACGGTGTGTTTAATGCTGTCAATGTCATCAAAGCGGGTGTCGGCAATGGTCAGAAACAGTTTGTACCGGTCTTCGACTTTTCCAATCGTGGTTAATACATTGCTGGCAGCCAGCGCCGAAGCGACCTGTTTCAGGCTGATGCCGAATGCGTGCAGATGATCAGGGTTGATTTCAACCCTGTACTCCTCCTGATTGCCGCCCAGCACGCCGACCCGTGCCACGCCGTTAATGCTCGATAGCAGCGGCACCAGTTGGTACATGGCCAAATCACGCAGTTTTACGGCGGAAACCCGATCCGATGTCAGACTATATGCAGCCACAGGGAATACAGTGGGATCCATGCGTCGTACGCTAAAATTACTACCTGTCGGGAATTGTGTCTGTATCTGGTTGAGGGCCGCCGCCACCTGCAAAGATGCGGATACCATGTCCGTGCCCCAGTCGAAATTTATCGAAATATCGGCGCTGCCACGGCTGGTGTTGGAACGCAAATCTACCACGCCCGGCACCGAGCGCACCGCCATTTCGGCCAGTCGCGTGACCTGTATCTCCATCTGCTTGGCTGGTCGGTCACCCGAATTTAAAGACACGACCACACGTGGAAAGGTGACTTGCGGAAACAGGCCGACGGGCATGTGAAAAGCACGCGTAGCGCCCATCGCCGCCAGAATCAGTAATAGCGTTAATAATGAGCGGCGGTGACTTAATATCCAGCTGGAGAAGCTCACAGCCGTGCCTTTCTGTTCGAATTACTTCCTGTGATCTTTACGCGATCGCCATCATGTAGCTCAGATGAGCCTTCAACCACTACCAACTGACCTGCCGACAGATCGCCGCTAATCACTATCTGTCCAGCTGCTTCCAACAACACGCGCACAGGAACGCTGGTTATGGTGTTTTGATGTACGCGCATAATAACGCTGTTACCCGCGCGCTGAACCAGTGCCTGCTTAGGAACCAGCAACGCGTGCGGGATAGACCTGCCGGAAATATTTGCTGAAACGACCATGCCAGGTAAAAATGTTTTTGCCTGCTCGCCAGCTAATCGAACCAACACATCAACCAGACGTGTTTGCAGGTTAACCGCGTGCAACAAGCGGTCCACTACAGCATGAACATGGTGGTTGGGCGACAGCGCACTCTGAAGCAGCACTGCGTTCCCCGCTTTGACCTGATTGATATCTGCAGGCTCGACACCCAGGATTACCTTTAAACGATCCGGATGCCCCAGTTGCATCAGCGTGGTTCCGGCGGTGATGCGTTGTCCGGTCTGAACAGATATCGATGCCACAACGGCATCGAAGTCTGCACGGATGACATGTATGGATTTGCCAAACCCCTGCTTGCGTAGCTGATGCAGTTGCGTACGCGCTGTCTTTAACGCTTTATTGGCTACAGCCAGTTGGGATTGGGTTGCCAGATGATTGGCCAGCATTTTTTTTATGCGCACTACTTCCGTTTCCGCATAGCGCACAGCAGTCAAAGCCTGCTGATAGGCCGATGCGACGGATGGATCCACCGCAATTTCAGCGATGGTTTGCCCTTTGCGAACCGTTTCGCCGGCCAGCAGGGGCAGGCGAATAACCTGTCCGCTATATGGCAGGTTGATATTTTGCAGGCTTGCATCATCAAACCCGACTCGACCGTACACATGCAATTGTTCATGCACATCTTTTTCGACGGTCTGGGCTACGCGTACTGAGTATGTGGGATTACTCCCTTCACCGGCACTGGCCATAGAGGGATTAGTGATGCATATGAAACAGACAAATAGTAAGGATTTCATCACAAAAACCGGTTTCGAAAAATATGGATATATGCTGCTCATTCATGCGCTCCTGCAGGCAAGGGTAATGATCCCAACAGGGTGTCCAGGGCAACAGTCTGTTCCATCACGGCCTGCTCAAGGAGGAGCACTTTCATGCGCTGTGCGAAGTGACTGTTTTGCAATGTGGTAAAGGTCAGCATGTCCACATTGCCACCGGCAAGTGCTTTGCGCATCTGCTGCATCATCACATTTAGCTCTGGCAACTTATCCTGCAAAGCCCTTAATTCGTCGAAGGCGAGCTGTTGATCACTGACAAGTCGATGGGCTTCAACCTCAGCGGCTGTCAGACGATCCCTGTATTCAGCCTGTAAGCGGCTGCGCGTAGCTCTCGCTATGGCAATATTGCCACGATTACCATTCAAGAGTGGCAGGTTGAGATTAATAAATGGCCCCAGCGTCCAGATATTTCCCGTATCCCTGAGGCTGTTGGCGCCAATAGTAAAGCTGGGAAACTGAGTAAGAATTTGTTCCCTGACTTTGGCTTCCTGTGCTGCATACCCAGCTTTTAATGCCAGCAGATCAGGGCGTTTATGATCGATATGATTCAGTAGTTCCTGTAATTTATCGGCGGAAACAGGCTGATTCAATAACGATGCCACCCCTTGCTCTGGAGAACTGAGCAGTAGCTCAGTTTGGGGGGATAGACCCAGTAGCAGTGCCAGCTTGTGCATCGTTGTGCTGTACTGCCGTTTGGCTTCAAACCATGCAGTTTCACCATCCATCATGGCGGTGCGCGCCAGGCCTTCTGCATCAAGCGTAGCGTTTCCTCGTTTCAATGCATGTTGTTGCAGTTGCCAGTTGGTTTGCGTTTGTAAAAATTGGTTATGGGTCAGTTCAACCTGTTGCTGCTGCATCAACGCACGGCGATAAAGCATGCGAGCCTGCCCAATGACCTGCCACTCCTGCCATAACACTTGCAGATAAACTGCCCTTGCCTGTTTGGTGGCGGCGCTTTGCCGTGCTCCGCGTGTAATCAGTGACTGCAAATCAAAGCCAAGTCCGATGCCATAGCCGGTAACCAGTGTTGGATCAT
The DNA here is from genome assembly GCA_027019785.1 of Mariprofundus sp. Lineage (GTDB taxonomy): Bacteria > Pseudomonadota > Zetaproteobacteria > Mariprofundales > Mariprofundaceae > Mariprofundus. The sequence continues at coordinate 1,086 of JALUWF010000398.1, read as the reverse complement.
TCCCACGTGGGATATCGGCAGACAGGCTTAACTGTGGGTCTGGCAGTAACCCTGCCTGAATAAGCTGCGCATTGGCCTCTTTTAGCATGGATTGCACTGCCGCCAGGTGTGGGTTATTCAACACAGCCAACTGAATTAGCTCTGCCTCATTCAGTCCATCATCAATACCTATACTGCTACTTCGCCAACGCTTGGGTAGCTCCATGTGTTGCGAAGCATCCACCTTAAGTTGTTCAACTTTAGTATTGAGTGTTGCCGTTGCATCCAGTTTCACAGGTTGATATGTCGCGCACCCACTGAGTAGTCCAAGTGAGCATATGCAATATAGTATCTTGTTTCCTTTCATCTATCGCCCTCTAATATCCCTAGTTTGATGCTCGACCTTCTCTATCTAGTCGATATGAAAAAATGATTCAATGTCATCGACCAAATCCAACTCTTTCATTGACAATATAACAAGTTTACTTGGGTCTGACTCTTTCAGTATCAATTGTATGGTAGGGTCAACCTTTTTCACAAGTGTTCTTCCACCCTGTTCATTTAACAGGAATTTGATGCTTTTCCATGTCTCATTCAGTTCTGCTTTTCTAACCCTAAGCAAGGCTTCGTGGTGTGCTGATGTTGATGGGGATTTATTCAGCAATAACAACTCTCGACCAAGATAATCCATCCATGCAATCTCCTTCTGATAGCTATGATCAAACTCAGTAGCTATAATTAACTGTCCTGAAAATTGATTGATTGCATTCGCCAGGGCGGGGAAATCATCCATTTCGTCCATCTCCAGTGAGATTAAATCAAACCAGGAGTTAAGCATTGCAATTTTTCGGTCTTGTATATCATTTTTAGTTGGCAGACTGTTAAGCTTCTCCATTGATATGGTTAATTTATGATATAATGCATTCAGCTTATGCGTGTTCTTATTATCAATCGCATCCAGCATATCTTCAGATGGCGATTCCATGGCCGTTAAAGTGCCCATGAGTTGCATATTGGCCATGGGCTTGGAATATGCTGACAGAATTGCAATCCCGCTCACCAAAATTGATACAATTACTACTTTTTTACTTATGTTTATCATATTTA
>JALUWF010000397.1 GCA_027019785.1 Mariprofundus sp. | reverse complement strand
GGACAGTTTACCTATTTCTTGCGATTTGGTGATGAGCAGCTAAATTTGGCGTATGGCTCGCATGGCAAGGACAGTGTTTCCCGGCATTCCGCATCACGTTACTCAGCGAGGTGTGCGTCGGATTGATGTGTTCCAGGATGAGGAAGACTATCGCATCTACCTTGATCTGATATCGGCATCATGCCGCAAAGCTGGCACTGAGGTCTGGGCTTATTGCCTGATGAGCAATCATGTTCACCTGATTCTTGTTCCCTCCACAGAGGATGGGCTCAGAGCAGCGTTATCAGAAGCGCATCGACAATACACTCGGCATATCAATTTTCGTGAAGGCTGCCGTGGTCATTTATGGCAGGAGCGATTCCATTCATTTGCGATGGATGAGAACTATCTGCTTTCTGCGGTTCGTTATGTTGAATTGAACCCGATTCATGCAGGCATGGTTACATCTGCGGCAGATTATGCATGGAGCAGCGCCAGAGCACATTTGTCGGACAATGATGACAAGACGGTAAAGGTGCAACCGATGCTTGAAAGGGTTGGGAACTGGCACGCGTATCTGGAATCCGGTCTGGATGAGTCGACAAAAGAGACATTCCGGTTGCATGGAAGAACAGGCCGTCCGCTCGGCAACGACGATTTTTTTGATAAGTTGGAGAACTTGGCAGGAAAAGTCCTGCGACCAATGAAGCCTGGCAGGAAAAAGATTGATAAATAAATAAACTGTCCCTGTTATCCCCCCCCACCCGTTATACCAACAATAAAGCGTCAGAGCGACGTTTCAGGCATTTGAAACAGCCGATATGATCATAAACCTGCAAAACAGTGTTTTAACGCTTGATTAATTGCAACGGCGGCGCTAGAAATCGCGCCCCTTTAAATGGGCCTGTCTTTTTTAAGCTGTTTGATGTGGATTGAAAGAAGACAAAGTCCCTGAAAATACGGAGCAATGACGTGAAAGCTGACATTCATCCAGAATACATCGCATCCAAGGTAACTTGTTCATGCGGCAATACATTTGAGACGCGCTCGACCAAAGGCGACATTCGTGTCGAAATCTGTTCGGCCTGCCATCCTTTTTATACCGGCAAGCAGAAGATTGTCGATACCGAAGGCCGCGTTGAACGTTTCTACAAGAAATACGGCAAGCCTGCTGCGAAAGCGGCTTAAGGCACGGAGATATTATGTACGCTGTAATTAAAACAGGCGGTAAACAGTACCGCGTTCAGGAAGGCGATATTCTGCGCGTTGAAAAACTGGATACGGAAGCCGGCAATGAAATCATTTTTGACGATGTGCTGATGGTTGGCGCAGGCGAAGGCGTGAAAGCCGGCGCTGATGCTGCATCTGCAACCGTCACAGGCACGGTGACAGCAAGTGGTCGCGGCCAGAAGATTGTCGTATTCAAGAAACGCCGTCGTAAAAACTATCGTTTGACCCAGGGTCATCGCCAGAGCTTTAGCTCTGTGCGCATCGACAGCATTAAGGAGTAGTCTCATGGCACATAAGAAAGCAGGCGGATCGAGCCGTAACGGACGCGATTCCAACTCCAAACGCCTAGGCGTGAAAAAATATGGCGGTGAAGCCGTCATTGCCGGCAACATTTTGGTACGTCAGCGCGGCACCAAAATCCGTCCGGGCGATAACGTAGGGTGTGGTCGTGACCACACCCTGTTTGCGCTGACTGACGGTAGTGTTGAATATTACAAAAGCGCAGGCCGCACGACTGTTCGCGTAACAGCCTGAGACTTGTCAGTTAGAGTTTAAAGGGGTGTGCTTGTCGCACCCCTTTTTTTATTAACGCAACATATTCAGGCAAAAGCGTCTCTCGCAAAGGCGCAAAGAACGCAAAGTTTCAGGCAAAAAATTTCCATTATTGCGAATGATAGCAAGTATGGGGTTTATTCAGCATGAGCTTCCCTCATTCATGCTTTTCTTTGCGTTCTTGGCGGCTTTGCGTGATAATGGTTTTGGATTCCAAAGGGTTCCGTGGTGTAATGCGTCATGCGTTTTATTGATGAAGTAAAAATCGAAGTTCGGGCGGGCAATGGCGGCAGTGGTTGCACATCGTTCCGGCGTGAGAAATATATTCCCAAAGGCGGCCCTGATGGTGGCGATGGCGGGCGTGGCGGTCATGTTGAGTTCGTCGCGACGGCACGCAAGAATACCTTGCAGGAGCTGTATCTGCGCAAGCGCCTGATCGCCAAAAATGGTCAGCCTGGCATGGGTTCAGACTGCCATGGCAAAAATGGTGAGGATATCATCATGGAAGTGCCCATCGGCACCATGGTGCGCGATGAAGAGGGCAATCTGCTGGCCGACCTCTCCGAAGATGGCGAATCCTATATTCTGGCGCGCGGCGGCGAAGGGGGCCTGGGCAACGCCCGCTTTGCCACCAGCACTAACCGCGCGCCGCGTTATTCGCAATCGGGTATCGAAGGTGAACAGGGCATCCGCCATCTGGAACTGAAACTGATGGCTGATGTGGGATTGGTGGGCTTGCCCAATGCCGGCAAATCGACACTACTCTCCCGAATCTCCAATGCTCGCCCAAAAATTGCCGACTATCCGTTCACCACACTAAAGCCCAAACTGGGTCAGGTGTTTATGGACGATGGCGATGGTTTTGTGGTGGCCGATATTCCCGGTCTGATTGAAGGCGCGCATGAAGGGCGCGGGTTGGGTGACCGTTTTCTGCGCCATATCGAACGCACAGCGGTATTGCTGCATCTGGTCGATGCCTGTTGCGAAGACGGTAAGGGCGTGGCTGAACAGATTGTTGAAATCGAAACCGAACTGAAAGGCTATGGCGATACGCTGTGGAATAAACCGCGTCTGTTGGTGTTGAACAAAATGGATGCCTTGCTTGATGCAGAAAAGAAGACTGCGCTGGCCGCAGCCAGCCAGACGGGCCTGGAGATATTTATGATTTCTTCGGTCAGCGGTGAAGGCGTGCAACTGTTGCTGCATAAAATTTATGACCGGGTGCTGGATGTGCGGCAGCAGGCGATTACAGAGGCAAAGCAAAGCGGCGTGCAGGCCGGGGGTACGGCGTTATGATTCATGCACGCGCTGATCTTGCCCAGGTACGCCGCCTGGTAGTGAAAATAGGCAGTTCGTTACTGGCCGATGCCGCATCCGGTATCCGTCAGGATGTCGTGGATCACCTGGCTGATGAGCTGGCGGCCCTGATCGAAGCGGGCAAGCAGGTGGTGGTGGTGACATCCGGGTCGGTGGCGCTGGGCCGAGTACGCATGGGTTGGGTGGATCGCGAATTGACCGTACATGAAAAACAGGCCGCCGCCGCGATCGGTCAGCCCAAGCTGATGCGGGCCTACGGGCAAGCCTTCGCCCGTCACGGTATGAGCGTTGCGCAGATGTTACTGACCAAGGATGATCTCAGGCATCGACGGCGCTATCTTAATGCCAGCAATACCAGTGAAACCCTGTTTTCCGCCGGTGTCGTGCCCATTGTCAACGAAAATGATACCGTGGTGGTATCCGAAATAAAGTTTGGTGATAACGATAGCCTGGGGGCGCTGGTCAGTCTGGTTGTGGATGCCGATCTGGTTGTCATGCTGACTGATGTGTCGGGACTGTTCGACCGTAACCCGACCGAACATGCTGATGCCAGGCGCATAGGGATCATACAACATCTGAATGAAGCACATTTTGCGATGGCCGGTGATGCCGGTTCCGCATTCGGAACCGGTGGCATGGGGAGTAAATTGTCAGCCGCCCGCGTAGCTACGCGCGGCGGCGTAGCAGCGGCTATTATCAGCGGCAAAGAACCGGGGGCATTAACCCGCCTGTTGGCTGGCGAGGATGAAGGCAGTCTGTTTCTCTGCGGCGTCGATCGCCAGAGTAAACGCCAGCACTGGATCACCGAGGTATTGCATGCGGCGGGGGAAATTCATGTCGATGCCGGAGCGGCCAGAGCCCTGCTGGAGCAGGGCAGTAGTCTGCTTCCGGTCGGCGTCACCGCAGTGGAGGGGGTGTTCGATAAAGGCGATTGTGTTGAAATTATCGGCCCGAATGGTGTGATTGCCAAGGGATTATGCAATTATACGGCTGAAGAGATGCGCCGGATTATGGGCCATGCCAGTAGTGATATTGAATCGATCCTCGGGTTTCATGATTTTTCATCAGTCATGCACCGCGATAATCTGGTGCTGATCTCAGATGCAAGCTGATAAATCAATATCTGTAACCGAAAAGTGGCTTGATATTTTTTCCTTTGCGACACGTTGCGCACTTTGCGGTTTAGTCCCTGACGAAAAATATCTCGTGCAAAATGTACAAGGAATAAAAATCATAAAATCAAAAGATTCTCACCACAGAGTACACAGAGAGCACAGAGAGCACAGAGGAAAAGCAGAGAAAACCAAAACATAAAGATTTTGACCTCCTCTGTGTACTCTGTGGTTCAAGATTTTCCTGTTGGGTTCCGGCTATGCTGGATTGGGGATATTCTGAGGTGAAATGTAGTGAATGGAGCAGTGGTCATGGAAACAGATGCAAAAACAGTGATGGATGTATTGGGCCGGCAGGCGAAAGATGCGGCCAAAGCCATGCGCATGGCCGATACCGGTTCAAAAAACAGGGCATTGCAATTAGCAGCGGCAGTGATTCGCCGTGAAATGAAAGAGATTCTGGCTGCCAATGCGATGGATATGCAGGCTGCCGAGGTCAGCGGTCTGGATGCCGCCTTGAAAGATCGGCTGCTGCTTAATGGCGACCGCGTTGATGCCATGGCCGAAGGGTTAGAACAGATTGCCTCCTTGCCTGATCCGGTCGGTGCCATTGATCAACTGCGTTTTCGACCTTCCGGTATTCAGGTGGGGCATATGCGCGTGCCGCTGGGCGTGATCGGTATGATTTATGAATCGCGCCCCAATGTGACTGCCGACGCCGCCGGCCTCTGCCTGAAATCCGGCAATGCGGCGATTTTGCGCGGCGGTTCCGAAGCGATTCACTCCAACCGCGTCATCACCGCCTGTTTGCGGCGGGCACTGGTCGATTCCTCTCTGCCGCAGGATGCGGTGCAACTGGTCGATTCCACCGACCGAGCGCTGGTTGGCGCGCTGATTACCAGTGACGCTTATGTTGATGTGATTATCCCGCGCGGTGGTAAATCGTTGATTGAGCGGGTGGCAGCCGAATCCCGCGTGCCGGTGATCAAACATCTAGATGGCATCTGCCACGTCTATATTGATGCCGCAGCCGATACCGACATGGCATTGAATATTGCCGTGAATGCCAAAACGCACCGTTATGGTGTCTGCAATGCGATGGAAACGCTGTTGATCCATCAGGATACAGCAGCGTTTGTGCCTGCCATTGTGCAGGCTATGCTGGATAAAGGCGTGGAAGTGCGCGGCTGCGAGCAGATCAGAGCCGCCGCTGCAGGGCTGGATGTCAGCGCCGCTACAGCAGAGGACTGGGCGACTGAATACCTCTCCCCGATTCTGTCTGTGCGTATGGTGAAGGATTTTGAACAGGCCGTGGATCATATCGCCCGATTTAGCTCCGGACACACGGAAACTATCGTCACCAACGATTATGATGCGGGTCAGCGTTTTTTGCGCGAGGTGGATTCATCTTCGGTGATGTGGAATGCCAGCACGCGCTTTGCCGATGGTTTCGAGTACGGTCTGGGCGCGGAGATCGGTATCTCCACCGACCGGTTGCATGTGCGCGGGCCGGTCGGTCTGGAAGGGCTGACGTCGCAGAAATGGATTGTACTCGGCTCCGGTCAGGTGCGTCAGTAAGGTCGTTTGGATAACGTCTGAAACTTGCCAGCTGAAGTGGCATGGATGTTACCATGCCTGCCCATGGCTCTGCGTAATCCGGCCAGTTTTTTGCGGCGCAATGTTTTATCGACAGGTACTTGCAGGGCTGCCATCACATAATATGCCGGTTTGCCATGGAAATTCGCTTTAAGCATAATGGCAGAGCGCCTCAAGCCGACATGCTTGAGTCTTCTGATGGCGGCAGATGCCTGCATATACACGCCGATGTATGCCAATAGTTGATCCGGCGGCTGCGGTTGACGCCCTGTTGCCAGATAGCCATGGCCTGTGCCGTATTGCCCCGCCCCATTTGCTGCCAGCCCAGACGTACCCATCCGGATGACAGACGGGCGGTTGTTGCACGGTGGGGGGAGGTGGCGACAGATGTTTGTTGAATATCATTTTCAAAAATTAATTCAAGGCGAATGAAGGCGATATAGGTGGGAATACTATGCGCTTGAGCGTGGCGGGGAAACAGCTTATTGGCACGCAAATTGCTTGTTTTCAGGCGGCAATGAATATGCTGCCTGTTAATCCCGATACAGCCCATGCTGTAGAGATAGCCGATCATATATGGTGGGTGGGTCACTATCTGAAAGATGACGTATTTCAGTGCCATGTGTATCTGATTGAACATGGCGATCAGTCCATCCTGTTTGATCCGGGTTCAAAATTAACATTCAGCCATACCTTACAAAAAATCGAAGAACTTATTCCCTTTTCTAGTATCCGATATTTTGTCTGTCACCATCAGGATCCCGACATCACAGCCTCCTTGCCCAGAATTGATGCAATGATCAGTCGTGACGATGCTGTTCTGGTCACCCATTGGCGGGCATGGGCATTACTAAAACATTATGACTTAAAACATCTGGCCGTCTGGAAGCATACCCGATTCGCATGATCGCCGCCCAGCATGGCTCCATCATTCCCGCTCATTTAACCCGTTTCGGAACGTTATTTATGAACGCTCGATACGCGATCTGCTTACCGGCCTGTACACCAGAAATTATATGCAGGAAATGGTTCAGCGCATGGTGTTGGCGCATGCCAGGGATAAACATGCCGGCTTTGCGCTGGTGATGGTAGATATCGACTTTTTTAAGTCTGTCAACGATACTTACGGCCATCAAACTGGGGATGCTGTGTTGAAAAGCGTCACAGGAACGCTGCTGATCGTTAGAGTGGCTGTTTTCAAGGAGCAGTGAGATAGCAGTGAATAGCCAACATGCCGGGATGGCCGGTAGCCGAATCGGTCTGTTCGGCGGTTCGTTCGATCCGCCGCATCTGGGGCATATGGCGCTGGTGCAGGCCGGGCTGGATGCTGGGCTGGAAAAAATCTATGTGATTCCGGCTCTGCCGGTGCATCGCGCCTTGTCCGGCCATGCCGATGCCCGCACCCGTTTTGACTGGTTGACGCAGATGTTTTCAGGTCAACCCCGTGTGCAGGTGGTCGATTGGGAAATCAGGCAAAAACAACCCACGCCGGCGATTGCAACGCTACGCCGTTTTATGCATATTCACCCGGATACGGTGCCTTGGTTGATGATGGGAGCAGATGCATGGGCGGGGTTGCCGACGTGGCGTGAATATCCCGCTCACCTCAGATTGTGTAATGTGGCAGTGTTCGCTCGCTGCGGATCTGCGGCTGCAACAGTATGCGGTCATGACAACTGGCGGCAACTGGACCAGAGCACCGGGCTGGGCTGTAGTTCCCCCGGTCATTGGATGTATATACAGGCGGATTTGCCGGATATTTCAGCCACCGGATTGCGCCGGGATGCGCAATCGGGCAGTTCATTGGCCGATCTGACGCCGGCGGTGATTTGCCGGAAAATAGAGCAGGCTTATAGCAGCAAAATGGAGCATATGTGACGCAAAAAACAGAGAAAAAACAGACCGAGAAACACCAAACCGAGAAAAATAAGCTATTTGAACAGATGACAGCAGCGCTGATTGAAGCGCTGGAGGATAAAAAAGCCACCGATGTGCTGGTGATTGACGTGCGTGGGCGCTGTGATTTTGCCGATCGCTTGATTCTGGCCAGCGGTCGTAGCGACCGCCAACTCAAGGCGTTGGCGCAATCGGTCGGAGAAGTGGCGCACCGTTATGGATTACCGTCCAGGGTGGAAGGCCTGGAAGCGGCGGAGTGGCTGCTGGTTGATCTGGGCGATATCATTATCCATCTGTTTTTACCGGAAGCACGGGAGAGCTTTCAACTGGAGCGGTTATGGTCAGCGCCGCACGGAGATGCTGTTTCGTCGTGAAATTGCGTCTGCTGGTGGTTGGCAAAGGTTGCAGAGAACTGGCTGAATTTGAGTCGCGCTTTATTGCCCGGCTCAAACCACTGGCCGCTTGTCAGGTGATTGAATTGCCGGAAGGACGTGGCAAGCAGGTAAATCAGCGCAGGCAGGAAGAGGCTAAACATATTCTGAAACAGGCGCAAACCGGCTTTATCCTGTTCGACGAAGGCGGAAAAATGCATGCCAGTACCGGCTGGGCCGATTATCTGCAGCGTCTGGCCGGTGATGCGCAGCAGGATTTTGTTATTGGCGGTGCGGATGGCGTATCCGATACTGTGCGTGCCAAAGCCCGCGCTTGCTGGAGCCTGTCGAAACTGACCATGCCCCATCAACTGGCGCGAGTGCTGGTGCTGGAACAGCTTTATCGCGCTATGACCATTATTCAGGGCCACCCTTACCACCGCGTATGATCGCTATGCTACGTTTCTTCTGCCTGCTGTTGATGCTGGCATGGCAGCCGCAGTTCGGTGCCGCCGCCCCGTCGCAACTGAACACAACACAGAAAATCGAACAGGTCAAACAGCAGCGGCAACATCTCTCCATGATCAAAAAACGCTTGCAAGCGCAGTTGGGTGGCATTGGCAAGGAGTTGCATGAGCTGGATGCCTCGCTGATTATCGCCCGTAAAGCCAGCCGTAATGCTTATCATAAAGTGGTGGAAACCGATCAGCGCCTGCTTAAACTCAAACGCCAGTCTGAGCATTTGCAACAGCATATCCGGGCATTAAAGCAGACTATTATGCAGCAGGCCATTACGGCCTGGCGACGCAGTTCGCATGCATCGGCGTGGATGGGGTTGCTGACCGGCGTTTCGGTCAGCGATATCCCGCATCGGCGCTTTCTGCTCAATACGGTGATGCGTTCGGAACAGCACGATCGTCAGGCGTATCGCGAATCTGTGGCCGAACTGGCAAGCGTGGCAACAGCACTGCAAACGCAGCGCCAGCAACTGGAACAACTCCGGCAGGAGAAAAAGAAAGCCACCGCCGAACTGGAAAAGCAGGCCAGGGAAAAGCGCCACATGATGGCGCGGGTTCAGCAACAGGTGCGCCTGAAAAAACGCCAGGATGCCCGCCTGGTCAGTGAAGAGCAGGCCTTAATACAGATGCTCGATGAAATGAGTGAAGATTTGCTCTCCATGGATCGCCAGCAGCATGCCGGAATCAGCATCCGTAAACGCAAAGGGCATCTGAAATGGCCTATTCGTGGCCGTATTGTGGCCGGCTATCGTTCCAGACCCAAGGCCGGCATGCCGCGTTTGCAGGGCGTGCAATTAAGGCCCCGGCGACACGCCAGTGCCGTCCATGCCATGGCGGCAGGACAGGTGCGTTATGCCGACTGGTTCGGCGGTTACGGGCTGATGACGATTATTGATTATGGTGATGGTGTGCTTGGGGTGTACGCCCATAACGATGCGTTGTACAAGCAGATGGGCGACTGGGTCGAAGAGGGTGAAACGATTGCAGATGCGGGCAGCACAGGCTGGGTGAACCGGGTGACGCTCTATTTTGAGGTCAGGGATCGCGGCAAGGCGGTGAATCCGAAACGCTGGTGTCGGCGTTAGTATGCAACAAACAAAATGGCTCAGGCAAAGCGCGTTGTTTATTTCATGCGAATCCGCTGGCAGCTTGCAGCCTTCGAAAATATGCAGGATGATGGAGTAGATTATGTCTTTGAAATTACGTCGGGTGCTGTTGGGCACGGGTGCAGCGATTGTTTTGGTCATCGGGGTGATGGTCTGGAAGCCGGGCTCAGGTTTCTGGCAAGCCGATGCGGCTACCGATTATCAGCAGTTGCAGAAATTTTCCCGCGTTATGGAAATTGTAAAGCGCGCCTATGTCGAAAATATCAGTGACGAAAAACTGATCGACGGTGCCTTGTCCGGTATGCTGTCCAGCCTGGATCCGCACTCCACCTATATGGACAAAGAGATGTATAAACAGATGACGGTTGAGACCAAGGGCGAATTTGGCGGCCTCGGTATTGAAATCGCCACGGCCGAAGGCGGCATCCGCATCGTCTCTCCGATTGAAGATACACCGGCTGACAAGGCAGGCGTCAAGGCCGGCGATTTGATCATCAAGATCGATAATGAACTGGCGCGTGACATGTCCTTGTCGGAAGGCGTCAAGAAAATGCGCGGCAAACCAGGTAGTAGCATCACGCTAACCATCTTCCGCAAGGGCGCTGATGCGCCGCTGGTTTTCAAAATTGTGCGGGCTGTCATCAAGGTGAAATCAGTCAAGAGTGACATGCTGGCGCCAGGCTATGCCTACCTGCGTATCACCCAGTTTCAGGAGCGCACGGGCAGCCTGTTGCGCAAGCAGATCAAGGCACTGAAAAAACAGGCTGGCGGCCAGTTGTCCGGCGCGGTGCTGGATCTGCGTAACAACCCCGGCGGCCTGCTCAATCAGGCTGTTGAAGTATCCGATATGTTCCTCGACAAGGGGAATATTGTCAGCACCAAATCACGAGCAGGGAAAAACCTGTCGTTTGATGCACATCACGGCGATATTCTCAATGGCTTGCCATTGATTGTGTTGATCAACCATGGCTCCGCCTCCGCCTCCGAGATTGTCAGCGGCGCCTTGCACGATCATCACCGTGCCGTACTGGTTGGCACCAAGTCATTTGGCAAGGGGTCGGTGCAATCGGTCATACCGCTGAATGATGGTACGGCTATCAAAGTGACCACGGCGCTCTATTATACGCCCAGCGGGCGTTCTATTCAGGTCACAGGTATCGAGCCGGATATTGAGGTGGAGCAAGTGCGGCAAAAACCGGAGGGTGCACCAAAAATCAAGCGCCCGCTGGTTTCCGAAAGTGATCTGAAAGGGCATCTGGCCAATGGTAACAAGCACAAGGCCGCTAAAAGGAAGCCGCAGGACAGCGGCGCCAACGCCGCCATGAAAGCACGGCTGCTGGTGGACACCCAGTTGCAACGCGCCCTGGACCTTCTCAAGGGGTTGCATGCGCTTAAAGGCTGAGCAAGGTTGGTTATTGCGACGCATTGATAGCTAAAATCGGTGGCTAAAAAAAGAGGACTGCCTTTCTGGCTGGGCTTGGTGCTGTTCATACTTCTGGCAGCTCTTCTACTGCTTGTTGTCGTGGCGCCGCAGCCTGAGAAGGTGCCACAGGCTGAACAAAACAGTCCTGCACGTATGCCTTTACCAGCCAGACAAACGAGCGTCCACAACGCTGCCAGAACAATGGCTCCGGAAAGCATGATGCAGTCAGACAAGGCGCTGCGCCAACCATCGTCTGCAGTGATTGGCGGCGGTAGTGGACTATCACTCATTCTTGATGATGTCGGATACAATATACCCTTACTGAAACGCATTCTGGCGCTGTCGGTTCCGGTTGCCGTATCGGTATTGCCGGATTCGCCTTATGCGGAGCAGGCCGCCCGACTGGCGCACCGGGCCGGTCAGGTCGTGATGCTGCATCTCCCCATGCAGCCGATTGATCCATCCCTGTCTATGAGCAATGCATTCCTGATTGAAGGTATGACGAAGGCGGCATTGCATGACACATTTTTTCATGACATAGCTCAGGTGCCGTTTGCCGAGGGCGTCAACAACCACATGGGCTCGAAACTGACGCAACTGGAGCAGCCGATGCGCCAGGTGATGCAGATATGCCAGCAGCAAGGGTTGTTTTTTGTCGATTCGAGAACCACAGCTAACAGTGTGGCGGCAAAAGTGGCGCAACGTATGGGGCTGCGCTGGGCCACACGGCAGGTTTTTCTTGATCACATCATGACACCTGAATCTATGCAACAGGCCTGGGATAAGGCACGCAGGTGCGTGCGCAAAGGGCATCGCTGTATCATCATCGCTCACCCCAGGGCTGCCAGTGTGGCGTTTTTAGAAGATCACCTGAGCAAAGAGGATGCTGCCCATATGGTTTCAATCAAGCATCTGTTGCGGCGCAGTAAGCAGCCAGCGCTGCATCTCTCATCGTTGCAAACGCCATGACGGCCCTGCGCAGATATTTGCTGGCGGGCGTTGTCGCCATGATGCCCCTGCTGGTGGTGGCGGGGCTGATCAATTGGCTCATCGATCTTTCCGACAAGGCTCTGGCCCTGCTGCCGCAGTCATATCAGCCTGAAATCCTGTTCGGCATCAATATTCCGGGCATGGGTATTCTGGTTGCGCTGATGCTAATTATTCTGGCTGGTGCGCTGACCACGCACTTTATTGGCCGTAAACTGATGCGCCTGCTCGATCGCATCATGGAAAGGATCCCGCTGGTGCGCAGCGTTTATAAGGCGACACGGCAACTGTTGGAGGCGATGTTCGGAGATAACTCCACTGCCTTCAAGGAGGTGGTGATGGTGCCCTTTCCGCACAAGGGCAGCATGGTGCTCGGCTTTGTCACCGGCGAAAGCGCTGTATTTGGTGATTCCGACGGCCCACCCAGTGTCTCCGTATTTGTGCCATCAACGCCGCTGCCGACAACCGGCTGGTTACTCTTTGTCGATGCCGCCGAACTGGTTCATCTGGATATGAGCATTGAGGAGGGTATGAAGCTGGTGTTGTCCGGCGGCGCAGTAAGCAGTCGGAAGGGAGAGGATAAGTAAGCCCGTGATGCTGCGCATTCACTATGATGATCATCTCCCCACCTATGTTCCAATTGCTTTCACTCCCACGACTTGCGTTTCCACTAATTACGCCGCTACGATGCTGCGATGCTGAAAATTCTTTCATTGTTATCCCTGTTGCTGTTGTCTGGCAGTGCATATGCAGAGCAGGCGGCGCCCTCCACGTTGGCTGAGGCCCAGGCACTGGTTGAGCAGGGCCGGGCTGTTGACGCTATTGCCATACTACAGCAGTTGGTGGATCACCATCCCGACAGCTTTCAAGCATGGTTTCTGCTTGGGGTCACAGAAGCCAGAGAGCGCCGGTTTCACGATGCGATTGAGTCGTTTAATAAAGTGATCGCCCTGCAGCCGAAACTGGCCGAACCGCATAACAATCTGGCTGTCATCTATAATGAGCTGGGCAATTTTCGCGCTGCTGTAAAAGAGCTTGAGGCATCATTAAAGTTGAAGCCTGATTACCCAACAGCGCAGGAAAATATCGGCGATCTGTATGTCAAACTGGCTGCCGACGCCTATCGCAAAGCACTGGCGCGTGATGCTCGCCCTGTCCTGCGACAACGCTATGAACGGCTGTTGCATATTCGTGATATTCATCATGACAAGAGCTTGCCGGTCAAACAGGGCGTGCAAATAGCAGCAATGAACACGGCGCTGAAGTCGGCCAGACCGCCTGCTGCTCCCCATCAGGTTCAGCAGCAGGAGCCGCCGACAGAAACGCAACAGAATGTCGCGCAAAAAAATGTCGTAAAAACAGGTGTCGCGCAAAAAGACAGTGGGAAAGAAACTGTCGTGCAACCCGCGGTTGAAAAAAAACCGGCTACAACGGCCAGGAAATCCGATAAAATAGTACACCCGCAAGGCGATGCCATCCAGTCCGCCATAGCGGCGGTGGAAGCGTGGCGTGTGGCATGGAATGGTCAGAATTTAGCGGCTTATTTTTCAGCCTATGGGGCTGAATTTGATTACGGCGCGCGGTTTAAATCACTGGCACAGTGGAGAGATTACAAACGCTGGGCGATCACAAAAAGGACATTTATCCGGGTGACACTGGAGAATATTGAGGCGAAACAACTGCCGGGGGGTGATATCAGGCTGATTTTCCTGCAACATTTCCGCTCGGAATCATACCGCAGTGATGACATTAAGCAGTTAGTGTTGCAGCAAACAGAGAATGGATGGAAGATCATACGTGAAATTTCTAAATAACATTATCAGAATTTGCTGTCTGGCACTACTCTGCCTGGCTGCCGCATCCCCTGTCGTGGCTGGCGAATGGGATCGGGTTTCGTCTGCGCTCAGGGATGGTCATTCCGACGCAGTCAAAAGCCTGTCCAGACAGGAGCGCGCCATTTTACGGGCGACGGTGGCATTGAAAACCGATCAACCGGATCAGGCATTGACCATGCTGGCCTCGGCCAGACACAGAAAAGATCCGTTGGTGGCGTTGCTGGAAGCGGAAGCGCATCGTCGTCAGGCCATTCATGCCGTGCAACAGGCCGGTGCTTACGCAGGAGATATGGGGCAGGAAAAACTGCTCGCCGCAGCCAATCTCAATGATGGACTGGGCGAGGCAAATGCACGCTTACGAGCCTTCATAGATAAACTGGATCGGGCAGTCGGTGATCCTGTCGATATTCTGCTGCCGGGTCCGAATGTGGCCGATGTGTTTATGTTTGATAAAGCCCGAAATCGCCTGTTTGTTTATCAACCAACCGGCGATGGCAGACTGAAACAGATTACCGATGAATATGTGGTGACCGGCACCGTCGTTGGTGATAAGCAGCATCGTGGTGATGGACGCACGCCACACGGCATCTATCGTTTTGTAAAAAAGCTACAGGGCAGACAGCTGGAATCACGCTACGGCCCTGTCGCCTTTCCCATCGACTACCCCAATGAATTGGACGTGCTGCACAACAAGGATGGTTCCGGCATCTGGCTGCATGGCTATCCGATGGATGTCAATCGTCGTCCACCGCAAGATACGCGCGGCTGTTTTTCGATGCCCAATGATCGCCTCATGAGGATCTCCAAATATGTGAAGCTGCACCATAGCTGGGTCATCGTTGGCGAGCATCTGCAGTTCGGACAGAAGGGTAAAAAGCAGCAACTGCTGAATTCAGTTCAGCGAGATATCGAGGCGTGGAGGCGTGACTGGATGTCGCTGAATACCGAGGCATACCTGTCTCATTACCAGCAAAACTTCCACTCGGGTAAACGCGATCTGGCTGCCTGGAAACGCTATAAACGCCGAGTCAATGCTAATAAACGCTTTGTGGATGTCCGCTTTTCCAATATGACGCTTATTCATGATCCGAATCGCTGGCCGGAGGGTGAAGTAACCGTGGCTGAGTTTGATCAGTCCTATCGCTCTAGTAATTATTCGGATCGGGGACGCAAGCGCCTCTATCTGGCCCGCAAAAACAGTGACAGTGCATGGAAAATTCTGCTGGAAGAGTCGCTGACGCCGTGAGTGGATCAGCGCGTGATCCAGCCCCGGCAGAGGCCACAGTGGAAGATCTGTCGAGTCGCCGTTTCAGGCAGATGGCGGATGAGAATCGGGAACTGAAAGCCTATGTGGCTGAAGTGATGCAGCGGCTCCGGCAGAATGAGCGGCTGTTTTCCCGTCTGTTTGAGCTGGAATCCCAGGTATTGAAATCCACCGATCCTGAAGATCTCTGCTTTACCCTGTTGCGAGCCTTGCGTTCCGGATTTGAACTGGATTTTGTCCGCTTCTGGCTCGATCGCTCCAGCTTTATCGGTGCGCATCAGCTAGACGCCCTCTCGGAACGGGATCTGGTTTGGGTGGAAGCGGGTGAAATTGTCCAGATGGGATTGCACCGCAAACACACATGGCTGATGCAACTCTCATCCGAAAACCGTTTCGACTGGTTGAGCGAGCATGATCACCACTTGGGCTCGCTGGCTCTGCTCAGACTCGGCGAGCAGGACAAACCGTTCGGCGTTCTGGGGCTGGGCTCGCTGGATCGGGATCGTTTCGCGCCGGATCAGAGCAGCGATTTCCTGCAACACCTGGCGCAAGTCGTCGGTTTAACCCTGGAACATGCGGTTGCGCGTGAGCATCTGGCTCGTCTGTCGGTGACCGACGCCGTCACCGGCAGTCATAACCGCCGTTTTCTGCAGCCGCACAGCCATCAACCCTTGTCACAATGGTTTGGAGATCAGACCCGCGTAGCCTGCCTGTATGTCGATATTGATCATTTCAAAGCATTTGTTGAGCAGAATGGAGAAGATGCCGGAAACCGGGCGCTGACCATGGTCTGCGATGCCATGCGTCTGCAAGTACGCAGTACCGATCCGTTGATTCGCATGGAAGGTGATGAGTTTGTGCTTCTGATGCCCGGCTGTTCGCCGCAAAAGGCTGATGAGATTGCCGGGCTGACCATTCATTCGGTCACTGCCGACAAAAAGCAGCATGTTCCGATTTCACTCAGCATCGGCTTGGCATGTTCATCAGCCGGACAGGACTTGGCCGTCAAGGAGCTGATCGCCCGCGCTGATCAAGCCATGTACGTCGCCAAAGCGCTGGGCGGCAACCGTTTTGAAATAGCTGAAGGTGACGCATGTTAAAACAGGCTGTGGCTGCATTTTTGCATGAACTGGCCGATGTACGTCTGGCTTCTGCGCATACGGTGGCTGCTTATCGCCGCGATCTGGAACGTTTTTCCACCCACTGCGGGGCTGAAACGCAGTTGTCCGCCATTACACGCACCCAGGTTCAGGACTGGCTCGTAGCCGGCCATGCTGCCGGGCTGGCTGCTTCAACGCTGGCGCGTCGGCTGTCGTCTGTATGTAGTTTTTTTGATGCATCGGTGCAGACTGGCCTCTGTTCGGCCAATGTTGCAGCCGGCATACGCCCGCCCAAACAGCCCAAACGATTGCCGCGCGCGCTGCCGCCGGAACAGACTGCGGCTCTGATGCAGCAGACCGATCGTAGCAGCGATATTCGCGATCTTGCCCTGCTGTCCGCAATGTACGGTTGCGGCTTGCGTGTATCCGAAGTGGTCGGACTCAATCTCGATGATGTTGACCTGCACCAGTTTGAACTGCGGGTGATCGGTAAAGGGCGCAAGCAGCGTATCGTGCCGTTGCCTGAGGGTGCGGCACAATTTTTACAAGCCTGGCTGAGCGAGCGCATTGCAGATGTGGAGGAGCAGGCTGTTTTTCTCAATAATCGCGGCAAACGGTTATCGGTGCGCAGCGTACAGCGCATGCTCAAGGCGCGCGCCCTGCAAACCGGCGCAGATATTTCAGTCACCCCGCATCGGCTGCGCCACTCCTTCGCCACCCATCTGCTAGCGGGCGGCGTCGATCTGCGTGCCATTCAGGAGTTGTTGGGTCACGCATCGCTGGCCACCACTGAACGGTACACGCATCTCGATATTGCCAAACTGACAGCGGTATACGATGAAGCGCACCCGCGCGCCAAAATTCGGTAAAACGGGTTTTTAAAATTGATTACAGGCGCATAATGGATTTGACGCGCAGGTGTAATGGCATTATGTTGCGCGCCTCAGAAATGGGGGATCGTCTAATGGTAGGACAGCGGTCTCTGACACCGTCAATCGTGGTTCGAATCCACGTCCCCCAGCCAAACATATAAAAAGGGCCCCATGCGGGCCCTTTTTATATGTTTGATCGGGGACTCAGGATGAGAGCCTCCGGTTCGACAAAATCGCAGGAGCGATTTTCATAGCGCACTTCCGTGTGCGCTACTCTTGCAGAGCGCCGGGCGTGCATTTGTGCTGTCCTGCACAAATGTGAATGTCGCTTCAGCGACGGCCCCGCAGGGGTGGAGGTCAGGACGCCCGGAATAATCCTTGTCCAACCCCTGTCCTCCAGCGGGCAGGGCAATCGAATGAATAGATTTAATTCCAGAACTGTTTGTGATGGATTCATGCATCAGGTGTTGTAGGCATTTCGTTCATTTCTTTTCCGCAAAAGAAACGAACCAAAGAAAGGCGCCCGGCAAGCTGCTGTTCCCTGCGTATTTGCTGTTCAATGGGGCGAAAAATATTTCGCATTTTCCCATTGAACAACAAATACTCCGGCGCATCTTGGATCGGGATCTTGCTTTAAAGGCAAGCTGTTTTAATGTGGAACCTCGGCCCCTTGCGGACTCTTTGTTTGTTTGGTCGGGGCTGAAGTGGAAATTATGCCGGCGGAATATAAATCCGCTCAATAGCGCTGGTCATGCGTGTGGCCGGATCGATGCTGACCAATGTAACATAGATGCTGGCGCCGCGTTCCACCGCTTCAAAACGCTGCGGCAGACGTTGCACCATTCGTTTGAGGGCGCCGTCAATTTTCATACCGATAATGGATTGATAGGAGCCGGTCATACCGATATCGGTTTGATAAGCTGTGCCGGAGGCATGAATGATCTCATCGCAGGTCGGCACATGGGTGTGGGTGCCGTAAACAAACGATGCGCGCCCGTCGAGATACCAGCCCATGCCCATTTTTTCGCTGGTCGCTTCGGCGTGCATATCGACCAGAATGGCGCTGACATCGGAGGGAATCTCCTGCATGGCTCGGTCCACTGCTGCAAATGGGCAATCCCACGAGCCCATAAACACCTGCCCGATCAGATTGATGACAGCCACTTTGTAGCCAGAGGCGGTCTCTTGCACTGTCCAGCCGCGCCCCGGCGCACAGGGAGAAAAATTCATCGGTCGCACATAACGATCATCATCTTCAATATGCTCCAGAAATGTGCGTTGATCCCAACAGTGGTTGCCATTGGTTAGCACATTGACGCCGATATCAAACATTTCATCAGCCACCTTCTCGGTAAGGCCAAACCCATGTGCCAGATTTTCGCCATTGGCAATCACAAAATCGACACTGTGCATATCAATTAACGACGGCAGATGTTCAGTCAGCGCCCGACGCCCGGCCCGGCCAAGAATATCGCCGATGACCAGAATTTTCATGTTGTCGGGCATTGAATGACCTCTTTCTCAGTGATGATGCAATCCATCGGCGCATCATGCCCTTCTGCCGGGATTTGTGCGACCTCCTGTCCGGAGAAAGCCAGGCCAATCACCTGATAAAGATACTGCCGATGCCGGCTCAACCAGAAATCAAAACAGCCTTTGCCCATGCCCAGGCGATTGCCTTGCCGGTCAAATGCCGTCAGCGGACAGAGCAGTACTGTTTTTTCTCCCTGTTCCCAGCACTGGCCGGAAGCAGGTTCCAGTATCCCGAACATGCCTTTTCTCCACCTGGTCTGCGGGGTAATCAACCGCCAATGCATCTGTTCCTGATGAGGGGTAACTGGTGCGAACAAGCGGTAGTCGGGCAGGTGAAACAGCGTGCCCGTATCCACCTCGGACGGCATGGCGCGATAAGTCAGCAGAGCACTGACCGATTCGGTCTGCTGCTGCAAATAATAACACACATGATCTATAATCTGTTCAGAACGGCGCTGACGTTCAGGTGCGCTCAACCCGGCCCGGTAGGCCAGAGCTGCTGCTCTCAAGGCTGTTTTAGTGGATGGACTGTTCATCTGATTCGATGGTTTGATTTAAAATATGGACAAAAAAGGGCGCCCCCGCGCTGGCGTAGTGGCAAATAGTTGTCGAACCCTCTAACAAGAGGTGGGCGCCGCACCTCGGCCTCAGGTATCCCGAAAAGGGGACGCGCATGGCCAAAGTAGGTAAGCTCCCATTCGACAAGTATCGGCTCAGGCAACATGCTGCCACTCGATCAACGCAGGGGCGCTTTTGCTAAACCCTCTGCTTGTGATACTACATTGTCCAGTCTGGAAATCAAGTGTTCCAGACCATCAATACTGGATTGGCCGCTTTTCAATAATTCGCCGGCCAGGTTTAGCGATACCAGCGTCAACAGTCGGTCGGAGGCGACCGACGCGCCCATGTTTCTCAGTTCGTCAATATGCGACTGCACCAGCTCTGCTGAAGCGATCACCTGTTCGGGATCCTCATCGGTGAGGATGGAAAAATTACGTCCCATCAGTGTAATTTCGACAGCATGACTCATGATGGGTCACCTTGTCCGATGATCAGTTCATCCAGTTGTTCCATGGCGTGTTCAACCCTGGCTTTAGCTTCAAGCCGTCCATTTTGCAGGTTCTCCAGCTCATTTTCCAGTTGTTTGACCTGATCGCGTCGCTTACGCAATTCACTCTCCGCAATCCGGACAACTTCCCGCATGCGATGATTGTCCGCGATCGTTTTTTCCATATTCCGGCGAATAGTGGCCAAATGTTCGGTTAAGGCATTAACCCGTTTTTCCAGCGCCTGTTGGGGATGATTCTGCATGGATGACATTGAATCACTTTCACTTGATCAATTCAAGCGAAAAAACAGCACTGCATATGTAGAGCAAGGATTCGGGCTTGCAATCAATTAGATCATCCGTGTACCATAGCTCTTTAAATATCTTATGGTGGAGGAGATTTCCATGGCTATCGATTATGCATGGCTTGAAGCGAATATATTGAAACGTAAACTGGGCGAGACGGAACGTAGTGAACTGGAGCGACTGCTGGTAGAGCGCAGTTTTACCAAAAACGAACATATCCTGACGCAAGGGCAAGCCGGAGGATCGCTATATATCCTTCGTTCAGGTTTGGCGGAAATCAGCGCCGAGTGCAATGCCCAGCAGGTGCAGATTGCTACAGCCAAGGATGGTGCCCTGTTTGGTGAGATCACCTTCCTGACCGGCGATGCAGCCACCGCGACGGTCATCGCGGTGGAAGATTGCACAGTGTACCAGCTCAAGCGGAGCGACTGCTCCGAACTGATGCAAAGTGAGCCGGAACTGGTGTACGCATTGATGGCCTATATGCTATTTCATGCGGGGAATGTCATTCGTTCCCGCAATGAAGATCATGCCACCATGCTGCAATATATGAGTTCTTCACATAAATAAGGCGTTTTTAACGCAGTCATGGCCGTGAAATGAATCCTTCGATGTCGGCTAAGGCGGGAAACCAGTCAATCAACCAGGCCGATATCATACTGAAGCTGCCAAAAAAGATGAGCGCCCCAACCAGTATCAATAGTATGCCGGAAATTTTTTCAACTATGCCGAAATGCGCTTTGAAACGCTGTGTCCAGCGTAGAAAGCTGTCTGTGACCAGCGCCGCCAACAGAAACGGAATAGCCAGCCCAAATGAGTACACTGCCAGCAACATAATGCCACGCATCATTTCAGCCTGTGCGCCAGCTACGGCCAGAATGGCTCCGAGAATCGGGCCAATGCACGGTGTCCAGCCAAATGCAAATGCGGCGCCGAGCATCAGGGCGCCAATACCGTGCCGGGCATTGATGCCGCCCGTATCAAAGCGGGCTTCCATCATCAGCAGGGGAATACGAATGATGCCGGTATAATGCAACCCGAATACGATGATAATGACGCCGGCGATTTTGCCCAGGATAGCCATGTGGGAAAGCATCCACTGACCGAGCAGTGACGCCGATGCGCCCAAGAGAATAAAAATCAGACTAAAACCGGCAATAAACCATAACGACTGCGCCAATGCATGCCTGCGTGTTGACTTAGCAAGCGCACCATCCTGTTGATGACGCAGTTCATTGACCGATACCCCGGATATATAAGACAGATAGGCCGGCACCAGCGGTAGTACGCAGGGCGACAGAAATGACAATAATCCGGCGATCAACGCCCCTGCAAATGTTACTTCAATCATATGTTCTCCGATATACTTCAGCCACGCTAACGCGCCTTGTTTGTTTTGTGTGTTTGTTCATGTATTTCGTTTCATGGTAAGGCGCGGGGCTGTTGACGCGCTGCTTGGTCTGGACGCGCATCTATATATTACGTTGACCCGGCCCGCTGGTCATCAGCGGATTTTCCGGCGGATTTCCCAGCGCCATGTACCCAATCGCCATAGGCGTCCGTAGCGCTGCATTCAGCCCAGACAATCTCCGGCAATTCATAAGGGTGATGCTGCTCTAACCAGTCGATCACACGACGACGCTGGATTGGCGTGGTCTTGATGGAGAGGTAATACTCATCGCTCTGTTCCAGCTTGCCTTTCCAGCGATAAAGGGAGACTCCTGAGCCACTGATCTGCACACAGGCGGCGATATGATCGCGCATCAGACCGGATGCAACAATCTTCGCTTCGCTTAACGAACTCACACTGGTGCGAATCAGACATATTTTTTGCATGCGGCATGGTAACCTATTGCCGAATAATCGGAAGCGCCTATTGTCCATGCCCGACTATCCTGCTAGCAATGAGTCTGGAGGGAAAATCATGACAGCAGCGATTACCACTATGTTGGAAGAGACACGTATTTTCGAGCCGCCACGGATGCCCGATGCAAACATGGCCTCGATGCATGCTTATCACGACTTGCGCCGGCAGTTCGCCGAAGATTTTGATGCGACATGGCGCGATCTTTCCAGAGCACACCTGAGCTGGCGTGAGCCTTTTACGCGCGTCCTGAATCGTGAGCAGGCACCGTTCTTCCAATGGTTTGAAGATGGTAAACTGAACCTCTCCGAAAATTGCCTGGATCGGCATATAGCAGCGGGATCAGGTGAACGCATTGCCATTATCTGGGAGGGCGAAGCGGGTGCTGTGCGCCGCATTACTTATGCTGAACTGCTGGCCGATGTATGCCGCGCTGCCAATGCCATGCGTGAACTCGGCATTGAAGCCGGCGACCGGGTGGTCATTTACATGCCGATGATCCCTGAAGCGGCTATTGCCATGCTGGCCTGTACACGCATCGGAGCCATTCATTCGGTTGTATTCGGCGCATTCTCGGCCCATGCCTTGCGCGACAGAATTCAGGATGCAGAGGCGAAGCTGGTGATTACTGCGGACGGCGGCGGGCGTCGCGGCGGCATTCATGCGCTCAAGCCCAAAGTGGATGCGGCGCTGCAGGATGGTTGTTACAGCATTCGCCATGTGTTGCTGGTGCGCCATGCAGGCAATACGGTGGAAAAGATGGATGGCCGCGATATCGACTGGCGTGATGCATTAAAAGTACAGCCCGATCATTGTGACCCGCTGCCCGTTGATTCGGAACATCCGCTGTTTATTCTCTATACATCCGGCTCCACCGGCAAACCGAAAGGGATTCTGCATACGACTGCCGGTTATTTGCTGTGGGCCAGACTGACCATGCAGTGGGTGTTCGATTTTCAGCCTGATACGGATATTTTCTGGTGTACGGCGGATGTCGGCTGGATTACCGGCCACACCTATTCGGTTTACGGGCCGCTGGCCTGCGGCGGCACGACGCTGATGTATGAAGGCGTGCCAACCTATCCCGATCCGGGCCGCTTGTGGAGAATCTGCGCCGATCACGGCGTCACAGTGTTCTATACTGCGCCGACCGCCATTCGGGCTCTGATCAAGGCCGGTGATGAATGGCCGAACAAGTATGATCTGTCGACATTGCGCGTGCTGGGCACAGTCGGGGAACCGATCAATCCGGAAGCGTGGATGTGGTATCGCGATGTGATCGGCAAAGGGCGCTGCCCGATTGTCGATACCTGGTGGCAGACTGAAACCGGCGGTCACATGATTTCACCACTGCCGTTCGCCACGCCCACCACGCCCGGCTCAGCTACTCTGCCGCTGCCCGGCATCGACGCCGCCGTCGTCGATGAACAGGGTAAACTGGTTACCGAAGGCGGCGGCTTGCTGGTGATTCGTCAGCCATGGCCATCCATGTTGCGAGGCATCTGGGGCGATGAAAAACGCTACGTCGACACCTACTGGAAAAAATTCAATAATAGCTTCTATTTTGCCGGCGACGGTGCTCGCTGCGACGAAAACGGTTATTTCTGGATCATGGGGCGCGTGGATGATGTGCTGAATGTATCCGGCCACAGGCTTGGCACTATGGAAATTGAGTCGGCGCTGGTGTCGCACGATGCGGTCGCCGAAGCAGCTGTGGTGGGTCGCCCCGATGACATCAAGGGCGAAGCGATCTGCGCTTTCGTGGTGCTCAAGGAGGCAAGTAATGAAACGCTTGCGGATGCATTGCGCGCCCATGTTTGCGAAGAGATTGGCGCCATTGCCAGGCCGGACGATATTCGTTTTGCCGATAGCCTGCCCAAAACTCGATCCGGTAAAATTATGCGCCGGCTATTGCGGGATATTGCCGCCGGACGCGATATCACCTCCGATATCTCTACGCTGGAGGATCAGACGGTGATTGATCAATTGCAACATTCTAATCAACAACACTCCGGCCAGTAGCCTGGTCAGTTATCTGGAGCTGATCTGAAAAGCAGGCACATTTTCCATCATCCGGTCGGCATCTTCCCGGCTGCTGCACGCTGGTATCTGGCTGCGATTGCGACGATTGGCCTGTTATGTATCGCCATGCAACTCTCCATTCAGGCTCATGCCCAGCAACAGGCGGACGAGCTGGTGCATGACTGGGGTAAGCAGGCTCATGTGCAGATTGGCAAGGTGCGCTACCACCTGCTGCGCAATGGGCTGATTTTACACGATATTCATATCCGGCGTGGCGATGACCGTGTGGATATCACACAAATTCTGCTGCGCGCCAATCCGAAACTGCTGACTGGCAGCGCACCCCGTATCGGCATGGTGGATATTTTCGGCCTGCATGCCGATATCACTCATGCCGGCAACGCCAGCGTCTGGAAACATGATCCTTTTCTGGGGCAAATTTGGCAGGCCGCAACCGCGTTGCACCTGCATGACGGTAATATCGCGCTATATATGCAAGGGAGGGACAGGCCGGCGCTGAAACTGCACGGATTATCATTGCAGCAGCATCTGCAATCCTCACTGCGCAGCATGACCGGCTCAGCGCGTACCGAACACGGCGAATTATTCTGGCAGTGGCAACAGCATACTGATGCATTTCGGGGTGCCCCTGCTCGACCGACAGGACTGCAATCGACGGCGACCTGGTTGACGAAAGGATCATTCAACTGGCATGGCCTGGATGCAGGGCGGTTACTCCATGCATTGCATCTGAAGGCGACGCCCGGCCATCTGGACGGCAACCTGACATGGCAAACAGTGGCGGCGGATAACGGGAGATTGCCTGCGCTGGATATCCGTGGCCGCATGCAACTCAATGTCAGTCAGGATAGCGGAACATCCAATGCGCATCATCTGCAATTTTCGGCCAGTGCCACAGATGGTCGCTGGCAGGCCGATGTGGAGGCCGTCGCCTGGCCGCTAGATCCTTGGTCGGATGTGCTGCCAAATATAGGCGCGCATCAGCTTATTTCCGCCCAACTGGATGGCAAAATGCACTGGCAGGGACAAGCCGGGCACTGGTCAGTCAGCAGCGACCAGGGCTTGTTGCAGGATGTCACCTATGCCCGCCCGGATAGCCGGGAGCAGTCGGCCTGGTACTGGAGCCGTATCCATTACAACCATGCTGTGCTCGATCTGGCCGCGCACAGACTGCAATTTTCCACTATTGATATGCGCGATTCCCGGCTGGTACTGCAGATGCAGCAGAATAATCAGAATAAGCCGACGCTTGCCGGACTACCATCAGGTTGGCGTATCAATGCCGACAAGATTGATATTGGCAACATGATGTTGGCCCTGAGCCTGCCGCAGGGCCAGTTGAGCCTGGCGGGGCTGGATGGAGTAGTGCGCTGCCCGGAGGGCAAGCCCCTGCGTTTTACATTGCAGACATCGGCACCTGCGCCCGCCTCCGGCTCAGATGCTGACACTACAGCGCCGACATGGCAGTTGCGGGGCAGGGCGGAAAAGAATATTCGGGGTGAAGCATGGGCATCAGCCCGTCTGAAGGTGACAGGCAAGCACGTCCCCGTGGCCCGCTTGCGTCCGCTACTGGCCTTGCAGGATGATGCTGACAGCCCCGTAAAACTGACAGGCGTGACCGATCTCGGTCTGACTGCCACGATCGCTGATCATACATGGCGGATACAGGGTCGCGCCAGCGTCCATGCTGCGAGGCTCGAACATGGCGGCAATATTTGGCAATCGGATCAGCTGGATATACGCTTTGGCCCTGTCGGGCCAGGTCTGGAAACGCAGCAGATCCAGCGCATTGAAAGTCAGAACTGGCAGTATATCGCCGCATTGCATCCGCTTTCCCCGCATGCGGACGAGCACGTCACCAACATGGATATCACCAGCGAGGATGCCGCCAACAAGGGCGCTGCCGGCAAGAATGCCGCTAGCGAGAATGTCATTGGTGAGAATGTTATTGGCAAGCATGCCACCAACAAAAAAGCTGCGGCGGCAGATACGGCGTGGTGGGTTGCAAGTATGCGCCGCAATCATATCGCCATCCATCATCTGTCCTTGACTGATGGCCGAATCAGTGTCGGTCAGCCTCAGTCAGTCTGGGCCAGGCGGGTGAACCTCACTGCCGATCATATCGGGGCGGAGCAGTGGACTGATCTTGACCTGCAGGGAGAAGTGGATGGCAATCCGTTCTATCTGAAAGGCCAATGGCAAGCCTTGTCGGATGCGCATCGTTTTCGGGGGGATGCCGGGCTTGACCAGGCGACGCCGTTTTTTCTGCGCAACTGGATGCACGCATCCGGCATGCCGAGTCTGATTCGGGGCCGGCTGTCTGCCAGCCTGCACATTGCCGACGCGAAACAGCCAGCCAACAGCTATCAGGGCAAGGTGAAGCTACAGTTATTGCAGGGGTTGGCGGAACCGGGTCTGTTTACTACCGATCCCATGCTGGCCCGCACCGGTTATGCAACGCCGCTGCTGTTGCAACGGCTGGGGCGCAATGCCGGCATCATTGATTTGCAATATGATTTGAATGGCAACTGGACAACAACGCCGCTAACAGCGGCGCGTCTGGGCGATAGCCTGCTCGATGCCATGCGTCAGGCTGCGCTGCATGGGCCACAGCACAAAAAAAGAGCGCTGGAAAAGCAGCCCCGGCCAGTCTCGGTAGCGGCGCGTATTCGTCTGCATGATCACGAACGCCTGTCGCAAAATGAACGCAACCGGCTGTTCAAAGTCGTCAGGCTGCTGCGCCAGCATCCGGAGATGATCATTGATCTGCGAGGCCGCTGGACAGGCGAAGCGATTTCAGAGCAGGTGTTGAAACGCATCCGTTTCACCCAGCAACTGATTGAAGACTATATTTCATATCGCCAGATTGATAAGCGGCGCATTTTCCCGCTATGGCCGACTGCTGTGGATCGGGCCGACGAGGCCGGCTCTGTTCAACTGGAAACAAGGGTGTCCGGATAACGTTCTGCGTAAGCCTGCGAACCATTCAACGCGATCTGGATGTGCGCTTCGCCTATTTGCCGTTACAGAACAGAAGGAAATACGGTGAGGATCGCTTTCTATCTA
>JALUWF010000396.1 GCA_027019785.1 Mariprofundus sp. | reverse complement strand
TTCGCACCTACACACTGCCCGATCTGTTTGCCGGCAAGATGCACGCTGTGCTATGCCGTAAGTGGAAAAACAGCATGAAGGGGCGGGATTGGTATGATCTTGTCTGGTATGCGGCCAATCACCCCAAACTTCATCTTGCCCACCTGGAACAACGCATGCGTCAGAGCGGTCACTGGCAGGAATCTCAGGCAATGGGTGAAGACGTATTCCATGCGTTGCTGCGCGACAGGATTGAAGCGTTGGATGTGGAGCAGGCTCGGCGCGAGGTTGAACCCTTTGTACGCCATCCTGAGTCGCTTGAAATCTGGTCACGGGATTTTTTCCATGATGTTGCATCGCGGATTCAGGTGACCCATGGCAACTAAACATAGATGGACGTTCCGTTCCCGCTTTCGCGCCAACACCTTTGGCTGGCGATCTGATTTGCCGATCAAGCGGATCAAATGCCCTATATCGAACTGCTTCCCGGATATTGGGGTGAACTGTGCGCTTCATCCGAGCGCGCATCCGCATGGGCTGACCGATTTATTCCCACTATCCGGCTCATCTGGTCGGATAAGGATTCCTTCGCATATTTCAATGGTTGTGATGCCTGCCTGAGCTGCCTGTTGTATGCAGGTCGTTATCAGGAGCTTCTCGACCTGATCGAAATGGCACCGCACATGTGGCACTATCACCAATGGGGTGTGAAGGCGCTGGTCGGCATGGGTCAACATGCCGAGGCACTGCGCTATGCCGAAGCTTCGCGGGACATCAACACGAGTCCATCCGCTATTGCCGCAGCCTGCGAGTCCATCCTGATCGACAGCGGCATGGCAGACGAGGCATATCGTCGTTACGCCATCCAGGCTAATAAACGGAACACCTATCTGGCCAGTTTTCGGGCGATTGTGAAGAAATATCCGCACAAAGAACAGAAGGATGTTCTGGCCGATCTGGTTGCGAGCACGCCTGACCAGGAGGGGAAATGGTTTGCCACTGCCAAATCCATCGGTTTATTCGACGAAGCCATTGATCTGGCCAACCTCTCTCCATGCAATCCTCAAACCCTGGTACGCGCCGCCCGCGACATGCGGGAAAGTAATCCCGCCTTTGCTATGAAGGCCGGTATCACCGCGCTGCGCTGGATGCTGGCCGGTTGCGGTTACGATCTGACCGGAACCGATGTGCTGGCAGCACTCCATTTCATGATGGAAGCAGCAGCGGGAACAGAACAGCAGGATGATGCGCTCTCAGCGCTAGATGAACTGATGGAAAGGAAGGGCAGTGATGAATGGGTCGTCAATATCCTGAAGCGCACCTCGTATTTCAGTGACCACGGAATCTGAAATGGACCAAAAACACTCGGGATGGCAGGCCCGGATGTCAGGGGGGATCTGGTGCAATGAAGTGCTCATCAAGGAATAGGCCTGCTTCGCTGGGTCATGGATTGGGATACATAGAAGATGGCCGAACTGATATTCAACTCTATGGATCGATACAAGACGCGCTCCTGTGCCTTTCAATTCGTGTCATTCGCGGTTAGAATCTTGACCATTCTGAACATGCGGTGACTAAAAAGTTCTTGCAATTAGTTATCCACTTCATCACTATGACCGATATATCATTCTTTTGTAGGTACAAAGAACTATATATCGGTCATTAGAGGTGTGAGTTGCCAAAGAAAAATAGCCGCCAGAAAACCTATTCGCCCTATTCGAAAGAAGCGGTTTTATTGCTGGGCAAACAGATAAAGCTGGGGCGTATCCAGAAATCGTGGTCAGAGAAAGAGCTGGCTGGGCGAGCCAATGTATCGCGTGAGACCATTCAACGGGCGGAAAAAGGTGCGCCATCATGCGCTATCGGCACCATGTTTGAATTGGCTTACCTAGTTGGCATCAAGCTCTTTGACAGCGATCTGCCATCCATACAGGCGCAACAGAGGCAAGCTGATGCGCAGCTTTTTCTGTTGCCCTCACGTATTCGGCAACCATCCGGGGTGAAAGATGACGATTTCTAATCCCTATTCAGAAGCTTATGTCTGGCTGTGGTTGCCCGGTGCAACAGAGCCAGTTGTTGCAGGAAAACTGGAAGCTCACGGCAACAAGCTGCGTTTTAATTATGGCAAACGGTATCTGGAGCGAGCAGATGCCATTTCGATTTATCATGCGGAATTACCGTTGCAGCCGGGCTATATTGATCCGATCAAAAATCTGGAACTGGCCAATTGCATTCGTGATGCCGCCCCCGATGCATGGGGGCGGCGTGTGATGATGAACACGAAGTTTGGCCGTCAAAGCAGCAGCCTCGATAGTCTGCAACTGGATGAATTGACCTATCTGCTGAAGTCAGGTTCGGACAGAATTGGCGCGCTTGATTTTCAGCACTCACCCACGATGTATGAGCCACGTTGTAGCGTAAACGTGAGTCTGGATGAATTGCTTGAGTCGGCAGAGCGGGTGGAAAAAGGCATCCCGCTCACGCCCGAACTGGATCAGGCGCTGCACCATGGTAGCTCGATTGGCGGCGCGCGTCCCAAGGCATTGATAGAATCGGACGACAAGAAATTCGTAGCCAAGTTTTCATCCGGCAGCGATATCTACAGCGTGGTCAAAGCTGAATTTATTGCCATGCGACTGGCACAGCTCGCAGGTCTCAATGTCGCCGCTGTCTCGCTTGCACAGTCTTCGCACAAGGATGTTTTATTGATTGAACGCTTTGATCGCAACCGCACTGCGGACGACCAATGGCAACGAAAAATGATGGTTTCAGCCTTAACCATCCTCGAACTACACGAACACGAAGCCAGATACGCAAGTTATGAAGCGCTCTCTCATATCATCAGACAACAATTCACCGATGCCAATGCCACTTTAAAAGAGCTATTTTCCCGTATTGTGTTCAACATCTTCGTCGGAAACACTGATGATCATGCCCGGAACCATGCCGCATTTTGGGATGGTAAACAGCTTCAGTTAACGCCGGCCTACGATATTTGCCCTCAATCCAGAAGTGGTGGTATTGCATCGCAGGCCATGCTGATTGATGGGGAGCATAGAGAAAGCCAACTGGCTCTGTGCGTCAAAGCGGCTCCAACCTTTCACATGTCAACAGATGATGCACTGACAATTATTCAGCATCAGAAAGAGATCATAGAAAAAAACTGGGATGCCGTATGCGATGAGGCGCAATTAACGACCGTGGATAAAAATGTCTTCTGGGGACGGCAGTTTTTCAACCCCTATATTTTTGAAGGCTTGTGAACAGCTGAATGCGAAAGGTTTCAACCATCCCCGATAGATATAGCAATTGGCACATTTTCGTCACGCCATCTTATCAATAGCACTGATCGTTAGTTTGGAAATTGTGGTTGTTTTCACGCGTCTCAAAATAGATCAGCAGCCGAAGGATATGAAGGAGGAACACGATGCTTGTCAAATAACGCGAATTGCCTCCGCTGGACGTTCCATTCCCATCATAATTCGATGACGAATTTCGGATCATACATATTTGCGGCAGCCCAACCCTCACAAGAATCACCAGCAATCAGAATGACATCGGCATCAACACCGCGCAGTTTGTAGTTGCCAAATGCAATATGCAGATCAGACAAAACCAGTGCTTTCATTTCAGCATCCCCAAATCATCATAGAGCTTTTTACTCAACTCCGGATTCATTTCATCCCCCTGTATCCAAACCAATCACCATCCCTGCATCAAACATCATATTTTCCCAATGCCCCAGGGGGTTCGGATAGCCTCTCGGATTGCATACCACCCGCGTTCCATTAACCCGGTAATCGAAGTTATTGTGCGTATGGCCATGCAGCCACAGATCCACCTTATCTCCCATCAGATGCTCCAGGTCGCTCATAAAACAGGGATTCCACGGATTGCCTGCATATTGCGCATGCAGACTGCCGAACGAAGGGGCATGGTGTGTGATCACAACCGTTTTTCCATCAAACGGTTTTGCCAACTCCGATGCCAGCCAGGCGCTGTTTTGTTCAAACAACGACTGGGCATAGGCTCCGCTGAAATGGGTCAGACCACCAACAGCCCGGCTGATATCATACTTCACAACAATACGGTCGGTATCACAGCACAAAGCATCGGGAGCTCGGGTCAGATCTGCCCATAATGTGGAGCCGATAAAGCGCACATCGTTGATAATCACCACATCATTATCCAGCAAGTGGATGTTCGAGCCTTCACATGTCCGGCGCATAAATGCCTTGATCTCCGCCATCGACCAGCGGGGATCGTGGTATTCATGATTGCCGCAGACATAGACCACCGGCACATCAAACACATCTTTGGCCCACTTCAAGCCCTGTGTACCCACGCCAATATCTCCTGCCAATACCACAACATCGGCACTATTAAGCGGCGGTACAAATGACGCACACTCCAGGTGCAAGTCAGATAATAACTGAATATTCAATACGCCACCTTTTCAACTCTTATTATCGCGTAAACCAGACTCTCGGTATAGCAGAATAAAACGTCTTACTACCAATTGTGTGTATTCATAAGCCTTTCCATTACTACTGGCTCGCGGGCCTGCAAAATTCAATGTGTCACCATCCAGTCCGGCAAGAAATGCATGGATTCGCTCTGCTGCACGACCCGGTTTTATCTCCTGCCCATCGATCAGTAAATATGGCTTATGTTCGTCCATACAAAAACGGAGTGTCTGCTCAGTGCCGCCACGCAACGTACCGAAGTATATAATTACCGTGCCATCTGATGCCTGAACATTTTTTCTTGTACGTTGCCTGTAACCTTTCCCCTGCAATTCCTTTACAGGATATTGATCCGGTATGATACCATCTTCCGCCTTGCGGCCTAGCGGACACCAGCCACCGCACTGTTCATTATTCTCCATCGCAACATCCAAAGCAGCCCTGTCTACCCCGGTTTGCGCACCTGAAATAATTCGCAGCATCTGTTTTGCACCTCCACTAGTTTATTCACCTTGTGATTACTATGGTCGCTGAGTTACACAAACCCGATTCTGTTATCTGCCATCGCTGCCGGATGGATAATCTCCAGACTCTCGCGGACATCCTGATGCGTAATATTCAGACTTTTTTCACCCTTTAGTTTCCCACGCATGGCACTCATGGATAAAGCATTTCTCAAAACCTTCTTCATATCACGAATAGATAACTCATCTGCTGTAGCCAGTGTTTCCACCGTATGTTCCGACAACTCAGGGCAAAAGTATTGCCCCCATGTATTGCCCTCCAACAGGTTGACGTAAACACTTCTGACAATAGCAAAGCGCTCATCCACAGTGGGTTCACGCAGTTCCAGAATAAGGAATCGATCACGAACCGGGGCGGCAATAGGCCCCAACTCATTCGATGTGGCGATCCAGTTAAACTGGCTGGCATCCAATTCCACCTTCAGATATTCATCCACAAAGTGTCCGGCAGTTTCTTTTTCCAGCAACCGGTATAAAGACTTTCCAAACGGTGACTTGTCATCGCCTTTCGATGCCTTATCAACCTCATCCAGTACAATAACCGGATTGGAACATCCACCTTCAATCAGCATCTCTGCAATCATACCCGGTTGGCCTGTTCCCCAACCCGAAGAGAGCCCGGTCAGGTCAAAACCATTGGTCTGGTCGGAGCAGGATATCACCCTGCTCGTTGTGCCCAGCCGTGAAGCCAGAAAATCGACAGCATGCGTTTTACCAATACCGGGCGGGCCATTGAGTAACAATGGAGTATCCAGTGAAAGCACAGGGTAATCAGACAGGGCGGAAAGGGCCAATGCTCCACGCAAATAATTCGATAGTGCCGAAAAAT
>JALUWF010000395.1 GCA_027019785.1 Mariprofundus sp. | reverse complement strand
TTCTGCTTGGTTTACCTTTTTTCGGCTGCGGTTTATCCAGGGAACCATGTTCCGTGCTATATACCAGTCTGCGATCATCACTCATTCGTTGGTCTCCATGCCACAGGCCAATTCCATGCTATTTGATGTATGAGTGCAATCGATATACAATTCAATATATCTAATATGACGATGACCACTGCAGTTCGGTGTGCAGCACTGTATCAGTGATATTGGTAAAGGTCAGGTGGCCTCTGTTCACCCCGATCCCCAGTGACAGCTTATTGTTACCAAACTGCTGAATACTGCGCAGTTGCAGGCTCAATATGTTCTCAGCCGGTATTTTCACCGGGCCCGGACTGATATTATCCTGATTAGTGCGGATAGAACGAAATAGCGCCTCCCAGACGCCGCCGCGCGTATCCACGACGGTTGCGCCGAGCGCAATAGCCTGCCCATCGCCGTCAATGGAGTGGCCGATCGAGCGCCCGTAATAGCGATAACCGCTACGGAAGACGCTGTGTGTATAGGCAGCATTCAAGCGGTGAAAATCTCCGCTGAACAGGTTGGCAGTGGTGCGGGCGAATTCGACATGCACCCGCCATGAGGCACCGCTATCGCCCAGACCGCCCCATGATTCAACGCCGAATAGCCCCAAATATGCCGCCGGGACACGGCTGGATGCATCCTCGCCGATCATCTGGCTATAAAAGGCGTAGGGCAGATTGCTGCCGATTGGCGAACGCCAGCGAAGATCGAATCCAGCCAGTTGGTTGCCCGGTTGATTTGCCGCCGTGACACCCAGCTTGCCGGTGTTATCACTGCCGATCAGGGCGCGCACAAAGGTGGCCAGACTATGGGGCCGGTTGCGGCCGCCCCACTGCATGGCGCGGGATATGCCAATCTCCAGCCCCGAGGTTGGTTTGAAGCTGAAGCGCATGCCGGTCAACATTCCATGCGGCACAAAACGGTTGCCCTCCAGAATCCCCTGAAAAAAGCGAATCTGCCATGGCCCCAACCACTTCAGCACTGGCAGATCGAAGGGATCGGAGGCATTGCGCATGATCGAAATAGCAGGGATCGGCCTGCTGTTGGTGGACATGATCAGGCTACCATCCCAGCCCGGTCCCCACCAGCGATCCTGCCAGCCGGCCGATACAATCCAGTTACCCAGAATGCCGCTCACATAGGAGCCGTCCGGCCGCCAGCGCCTGCCATCGCGCGGCTTGCGCACTACCGCTGTCCCCTCCAGATGCATGGCCCAGTGATCCCGCGTCAGCGAAATAGCAGTGCCCGCCTCCAGTGTGGAGCGCGGTGTATCGGTAAAGGTGCGAAAACGTACCGGCGAAGCGGTGGCGGCCAGGCGCGTGGTTAACTGCAGATGGTTGGAAAACTCGATATCGATACGATGGTGGACGCGCCGCCATGAGGCCAGCACAGCCGCACCGTGCACATCTTTTTTATCCGCCAGCGCGTTGGCGATATCGCCCCAGGGTATCGGCCATGTCGTCAACGGTATATTCAGCAGGCCCGCATCCGCCAGCAGTTGCAGATCGTGGCGCAAGCGCAGATCACCGGGGGCCGCCAGCGGCTCGGCGCTGGCAACTTTGCCCAGCAGGCACACCGCCAACAGGCAGATCAACACCGCTCGGATTCCGAAGTATCGAATCATATATTCTTTCCGTTCATTATGAAGCACTTGTTCCAACAATACCTAAAAATATCTTTGTTCACTTTCAATCATTGGAACCCTCCTGCCAAAACGCTAATCTAACCACAGAATATACTGATGTCATGAGTACAAATAGAGCTGCTTTTTAATCCTATCTCTCGCCAATATGCAAGGGATCACAGGAAGGCCTACACAGGAAGGGCCTATACTTTATAGTTTTTAAATGGATCTGGTAGCCTTTTTTCACTGACCATCTTCTGAATCTGTGACACCCTTCCCTGTGAAATTTCTGCAATCGTAGCAACTTCCTTCAGGCTCATATTGCAAACACGCCGTAATAGAAAAACGTAAATTTGATATGCCTCGCGATGGTGGCAACGATCCAATACGTCATCCGCGCTTGAAGCTGGACATTCAAGCATGTCGAGATAACTACTCCACTGCCATTGGCTAACTTCATCCACCATGCCGGCACGTACAGGATTGAGAACAATGTAACGGCACAGCTCCAGAAGATGCGACTCTTTTTCAACCAGATTTCTTTTACATTTCGTACAAGATATCTTTCGTAATAAGGGATTAATGTGCGGCTCCGATCATCAATAGATACTCCTTGGGTGTTAACACTTTTAACTGGCTGCTTACATAATCTTTTATATTTCTGGTAATCACCAGATTGCAACCATGGTTTTCTGCCACAAAATTTTGCACGCCATCCTCAAAATCTTTGAATTTAGAATCCAGTGACTTCCCTATCTCGTGATCAGATACCGGTAAAACCTGGAATATTTCCCTTAGAGATTGAATCGCTCTCTTTGCACACTTTGCATCGTAGCGCCTTAAAATATAGTGCATATTTGCGATGGCTAATGCTGTTGTGCAACCAATCATTTCGCGTGTTTCACAAATGTTTAGAATTTGACTTGATTCACACAAAAAAACTTCCCTGCCCAATAAAACATCCAGAATGACATCTGAGTCAATATACGCTTTCATGAATCAGCCTTGTATTTATTCACCAACTCTTTGTAGGACAAACCTTCATCATACTGTTTAAACATCGCCGAAAGCGCTTTCGTTTTTGGTGCTACAGGGGGCATATCATTACGTTGTTCAACCAGCGATTCGAAATAATGCTCAACAAGACCGGACAGACTTGAATGATGCACTTTTGCCCAGGCTTTTGCTTTTATAATCGTTTGCTCATTTAATGAGAGTGTTAATTTTGCAGCCATCATGAACCTCCAGAGAAACACAAGAATAGCTCTTTATACGTATACGGTCAACAAACTATACGTATAAAAAAACAGGCAGTTGACATGAATGTAAAACAAAATTAATGTGTATGATTATTACACACGGAGACAACTATGGCTCATCGCGTGAATTTCATATTGAATAATCATGTTTGGGACGCGCTACAGGATATTCCCAAGGGCGAGCGCAGCAAGCTGGTCAATCATGCGGTTGGCAATGAACTACTGGCTTACAGGCGAAAAAAAACGGCGATGGCAATGGATCAATTACGTGCTGAAATGACGCCTGTTGATGGCACATCAGAAGCGTGGATCAGGCAAGATCGGGATCATCATTGAAAACAATTATCCCTGATGCTGCTTATCACGCGCTGGCGATAGAACATGATGGAGTATTTGTGACTGCTGTGATGAGAAATATCTTCAAAAAGCCGCCTCTGTCGGGCATATCGTTCATTTGAAAGACTGGACAAGTGATTGCCCAACTTATTAACACCTCCCCCACAGCGCGCTGATTGGCATAGCATCCAGGTTGTTAATTCTGGTCAGATCCCGGATATCTCTTTGCACCAGCATATCAATATAGTTGCGGTACCATTGATTTCTGCGTCGGTCCGTTTTTCTTAGTATCGGCTCTGGAAAGCCTCCCATCAGGACATAATCAATCAGTTTTTCATTCAGCTTTCATTCACGATGCAAGTTACAACCACCGTCCAGTTGTAAAGTTATATACCGTCCAATTGTAAATTTAGAGTTCAACAATCAATTTCCTATATTTTTGCTGTGCAAAGCTTCACGCACAGCACAACTGACCATATTGGTCGCAACGCACCGACACTATTTGTCACAATTCGCAATTCACCCTTGCCAATTCACCATTCTAACTGGCACAGACATTGCTTATATAGTGATTGCATCACCGCCACTAATGGCTAACACACAAGGAGAAACGTATCCATGAAAGAAATAACAAAAACAGAAAAGGGATTCACACTGATCGAGCTGATGATCGTGGTCGCCATCATCGGCATCCTGGCCGCCATCGCTATTCCGCAGTTCTCGAATTACCGCACCAAAGCATTCAACTCTGCTGCGATATCTGATCTACACACAGCTCGCCTGGCAGAAGAATCTGTTTTTGCTGACGCACAAAAATATGGTTCATCTGTAAAACTTGCTGCCACTGCTGGCGCTGCTGGTAATGGAACAAAGCTTACTGCTAGCGGCTTCATCAATACTAAAGCTGGCGGATTCAGTGCTCCAGCAACACTGAGTAAAAATGTAATATTGGAAGCCGATACCGATGGTACCGAAGCATATGCGACAATTACAGCCAAGCATACAAGCGGCGACAAATTGTATGCTGCAGAAACAGATCAGTCGGGAACCTACCAAAAAACAGCTGCAACCACTGCCGCAGCTTTTGCTCCCGTAGGTGCCGTTACTTCCGGCCCTGATGCGACTGGAAAGGGCTACGTAGCAATGTAATTACCGTCATTCAAACTCGTTAGTAGAAAGAGGGAATGTATCTAGCATTCCCTCTTTCTTATTCAAATCAGAAACACATGAGTTCTTATAATGATTCAATTTTCGAAAGTCCATAAAACATATCCAAAACAGATCAACCGTTCCCCAGCCCATCATGCACTCAAAGATGTTTCATTTACACTTAGAAAAGGGCAAACACTGGGGCTTATTGGTCAAAATGGTGCAGGAAAAAGCACTAGCATACGCCTGATCATGGGTTATATGAGCGCCGATGAAGGGCAGGTTATTGTCCTTCAAAATAGAAATGCTTCACCTGCTACACGCAGGCATATCGGATACCTGCCAGAAACTTCCACCTTCCCGCCCAATTTGACCTGCATGGAATTGCTCCGCTTCGCCGGACGTTGCTGCGATATGCCGGGCAAACTGATTGCACAACGATCAGAAGCACTGTTGGCCCAGCTTGGTATTTACGATGCCCGAAACCGCAGGCTCAGTGAATATTCCAAAGGCATGCAACAACGAGCCAGCTTTGCTGCTGCCCTGATTCACGATCCTGAACTACTGATTCTGGATGAACCGATGTCCGGCCTGGACCCCATTGGTCGGGCTGAAATTATTGCGCTGATTCACGAACTGCGTGAGCAGGGCAAGAGTATCCTGTTTTGCTCGCATCTGCTCGATGATGTCGAGCGCATTACCGATAACGTCGCCATCCTGCATCAGGGGCATCTGCTCTATGATGGCTCCATTTCCGATCTGTGCGCACAGCAAAGCACTAAAGAGGAAGAGGGCGTCAGCCTACAGGATGCCTTCGTCAGTGTGGTTAAAGGTTACCAGCCATGAACCGGATTCGCGCACTGGCTTATATCACGTTTCTGAATGGGCTCAGGCGCAACGCTGTCTGGGGTTTATGCCTGTTTGCGCTGATATTTGAAATCTGTGGTATATTCTTTATGGACTTTTTCGGGCGCGATCTGGGCCGCGCTATTTCCGATTTCCAGTTTTCTATCATGTGGGCCGCCGGCATGCTGTTTATTCTCTTTTATGCTGTGCAGGCTGTTGCGTGGGATGATGATCACCGCAGTATTGATAGTATTCTGGCACGCCCCATCTCCCGCACGGAATATGTATTGGGCAGCATGGCCGGGCTATCCCTGCTGCTGCTCTGCTTCGAATTGTTGCTGGCGGCACTGGCCATGGGTGAAATCCTGTGGATCAAACCTGAAATTGGAGCAGTCTATTTTCCGGTCTTTTCCATCGGTCACTTCATCATCACATGGTTTGCACTGCAAGCGATTCTGATCACGCATCTGGCCATTGTGATGCTTATCTCCGCCGCCATTC
Organism: Mariprofundus sp.; assembly: GCA_027019785.1. Lineage (GTDB taxonomy): Bacteria > Pseudomonadota > Zetaproteobacteria > Mariprofundales > Mariprofundaceae > Mariprofundus. The sequence continues at coordinate 58 of JALUWF010000395.1, read as the reverse complement.
GAGGCGCGTTCCCGGTGATGCTGATCACGCTGGCCTATTCCCTGATCTGCTCGGGTCT
>JALUWF010000394.1 GCA_027019785.1 Mariprofundus sp. | reverse complement strand
CCAGAAGAAAAGCAGCACAACCGATGACAACTGCACAACAGTTGTGGTGCCGCCAATCTGATGTGTGGCGCGATGAGAATAATGTTTGTCTGCTTTCGGTCTCAGGCATAGGCTGACGGAGAGAAGTGCAGTTGGAGTTTGAATCATGAATGGGGAGGTAGTATGGGAAATCTGAATAGTTTGAATAAAGAGTATGGTATTGCAGGGTCACTTGTCTTTGTTGAAGGCCCCGGCGGCATGCCGGTAGCCGAGATCCATAATGATCTGGGCGAAAGCGCCATAGCCTTGCAGGGGGCGCATCTCCTCAGCTTCAGGGCACGTGGCGGCAAACCGGTGATCTGGATGTCGGATGCGGCAACCTTCGCGCCCGGTAAATCGCTGCGCGGCGGCGTACCGGTCTGCTGGCCATGGTTCGGTCCGAACGCATCTGATGCCACGCTTCCCGGCCACGGGCCGGCGCGCACGGTGGCGTGGAAACCGGTTGCTTCTGCAACGCTGGACGATGGGCGTACCCGCATCAGTCTTGAAATGGCGGAGAGCGATAAAACACGTCAGGTGATCGGTCATTCGCTGCGTGTGCAGATGCATATCACGGTAGGCAGCAGCCTGCGGCTGGAACTGGAGACGACCAACCTCGATAATAAGACGCCGTATACGCTGGGTGAAGCTGTGCATACCTATTTCCTTGTCGGTGATGTGCGGCAGGCTCAGGTTGAGGGGCTGAATGGCTGCAGTTATATCGATAAAATGGATGGCGGCGTACGCAAGCAGCAGCAGGGCGCGGTCATCATCAGCGAAGAAGCGGATCGCATCTATCTGGGTACGGGCAGTCATGCAGAAATCCTGGATCCGGTGATGGATCGCAAGATTGTGATTGAAAGCTCTGGCAGCGACTCGATGGTAGTCTGGAATCCATGGATCAATACAGCTGCGAAGATGGGTGATCTGGGGCCTGATGGCTATCTGAAGATGATCTGTGTGGAAACAACGAACGCAGCCGATGATGTGGTGACGCTTGCTGCTGGTGCAACTCACAGCATGGTGGCCGAATACTCCAGCCAGCCTTTGTAAGTTCAATACGATGATGGCAACGTGTAATTTCGGGCACATATTACATGTCGGTGCCAGGCTTTCATTATTTGATATTTACTGAATGGCGCAGAAAAAATAAATCAGGTACTAGCGATTTCAAATTGTCTGATGCTAAAAGAAAAGGGCACGGGATGCTTGCCTTTGCATCAGTCCGCGCCCTGCCGCTAGACGGTCTTCCAGGCCCAGCTTGTGGGAACAAGCCGTATTCTAGTCCCAAGCGGGCTAAAATGCAGAGCGCATTAGTGGCAGCAACCTTCGGTGTGGATATGGCCATGTTCCAGCTCTTCTGCTGAGGCATCGCGCACAGCATCAACTGTGACATCAAAGTGCAGCCGCTCGCCAGCCAGCGGGTGATTGCCGTCAATGGTGATGTCATCACCGCTGACATCGGCAATGCGAATCACCTGCATGCCCTGTTCGGTCTGAGCCTGAAATTCCATACCCGCTTCAAGTTTATCCACGCCTTCAAACATATTGCTCGGTACGACCTGCGTCAGTTCCTTGTTGTATTCGCCGTAGGCATCGACAGCTTCAATGCTCACTTCCAGCGCATCGTCGGTCACCTTGCCTTCCAGCGCCCGCTCCAGACCGGGAATAATATTCTGTGCGCCGTGCAGGTAAACCAACGGTTCCGCGCCCTCTGAGGAATCAATGACCGAGCCGGCATCGTTCTTCAGGGTATAGTGGATGGAAACAACTTTATCTTTGGCAATCTGCATGATTTTCTCCTGTTTTCAGCGGCGGCACCCTACGCAATCGTCGGCAGTGCACAAGCCTGTGACTATTGTCGTAGATGCATTTGCACGTTGGCCGCTGTGTTGCTGTTGACAAGGTAATGCAGCGCTGTTTTGAGCATGGGGTGTTGCTGGTCGCTGTTGCCGACGATGCGTTAAAGGTGCATTCGCTCAATGTGCAGCGCCGAATCCGTGAGTTGCCAGGAGCGGAATCCCGCCTGTCGGTTCGTCTATGGCGCTGGGATTTCTCTGATATGGAGAGGCTGCGTTCTCATGTGCGTGCGGCCGACCAGCATTTTCCACTTAAAACAGCAGAGGAATCTGTTGCGCTGTAATATGCAAGGCTTCTGTTTCTTCCAGCAGGTGTTTTCGGGTCAACGGGATTTCGCTGAGGAACTGTATTTTACCATCCCGGCATGCCAGACGGGCAAAGATACCGATGGCCTTGATATGGCGTTGTAATGAAGTCATGCGTACGGCCTTGTGCCAGGCATCAAAACCGCTGAACTCAGCGGACAAACAGGTAGGCAGGGCTTCAAAGAATATCCGGCTCCAGTGTTGGCGTTCTGTTTCCGGATAGTCCTGATAGCAATCATACAGTAGCGAAGCCAGATCGTAAGTTGGCGGCCCCATGACGGCATCCTGATAATCGATCTGACCGAGCGGTAGGGCGCCATCAGGCAACATCAGATTGCGGCTATGATAATCCAGATGAACAGGTACGCGCGGCAGCGCCGCCAGACGGTCCAGAAAACCTGTCAAACCGGCATGGAATCTTTCACGCTCACCCATTGTCGGCTCGATGCCTGCCACGCGGGGCAGATACCAGTCCAGATACAGGTCGCATTCGCGACGCATGCGGACCACATCGAACAGTGGTAAATCCATACAGGGGCTGGATGCCTGCAACAGGTGTAACTGACGCAGCGCATCGTCGAACAGCGGCGCTATATCGCCACCTGAGGCGCGATACGTGGCCCATGTTTCATCGCCAAAATCTTCCAGCAGCAGAAATCCCTGTTGCCTATCTGCCGCCTGAAGCTGCGATACGCGCAGTTCGGCCTGATCAAACCAGTCGCGCACCGCCAGAAATGAGCCCACATCCTCATGCGGAGGCGGCGCATCCATCAGCACATAACGGCGGCCTGCTGATGTGACTCTGTAATAACAGCGAAAAGAGGCATCACCTGCCAATGGAGTGATTTCAAATGCCTCGCTGAATTGCGCATGTAACCAGTGTTGACGCATGCTTCCTCTGTCTTTATTTGTCACGTATAATGAAACCTTTTAATTTCACCTGCGCATTGATGTTCTGTTGTACCGCTTCGGCGTTGCTGCGGGAATCGTAAGGGCCGGCATAGAGCCTGAACCACTGGCCTTTGTCGCCCAGATCCGCTTTTTTCACCTGCGATGCAAAACCGGCCCTGGCCAGCTTTTTCTGCATGACCATAGCATCCGCCTGAGTGCGGAATGATGCCAACTGAATGCGATAAACAACATTCGAACCGGATCGGGATATGGGCGGGGTGGCATTAGCGTGGCCGGGGGCGGTTGCGGCATGCACGGCGTCAACTGCGGTAACCTGTTGCACATTCGCAGGCTGCTTGCCGAGCTGTGCTTTTACTTTGGGCGCATCGGGTACCGGTGCTGGCGTCACCGACTGTTTGGGCAGTTCTTTGTAAAAGGTCAGTTCGCCTACTTTGGTGTGTGCGTCTTGTTCCGCCTTTGCTTTCCACTGTGCGACCATCTCATGCAATGCCGTATTTTTGGCCTGTAACATCTTGTTTTCAGCTACCTGCGCCGCCAGCCTGGCTTCTGTGGCGTCCACATCTGTTTTATTGCCGGTTTTCTGAATATCGCCTGCACCCAGCCAGTAGCCAGCACTAAAGCAGAGTCCGGCAATCACCACAATGCCAATCGCACGCAATAACGACCCGGAATCCGAATCGGATTCAGGCTGTGTGCTCGCATTGACCTGTGCAAAATCCTGTTTCGCCATTGACTACTCCTGCCTGGCCCTGGGGCTGCCCTGAGTATAGACCATTACATGCGCTCCGGTGCCGAGACGCCCAGAATGGACAGCGCATTGCGGATCACCTGTGCGACCGCCCGAACCAGTACCATACGCGCCGCCGTCATGGCTGCATCATCAGTAACCACCTTGTGCTTGTGATAAAAGCTGTGGAAATCCGCCGCCAGCCGCATCACATAGGTGGCGACGCGATAAGCCTCCAGCTGCGTCGCTGCTTTTTTAAGTAAATCTGGATAAGCCAACAGGTCCGCAATCAGTCGCTGCTCTTCGTGTGATGTGAGCCCCGATACATCTACTTCATGGGGATCGCCAATCGCAACGCCCTCATCCGCCGCCTTACGCAGAATCGCCGCAATACGGGCATGAGCGTATTGCACATAGTAGACCGGATTTTCGTCATTCTTTTTCTTGGCCGCTTCCAGATCGAAATCGAGCTGGCTCTCCACCCGGCGCGTCATAAAATTAAAGCGCACGGCATCCGGACCCACTTCATCCACGACTTCGCGCAGCGTGACAAACGTGCCTGCCCGTTTGGACATTTTCACCGGCTTGCCGTCGCGGGTCAGGTTGACCATCTGCACTAATAACACATCCGGTTGAGCTTCCGTCTGAATCAACGCCTTCATGGCCGCCTGCACGCGAGTGACATAGCCGCCGTGATCTGCGCCCCAGATATCAATCATGCGATCAAAGCCGCGCTGATGCTTGTCATAATGATAGGCGATATCCGCAGCGAAATAGGTGGCTGTGCCATCCTGCTTGGCCAGCGGGCGATCCACATCATCGCCAAAATTGGTGGTGCGGAACAGGAGTTGTTCGACCGGCTGATAATCGGTGACTGTCTTGCCCTTGGGCGGCGGCAGGGTACCGGAGTAAACCACGCCGTCGGCCTGCAGGCGCTCAATCAGTTCGGTGACGCTACCGCTGCTGTGTAAACCTTGCTCGGAGAAATACAGATCGAAGTTGATGCCGATGGCGGCAAGATCGCCACGAATCATGGCCATATTGGCATCGATGGCCAGCTGGCCGACCAGTTTTTCGCGTGCGCCCGCATCCATGACCAGTAGGTTTTGATAATCGTGCTTCGCCAGGATATCGCGGGCGATCTCCACGATATAGTTGCCGGGATAGGCAGATTCGGGAAAGGTGATGAATTCACCCTGCAGCTCCTGCATTCTTAACCAGACGCTGTTGGCCAGCACGCCGATCTGCGCGCCGGCGTCATTGATATAATATTCGCGCTGCACGTCATGCCCGACAGCGGCGAGCACATTGGCCAGCGCATCGCCAACCACTGCGCCGCGTCCATGCCCGACATGCATCGGTCCGGTCGGATTGGCCGACACAAATTCCAGATTGATCTTTTGCGCGTGTTCAGACGGCGCAACACGGCCATACTGCTCACCGGCCTTGATGATGGTTTTCAGCGCTACCGCTTCGCTGGCCTGCTGCAAGCGGATATTGATAAAGCCGGGGCCGGCAATGTCCGCCCCTTCGACAGCGTCCGGCCACTCTACCAATTCGAGAATAGACGCGGCGATCTGCTGCGGACTCTGCTTGAGCACGCGCGCCAGCGGCATCGCCACATTGGCGGCATAATCGCCATGCTCTTTTTGTTTGGGGCGGTTTAAGACCACTTGTGGGACTTGCGCCTCCGGATGATCTGCCAGTAATTTTTCCAGTGCCGTACCGAGTGCCTGTTCCAGTGCCTGTTTCACGTTACGCTCCGCATTCTCAAATGCGGCGCATGGTAACCGCCTTCAGCCAATCTTTCACGAGGCAAGCAGTGCCGAGGTCTGGTCTGCCATCATGATGCTGATTTTATCCAGCGCGCCGTAAAACCCCGTCCTTCAGGCGAGGCGTTCGACAAAGGTGTTGTTTTTGTAACTTTAAGAAGCAATATGGCGATTAATATCAATGGTTTACAAGGATTTGTCTCCTCAGGAAATATCTTCCTTAGACGGCTTTCTTCTAACTTCCTGATATTATTATGAGTTTTGCTGTA
>JALUWF010000393.1 GCA_027019785.1 Mariprofundus sp. | reverse complement strand
GCTTTATGTTCGGCATGGCACTCACTCCCAGCCTGATCATGCCTGACGAATGGCATCCATATCTGTTTGGTGATGAATGCAAAGCCAATGAACTGCTAAAAAGTTACGGCGTACAGCCCAGTGCTTCGGGGCGAAAAGATATATGGGATCAGTGCCGTCTCAGACTGCCTGATGCTATTGAAATATTGATCAAATATGCACAACCAACCAGTAAAAAATTGCCACCACAGATACCCGTGCAGAGCAATAAAGTAGCGCGAAATGCACCTGGTTTGTTTCGACTATACTGAATTAGAAAGGAGGATCGAAATGATTAGAAAATATAAGAAAACCATTGCATTGCTAAGCTCTCCAGGCGATATACTGCCGGTAGATGCATTACACAAAGCCATCAAACATTATGACGAAATTAAGCCTGCTCTGTATGCCGCCATAAAATGGATACATGAGGATATTGAAGCGCTCGATGCCCAAGACGATGACAACTATATGCTGCAAATCTTTGCCATGTATCTGGCTGCTGAAAAACGGGACGGTGATGCCTTCCCGTTGATTCGTGATTTCTTTGCACAATATGGGGAAGCTGCCGATGAGGCGACCGGAGATTTGTGCTGTGAAGACCTGGATCGTATTCTGGCTTCTGTCTGTCAGGATGGTGAAGCATTAAAATCAGCGGCCGAATTACCAGGGTTGAGCAGATGGCCACGCATAGCTTTCTTTGCTGCCATAGGCATTTTATTTCATCAGGGCCACCTTGAACGTGCCAGATTGGTTCACTGGTTTCAGGGCTGGTTGATGCTGGATGATTTTGATTTAATTTGCCGAACTTCCATTGCATTTATATGTTGCGATCTAGGCATTTATGAACTCGAAGCCTTGCTATTGGAGATGCTGCACCATGGTCGGATTGCACCCAATTGCATGCGTTCGGAATATCTTAGTGAGCGGCTGCATAACGATCAACTTGAGATATATAAACAAGACAACTATGCGCTGATTGATAATGCGTCCGACTTGTTGCAGTACTCATGGTATGAGGAAGGTGATCTGCGTCTCTATGCGAGGTTGTTTGAACCCGAAGAAGCAGCTGTTATTTTTAAATTGCTCGATGATTATGAAGAAGAGCTTACCGATCCATTATGCGACTTGGAATTTGTCCATGGTTATGTGCAGGCCATGGTGCTAAGACTGGAAGCGAGCCGTACTGACGAATGGATTGCCGGACTTTTCACCTTTTGCGAAATACCTGATTTTGGTTCCATTGCAGAGGCCAACACAACACTTGAAGTGTTGATGAAATTCTATGACAGACTGAATCAACTGGAATTCTTGCAAGCCCGAAACATCCCCGCTAGCACCCAGAGCCGTGAGCAATCCAGTGCGGTGATGCAGCAGGTCAGGCAGGGGCAGATCAAAATCCTGATGATTTCGGTCGAGCGGCTGAAAAACGAGCGTTTCTGCAACTTCATCGTCCGTGTTCCCGTGTCCCTGCTGGTGATTGATGAAGCGCATTGCATCTCCGAATGGGGGCATAATTTTCGCGATATAAGGGGACAGTTTACTTATTCCAAACATTTTTTCCGACCTAGTTTCTGTGGGCGCAGCACTCGACCAGCAATCCTTTCAATATTTTACAGAAATGTTTCATCGCCAAGGGGGGCATCCCTCACAGGAGGATAAGCCCTTGCACTTATTCGCGTTCATTCGTGTGTACAAGGTGAATGCCGCTTGCGGCAGCGAGAGTGCCTTGGGGTATTCGCGGTTCGCCCTTGACCTTGCTCTGTTCTTTCTCATACAATCCAAACCTTTAAGCGAACCGCGAATGGACGCGAATACACGCAAATAAAATCAACACCTTGAACCAAAAAAATATATTTTCATGGGCTGCGTCAGACATCTACTCTTGGCTTGTCCAACAAACGGTTCAGATCGTGGTTCGCTTCGCTCTCACGAACTAACCTTATTTGTTAGATAAAAACAGGGGCCTCATGAAATGGTAATGATCGTTACACTTAAACTGGAAAGTATTTTCGGAAGTTTGGATGAAGATTCTGAAGATTGGTTCAGAATGCCAAAGGAAAGCGGGGTAAAGTACCCAAGGGTCGTGGAAATCGTTGGAAAGAATCCAGAGCAATATCCTGACTATGAATAATCGAGATTTGGAAAATAAAATAAGCACGATCACATCAAACCTGCTGAGGAAGAAGGGATATATAAGCATGATTGATCTGTTTGTCGAACTTGGGTATCTTGACAGTAAAGATGTTGAAGCGTGGCGTATGAAGCGCATTGCATATCTGGAACGCTGCATTCATATCAATTTGAGCAAAATCAGTTTTATTGCAAAAACTGTTCAAAGAAATAGCCGACGCGGAAAATTAAGAGCGAGTTATACCGCCTATAAATCATGGGGAAAAGGCGCGAAACAAACATTGCAGTTCTCAAAATCAGGACAGGCGGATATTGAAAAAGCCTATGCCACGCATTTTCTCAAACCACGACCATCAGCACCAACCAACCCGTCTCATGAAGGTTAACCGAACATGGTTACAAGATAAGATTGATAAAGATGTATTGGAACGCGGCGAAAACTGTTTTCTTAACGGTCATGTTGGTGATATGGAGGTTCTTGATCAGGGGCAGATCATCAACGGTGAAGTGGAAGGCGATATGCGCTATTCAGTGTATATCGAATTGAATGACTTTGGCGTGGATGGCGACTGTTCCTGCTCTGTCGGATATAACTGCGAACATGTGGTCGCACTGCTTTTTGCCCATATCTCTAATCAAAGTGATGCGCCAGCGCACAACATCAGCACACGCCCACTGTCCGATGGAACCACTGCCGTGGCGCAGCAGGAGTTGGCGCACAAAGACTATCCGGCTGATGTACATCAACGGATTCTCTATATCTTGCGCCCGCAACCCGATAACTCCTATATCCGCGTGCATGTGGTATCCGCCAAACGCCTGAAAAATGGTGCTTATGGAACACTTAAGCCGTTTCATCTGAGTAATCTGAGCAACCATATTCGACATCGTTTCATCATGCCGGTTGATGCGCATATTCTGCAATGTATAGAAAGGCGGCATAGCGACATCGACTCCTTTTTACCCACAGGTGCAAAAGCGGCGTCGATGATGAAGCTGCTGCTGGAAACCGGGCGCTGTTATTGGCGCGATGCCAATCAGCCAGCTTTAAAGTCGGATGAAAATCGCCCTGGTCGTTGGCAATGGCAGTTCGATGCGGAAGCGCGCCAACATTTGCACCTGAATCTGATTTCGTCGCCCAACCCGTCTCCAATCCTCCCCACATCTCCGCCTATGTATGTTGATACAGACGCAGGCTTGTGCGGTGCTATTCACACGGAATGCCCGGATCATTTATATGAACCGTTGCTGTTTACGCCAGCCATTGAACCGGATGATCCCGTACCTTTGGCCGGTCTCTCCTTTGATTGGCCGAGCGGGATCGCCAAACCGGAAACTCTGCATATCCGCCGTAGCAACAAACAGCCAATGCCAGTTCTCCAACTTATGTCTGTTGAAGAAAATGGTGCGGACGGGATGCGTATGATGTTCGATTATGGCGGGCGCCTGTTGCCACTATTCCATGGCGCACAGCAAGTCTATTATCGGCAAGAAAATCAGTGGTGGGTAACAGACGCTGATCCGGGTGCTGAAATGAATTTTTTTAGCCCGCTTTGTGACATTGGTCTGATATTCAACCCAGACCTGGAATCATCAGCCGAGTCATTTGCCGAACACATACCGCACTGGCTGCTTCCGAACAGCGTAAAGAAAGCGCATGAAACAGGCTGGTCTGCATTTTTCACCACCACCATGCCCCTCTTGCGGCAGGCTGGATTCCGGATAATAACTGCGCCCGGCTTTCGCTACGAGATCGTGCAGGTGCGGCAATGGGATGTAGGTTGCAAAGAGCATGGCATCATGGGCGAAATCTATTTTGAAGTGGTGATTGATGATGACGGTCATGATTTGCATATCGACCTGATTGATGTCATCGCGACCTGGGTAAGTGCGGAGCCTGAACGCCTATCTGAATCGTCACTCATGCAACTGGCCAAATCCGGCGCGCAATATCTGCCGTTGCCAGATGGCCGTATGCTGCCCATCGCAGGAGAGATGTTGCACGGCATGCTTATCGCCATGCTCGACCTGTTCAGCATGACGACCAATCATTCAACGGTCAATCAGGCAACCCCGTATAACACCACCGCCATTGCCTGGCTTGCACTACGCGATGCGTTGACAAAACCCCGTCAGGACATGCCTTATATCCATATTCAGGATGATGCAGCGTGGCGGAATCGCATGCGCCAACTGACGGATATGCGCCATATACCAGCCGTGGTGCCACCGACCGGGCTAAATCTCAGCTTGCGCGATTATCAGCGACATGGTCTAAACTGGCTGCAACATCTGCGCAGGCTCGATTTGGGAGCGCTGCTGGCTGATGATATGGGTTTAGGTAAAACCATCCAGACGCTTGCGCATATTCTGAAAGAACAAGAGACGGGCGCTTTATCGAGTCCGGCACTGGTGGTTGCGCCAACCAGCCTGATGCACAACTGGCAAGCTGAAGCGGCTCGGTTCACGCCCGGTTTGAAGGTATTGCTATTGCACGGAAGCGACCGAAAATCATCTTTTTCGCGCCTCCAACACTATGATCTGGTGCTCACCACCTATGCCTTACTGCATCGCGATGGCTATGTTTTGAAGCGCCGCCACTGGTCGATGCTTATTCTTGATGAGGCACAATATATTCGCAATCCGCGCACCCATGCCGCCCGCGCAGCACGCGAACTGGAAGCAGATCAACGGATATGCCTGACCGGCACGCCCATGGAAAATCATCTGGGCGAATTATGGGCGCTGTTTGATTTTCTTATGCCTGCTTATTTGAGTGATATCCGCACTTTTGCCCGTTGCTTTCGCAAACCCATTGAACAAGAAAGAGACAGCAGCCGTCAGGCGCTGCTGAATCTGCGTATTCGCCCGTTTATGTTGCGCCGCAACAAGGATGAGGTCGCCGCCGAATTGCCCGAAAAAACTGACATCATCCGCACCGTTGAGATGGGTGATACGCAACGCGAGTTGTATGAAGGTATCCGGCTGCTGATGCATCAAAAGGTACGCGATGCCATGCAGCGCATGGGCAAGGGTCAAAGCCATATCATTGTGCTCGATGCCCTGTTGAAAATGCGTCAGGTATGCTGTGATCCGCGCCTGTTGAAACATGCACTGCTGGATAAGAAGCTGCCGGACGCCAAGGCTAAAACAGCCGCGACTCCGGCAATCACGCTGGCATCCATCGACAAAGCCGGATCGGCCAAACTGGATATGTTGCGCCAGATGTTGCCGGAAATGATTGCCGAAGGCCGTCGCATTCTGCTGTTCTCACAATTCACCCGCATGCTGAACATCATTGCCGCCCTGTGCGATGAACTATCCATTCCCTATGTCACATTAACCGGTGCCACCCGTAATCGGGCGATACCGGTCGAAGCCTTTCAGAATCACGAAGCGCCGCTATTTTTAATCAGCCTGAAAGCTGGCGGCGTAGGTCTGAATTTGACAGCGGCTGACAGCGTCATCCATTATGATCCTTGGTGGAATCCGGCTGCCGAAGCGCAAGCCTCGGATCGCGCCCACCGCATCGGACAAGATAAGCCTGTATTCGTCTACAAACTGATCACCGGCGGCAGCGTAGAGTCCCGCATTCTGGACATGCAGATGCGCAAGAAAAAACTGGCCGATGCGCTCTATAAAGGCTCCAGACAGGGTTCACCGGTCTGGAGTGATGCAGAACTGGAATCGCTATTCGCTCCGCTGGAGGAGTAGTGAGGT
>JALUWF010000392.1 GCA_027019785.1 Mariprofundus sp. | reverse complement strand
CTCAGACTTTCCCCAGGCAGCTTTGGCAGCAAGCAGAATCGGCCACGCCTGTTTAATGTGGCGTGAATTGAACATTGTTTGAGCGACCAGCATGGATAGACTGTTCCGGTGTATTCAATTCGACAAATGCTGAAAAAGAACCGCGAGTGGTCTGCCCGGATTCAAACGGAAAGCCCCGGTTATCTGGAGTCTGTGTCACGCGCCCAGAAACCGGAGATATTATGGGTCGGCTGTTCCGATTCGCGCGTCGGCCCGGATCAACTGATCGGTTTGCCGATGGGTTCGGTTTTTGTGCATCGCAATATTGCCAATCTCTTTGCGACCGGCGATCTGAACTGCCTGGCCGTGCTCGAGTACGCTATTGATGAGTTAAAGATTCCCAATATAGTGGTCTGCGGCCACTATGAGTGTGGAGGGATCAAAGCGGCCATGGAGCATAGCGGCATTCAGCCGGTTGATCTGTGGCTGGATCAGGTGCGCTTCGTTTACCAGCGTCATGCTGATACGCTCAATCAACTGCAGCCCGATAAACGCGCCAATCGTCTGGCCGAGCTGAATGTCGAGGCGCAGGTCCATAACATCTGTCGAAATACTATCGTGCGTGAGGCCTGGCGTCGTGGTCAGAAAGTGAATGTGATCGGCGTGATTTACGATATTCACGACGGTTTGTTGAAACAACTTGGAATACAATATAGCAGTCAGGAAGAGTGGGAATCCGGCTATTCCTGATGTGAAAGACAAGTGCATTAATATATGTTCATCGGCCATTCACAGGCACCTCATCCGGTGTAGATAATATACGCTTTGTCTGAAGCGGACACCCTCCCCTCCCTTAGTCCCTTCAGACAAGTTATCATAGGGCCTCGGTATTTCGGGGCCCTTTTTCCTTTGTATTGATGTGTTTGCCAATATCAGTGTTATTGCAGTGCTTCCTGTTCAATGGTGGCGCGCAGCTTATCGATGCCTGTTCCTTTAAAGCTGGATGTGGGCAGGGGGCTAAGCATACCGCCCATCGCATCCGTCATTTCCTTTAAGCGCTTCACACGTTTATTGCCGGATAGTTTATCTGCCTTGGTGGCCACCGGTAGCCAGCGGATACCGCCTTCATTGAGCCATTCGATCAGTTGTAAATCGGAATCTTTGGGGCCGTGGCGGATATCGAGCAGCATCAGCACCAACTTCAAATCAGCCTGAGCCAGATAACCTTCGATCATATTGATCCAGCGCTTCTGCTCTTTTTTGGGCGCGCGCGCATAGCCGTAACCGGGCAGATCGACGACCAGTAATGCACCATCCACTTCGAACAGGTTCAGCAAGCGGGTACAACCGGGGTTCTTGGATGTTTTGACCAGTCCTTTGCGTCCGAACAGGGCATTCATCAATGATGATTTGCCGACATTGGAATGGCCGGCAACAGCAATCTGAGGCAGATCGATATCGGGAAACTGGCTGGAGTCGGCTACCGATTGCAAGAAAAGGGAGTTGGGCCAGTGGATATGCGTTGAAGATGTCATATCGCCAAGCCTACGGCAGCGCCAACTCCCGGCAAGCGTCAAACCTTTTATGTAAATCTTTTTAGCCACAGATGAACGCAGATGAACACAGATACAGGCACAAATCATGCGCATCATATGGCTGTTACAAAAATAATCCGGTGTTCAAAATATTCCGTCTGTTCGCATTGATCATGTCCGGTTTCGAATTTACCGATCAGGTTTTATATCTGCGTTCATCTGTGTCCATCTGTGGCTATTTGCCTATACGAATAATGGTGGCGAATCGTGGAGGGATGTTTATGCTTGCCCATTTTTTAGGCATCAAGGTGACGACAGGATCAATCTGAATGACAACGCAACTGCTGCCCGGCTTCAGGCTGGGTGACCACCATATCGATGTACCGCTGGTGCTGGCTCCGATGGCCGGTATTACCGACCTGCCATTTCGCAGGATTTGCAAACGTTTCGGGGTCGGGCTGGTGGTCTCCGAGATGATTGCATCGCGCGCTGTTGATATGGGGCGCGAGCGCACCGAGCGCATGGCCGAACTGGGTGATGACGAGCATCCGGCCTCCATTCAGATCGCCGGAGCTGATCCGGGTTTTGTCACCGAGGCGGCGCGCTGGGCTGTCGATCACGGGGCTGATTTCGTCGATATCAATATGGGCTGTCCGGTCAAAAAAATATGCAAGCAGGTGGCAGGCTCTGCGATGCTCAAAGATGAGCGACTGGTGGCGCGCGTGTTGGAAGCCGTGGTGAAGTCGGTTGACGTGCCGGTGACGCTGAAAATACGAACCGGCTGGGATGAGCACTCAAAAAATGTCGAAAGCATCGCCCGTATTGCTGAAGCCAGTGGTATTCAGATGCTGACCGTACATGGGCGCACCCGCGCCCAGATGTTCAGAGGCCATGCCTGTTGGGAAGATATCGGGCTGGCCAAGACAGCGGTGTCGATTCCGGTGATTGGCAACGGCGATATTGTCGATGCGGCCTCGGCGCGCGAAATGATTCGCATTTCCGGCTGCGACGGCGTCATGGTTGGACGTGCCGTGCAGGGCAATCCCTGGGTGCTCGGTGAAGTGCATGCCGTTCTGACCGGCGCGGCGCTGCCAGCCGTGCCTACGCCTGAGATGCGCTGGCTGATCGTCAGCGAACACCTACATCATCTGGCCGGACACCACGGCATTCGCACCGCCGCCAAACTGGCACGAAAGCATGTGATCTGGTACAGCAAGGGACTGCACGGTTCGGCGGAATTTCGCCAGTCGTTTCAAACCCTGGTTGACTGGCAGCAGATGCTGGATGTGGCGGCTGGTTATTTTTTAGGACTTGGCACGCATGTACATCAGCATGTTCTGCATCCTGGCCCGGAGCTTGCAGTTGCTGTTTGAGCAGGTTCCGCTGTCGATTCTGCCCTTGCCGATGTTGCTGCTCGATGATCAGGCGTGTGTGCTTCAGGCTAATTTGCTGGCGCAGGAAGCGCTGTGTAAATCCAATCGCCAACTGGCCGGCCATCATCTGACTGATGTGTTTGCGCCGGCAGGAGAAATAGAACGATTATTATCATTACTCTCGCCCTATAGCGGCGGCGTCTCCGATCATCAGTTATGCATGCATGGGAGCGGCATGCCGATATCGCTGCACCTGGGTATGCACGAGAACGGTTTGACGGCGATATTTGTGCCCGAAGCCCACCGCTTCGAAGTTGAACGCCATGCCAAGCGTCATGAAATGGCTGAGGCAGTGGCCCGAATTGCACTGGAAATGGCGCACGAGGTCAAAAATCCACTGGCTGCGCTCAGGGGTGCCAGCCAGTGGTTGTCCGAACAGGAGATGAATGCCGATGCCAAAGAAGCCGTCGGGCAGATGATCAGTGGCGTGGATCGCATCCGTGATCGCATTGATGCGTTTTTGCAGGTCGGCCCGCGCGCATCTGTGCGGATGGAGATGACCAATCTACACGCCCTGATTCAGGATGTTATCCCGAATCACGATGGTCAGTACCCAGAAGCTATTTATATCAGCCGGGTGTTTGATCCGAGCCTGCCGGAAATTCTGGCGCATCCGGCCCGGCTCAGGCAGGCCTTTGAAAACCTGTGGCAAAACGCGCTGGAGGCGGCGGAGAGCAAAATCGAATGGCAGACGCGCATGGCACCGCTGACCCACCTGCCCGGCCATCATGGTAAAGTTGTGGAAATCAGTATTACCAATGATGGTGCCATGATTCCTGAAGTATTGCAGGATCGACTGTTCGAACCCTATGTGACCGGCAAGCAACGCGGCAGCGGTCTGGGGCTGGCGCTGGTGGAGCGGGTGATGCTGGAACATGGCGGCAGGGTGAATGTGAAGAGTGAACACGGGCGCACCACGATGACGCTGCATCTGCCTGTGAAGTGATTGGAGTGAGTGAAGTATGAAAGCATTGATTGTTGATGATGATGACGGCATTCGCTGGATTCTGGATAAGGTGCTGCACGAAGAAGGTCTAGAGGTGGTGCAGGCGGGCGCCATTGCCGAAGCAAAAGCAGCTCTGAGCGATCATGATGATATCAATATTGTGTTTCTCGATGTCTATCTGCCCGATGGCAATGGCATGGATTTTCTGGCTTCGGGCGTGATGCAGATGCCGGTGATCATGCTGACAGCGGAAACCACGTTCGGGCATGCTGCTGAAGCCTACCGCATCGGTGCGATGGAATATCTGCCCAAACCGTTTGATCTGGATGAAGTCAGGCAGCTGGTTCAGCGGGTGCGTCCGGTGGAGGAGCCGGTAGCGGCCAAACCGGAGATGAAAAAAGATCTGATTATTGGCCGCAGCCAGGCTATGCAGGATATGTTTCGCACCCTGGGGCGGGTGGCAATATCCGATCTGACGGTAATGATCACCGGCGAATCGGGTACCGGCAAGGAGATGGTCGCACGTACCCTGCATGAGCGCAGCCAGCGTTCCGGTAAAGCGTTCGTGGCTATCAATACTGCTGCTATTCCGGCTGATCTGCTGGAGTCCGAACTGTTCGGTCATGAAAAGGGTGCCTTTACCGGTGCGGATAAAACACGGGAAGGGCGTTTTGAGCAGGCCGATGGCGGCACCCTGTTTCTTGATGAAATAGGCGATATGCCGGCCGCCCTGCAGGCCAAGCTGTTGCGCGTGCTCGAAGAGGGTCGCGTGCAACGGGTGGGCGGCAGTCACTCCAAAGTGGTCAATGTACGCCTGCTGGCGGCCACCCATCAACACCTGCTGGAAAAAATTGTCAAGGGTGAGTTTCGCGAGGATCTCTATTACCGTCTCAATGTGATTCCGGTGCACATTCCCCCTCTGCGGGATCGCCGTGATGATATTCCGGAACTGGCGCACTATCTGCTTGATCAATCGGCGAAGGAGCTGAGCATGGATGCACCGATTCTGCTTGATGACGCAGTTGATCTGCTCAGTCGGCATGATTGGCCGGGTAATGTGCGTGAATTGAAAAACGTGATGCGTCGCTTGGCTGTGCTGACACCGGGGGCCAGTATTACCCTGACCGATGTGGCGCTGGCGCTGGGCAATGACAATAATAGCGGCCAGCAGGAAGAGACGCTGGGGCAGGCGTTGACGCGCTGCACGCGCAACTATCTGCACCAGCTCGGTTATGCCAAAGCGACCAATCTGCATCAATATATGCTGGAACAGGTGGAGCCGCCACTTCTGGTGCTGGCGATGGAGCGCTGCCATGGCAACCAGATCAAGGTGGCAGAGATGCTGGGCTTAAATCGCAACACCGTACGCAAGCTGCTGCGCAAATACGAAATCGATCCGCAGTATTTTCGTTAAATTCAAAATATTTTCACCGCAGAGGACAGAAGGTGAATTGCGAAGCAAGAGAGGCTCCCCTGGGGGACAGAGAGTACAGAGAAAATCAACTGCCATGTAAGCATTTGTCAGTAAGCATTCACGCCAAGGGAAATAAAAAATGCTTGGGTTTGTTTCTCTTTGCGCCTTTGCGTCTTGGCGAGAGATGCTTTTGATTTTGAACTTGAAAGGCATGGCACGCAAAGCCGCAAAGAACGCAAAGAATAACCAGACAGAGAAGTTCGTAGGCAGGATAGCGAAGCGTCATCCGGTGGGTTCATGTCTGTATAAACGGGAAATCACTGTCAAACGCAGATAATATGCACAGTCAAAACATTTCTGGTTGATTTTCCTTTGCGCCTTTGCGTGAATTGCTTTTGACTATGACTTTCCTCTGTGCTCTCTGTGGTGAATAGCGACTCACCTCGCTTCGCGGCTCCCAATCCGAGAGTAACAGAATCAATCATATTGGAAGTGCGGCTTTAGCCGCGCCAAATAGTGAGTTAAGGCGCGACTGAAGTCGCACTTCGTACGCTCGTAGCGTACTACAATCAGCATGGTGCAAGTCCATGTCGGGGTATGCTATAGACCCCGTAGCCGAAAGAAACTGCGTCATCGTGAGGTGGGGTGGG
>JALUWF010000391.1 GCA_027019785.1 Mariprofundus sp. | reverse complement strand
TTGGTCTCGGCTGCTGCAATCGTCTCGGCATCGCCGCCTTCAATGGCTGTTTTGAGTTCAGCCAGCGCGTCTTCGATTTCCTTGCGCGTGTCTGCATCCACTTTATCGCCATGCTCTTTCAGCGACTTTTCGGTGGAATAAACCAACGCATCGGCACGATTCTTCGCTTCGATCTGCTCTTTCAGTTCTTTATCTGCATCGGCATTGGCTTCTGCGTCTTTCTTCATGCGTTCGATTTCTTCCTCGGACAGACCGGAACCGGACTCGATGCGAATCGAAGTTTCCTTGCCGGTACCCTTATCTTTGGCATGCACATGAATAATGCCATTGGCATCAATATCAAATGTTACTTCAATCTGTGGCATACCGCGTGCTGCCGGAGCAATGCCTTCCAGATTAAACAGCCCCATCTGCTTGTTGGCACTGAACAGATCACGTTCGCCCTGCGCCACTTTAATCGTCACCGCAGTCTGGTTATCGGCCGCTGTGGTATAGGTCTGGCTCTTCTTGGTCGGGATGGTCGTGTTCTTCTCGATGATCTTGTTGAACAGACCGCCTTCGACCTCAATACCCAGGCTCAGAGGCGTGACATCAAGCAGCAACACATCAGTGACATCACCGGTCAGCACGGCGCCCTGAATGGCCGCGCCAATAGCAACGACCTCATCCGGGTTGACGCCCTTATGCGGTTCTGAACCAAAGAATTGCTGCACTTTCTGCTGCACCAGCGGCATACGGGTCTGACCGCCCACCAATACGACTTCATGAATATCAGCCGCTTTGACGCCAGCATCCTTCAATGCCTGAGCACATGGCTTGAGTGAGTTCTCAACCAGATCGCCTACCAGACTCTCGAATTTAGCACGCGTCAGCTTGATCAACAGATGTTTCGGACCACTCGCATCTGCAGTAATGAACGGCAGATTGACTTCCGTCTGCTGGCTGGATGAAAGCTCGATTTTGGCTTTTTCTGCCGCTTCTTTCAGACGCTGCAAGGCCAGCTTGTCACTCATCAGATCAACGCCGTGCTCCTTTTTGAATTCATCAGCCAGATATTTAATCAGCACCTGATCGAAATCTTCGCCGCCGAGGAAAGTATCACCATTGGTGGCCTTCACTTCGAATACGCCGTCGCCGATTTCCAGAATGGAAATATCAAAGGTGCCGCCGCCCAGATCGTACACAGCGATCAAATGATTTTCTTCGGTTTTATCCAGTCCGTAGGCCAGTGCGGCAGCGGTTGGCTCATTGACGATACGCAGGACATTCAGCCCGGCAATCGCGCCAGCGTCTTTGGTGGCCTGACGCTGGGAGTCGTTGAAATAGGCCGGCACGGTAATCACAGCATCTTTGACTTCTTCGCCGAGATAATCTTCAGCCGTTTTTTTCATTTTCTGCAAGGTGATGGCCGAAATTTCCTGCGGGCTGCGTTTCTTACCGTCAGCTTCGACCCATGCATCGCCATTATCGGCAGCTACAATCGGGTAAGACACCAGTTCATGGTGATGCCTGGTTTCGGCGGAGTCAAACTTGCGCCCAATCAGTCGTTTTACTGCATAGAATGTGTTATCCGGATTGGTCACCATCTGACGCTTGGCCGGTGCTCCGACCAGACGCTCGTCGTTAGCGAACGCCACAATCGACGGGGTAGTGTTATCGCCTTCCGCATTAGCGATTACTTTCGCCTTGTCGCCCTCCATCACGGCCACGCATGAGTTGGTGGTACCGAGGTCAATTCCTATTACTTTAGCCATATCTACATTCTCCTAAACTTGTTTGAAACTTGTCTGTGAAATCATTTATGGGGAGGCTGGGCAACGATTTCAACCCCTTCTTGACAACCTTTCACCGCAGAGGACGCAAAGGACACAGAGGAAAATCAAGAATATCCATAAGAGAATCTGCAATGCTGCAAAACGGGATTTGGGTAAAAAACATCACCCCTCTTCGCTTTTTCCTTTACTCTGCGTCCTTTGCGTCCTCTGCGGTAAAAAAAGTTTATTGACGGCGGTTACTTTTCCGGGCCGCTGGAGATCAGCACTTTGGCCGGGCGAATCAAACGGCCATGCAGGGTGTATCCGGCCACATGCTGGGCAACAACCGTGCCTGACGGTTCATCGCTCGGCATCTGGGTCAACGCTTCGTGGAAATTGGGGTCAAACTCGCTGCCAACTGCATCAATACGCACCACCTCAAAACGCTTCATCATCTCATGCCAACTGTTGAGTGTCAGCTGCACCCCTTCGCGCACAGCCTGCTCATTGTCTTCCTCTGCTTCGAGCGCCCGCTCCAGATTATCCACCACATCCAGCAAGGCCGTGGCAAATTTTTCGACGCCAAATTTATGCGCTTCAGCCACCTCGCGCCGGGTGCGTTTACGCAGGTTTTCCATATCGGCATGCAGGCGCAGCAGTTTATCCTTGAGCTCGGCAATTTCTGCTTCGGCCGCCTCCAAGGGATCCTGCTCTTCAACTGCCGACTCTGCAGCTGGTTCCAAATCGATCTCATCGCCGTTCTCATCCAGCCGGACAGCCTCTTCCAGTTCGGCCATGTCAGCCTGAACGTTCTCTTTTTTTGCGCTCACCACTCTCTCCTTCGCCACTCTTGCATACAGATTCAAGTATACGTTTCAGCCATTTATAGGGGGGGATTATCCCTGTTTCAAGCCCCATTCAGATGTCGAAAAAGTAATATTGTGTATACTGTCGCCATGATCATCGTGTCCATCTCCGACCAGGCGCTGTATCACCGACGCAAAAGCGGCGTCTGGTACGCCTACCCTATATCCACAGCCGCACTTGGCGCGGGTAACCGGCGGGGCAGTTTCAAGACTCCATTGGGCAAGCATCGCATTGCAGATAAAATCGGCGCCGGAATGCCGCTGATGACAGCATATTGCGCTCGCCAACCTTTGCATATTTATGATCCGGCCACAGATGACCCGAAGCGTGACTGGATACTTACCCGCATTATACGCCTTGCCGGTTGTGAAACCGGGAAAAACCGCCGCGGCCCGGTAGACACCTATGCCCGATACATCTATATCCACGGTACCCATGCGGAGCAGCAGGTCGGCATCCCCGCCTCACACGGCTGCATTCGCATGAAAAATGCGGACATCCTGGAGCTGTTTGCACATAGCCGAATTGGAGAATCTGTCCTCATGCGTGCATAACCAGCATACGCTTGCTCATCCAACCTGTTAGTAAATATCTCCTTCCCGACCAGATAAAAACCCGGCCACTTATACTGGCCACTGTTGCTGCCCGAGTATTATCCTTATATTTAATATGCGATACAGCATCCTTGCCAATACATATTCCTACCTGTCATCATTGCCGACAGACTCGTATCATCCGGGTTAAAATGGATGAAACCGTAAAAAGTCCACCCATGGCTTTTTACTACGCGCCCATCTATGGGCGCTCTGATGACTTCGCAAGAATGCATCATAAGGGAGTGTGCATGCCGCATGTCCACCACACATTAAAGCGGGATCTGACCAGAACGATTCTGCTATGGAGCGGAGCATTTTTTGCCCTGTTGGGCATCGTGTTCATGCTTTCATTCAATACCCTGGAAGGTTACATCCTCGACCTGATGGCCGAGCACCGGCTGAATTACCAAACCCGGGAATTTGCCAAGCATCTGAGCCAGAAGGACAACCGATCGATTCATGAAGAGAGCGATGCGCTGGTTCAGGAACAACTCATTTCCGCCATTCTACTGGTAGATGCCAGCGGCGAACTGATGCATGTAGCTTTGAGCAAGCAAAAACCACCCGAGCTACGCGTTGATGCAAACGTCAATATCGACAATATTGACGCCCAGGTAGCATCGCACCACAACCTGCATCTCTACCAGCGCAATATCCCCGGCCATAACGCCTCGCTGGTGCTGGTGCTGGATGATCGACCGGTGTCAGTAGCCATTCTTTCTACCACCGCCTCGTCCGCCCTGCTGCTGCTGGTGCTGGTGCTGCTATCCATCAAGGCGCTGCATTTTTCGCTCCGACGACAACTGGTTGAACCGGTTGATCATCTACGGGAAGCGGTTGAAGATGATATGGATGAAGCGGTAATCCATGCCCTGGAAGAGGAATTGCCCGATGAGGCGGCAGAAATTCTGGAAGTATTTGATCATATGAAACATGCCAGTGATGGGGTCAAGGCGCACCTGATGGATATGATGGCCGTATTGCCCGCCTGTTTCTGGTGGTCGGAAGACGGCAAAACCTATGCCGGAGTCTCCGATAAATGCTCGATCATTATGAAGAAATCTACAGAGGAGATTGCGGCGACACGGTT
>JALUWF010000390.1 GCA_027019785.1 Mariprofundus sp. | reverse complement strand
CCCTCGGCCTGTTTTGTTTTTCGAGATTGGAACTGCCTGTCTTGCGCGCCTTCATAACAACAGGCTGGGCAACATCCTTAGCCGTTTTGTTTGCTGCTCCGGGCAATGCAACCCCGGCCTGCCGGGCCAGATCCGCCTTCTGCTGTCCGGACAGGCCAGCCGCAATCTTCATCTGTTCCGGCGTCAATGTGATCGCGCCGGCTGCAGGAACCACGCTGATCCATGCCAATAATACAAGCATGATAGCCGACACGGCCAAATGCATCTGTTTCATATTTCCAAACCTCAATTTTTCCGTTTCCACAGCTTTTCCGACCATGCATTCACCCCCTGTTCAATCAGAGCGAGGGTGGATGCGAAAAATTCCGGTGATTTTTTGTAGGGATCGGGAATCTCCTGCTCCAACCATTTTCCCAAAGTGTGAACCTTGCCACAAGCGGCTGGAGAAACCGAACGAATATATCGCTGATGCCCCTCTTCCATGACCAGAATCAACTCGGCCTGATCCACCATCTCCGGCATCAGCTGGCGCGCCCTGTGCCCTGTAATATCGATGCCCCGCGCCTGCATCAACTGCACGGCAAGCGGGTCAGCCGGTTTATTCACCAGCGCGCCGATACCGGCAGAATGAACCTGTACGCCGCTTGGCGCCCGCGCCTTCAGCAACGCTTCCGCCATCGGACTGCGACAGATATTTCCGATACAGACAACCAGAATATTGTTAAACATAGTTACCAGTGGCTAGTGACAAGTCGCTAGTAACTGGGGACAGGTAGCGTGTGACGGGAACCCGTTCTCCGATCCTCTTTAGCACAAACCTGCGACTTAGAATTTTCAACTTTACCTACCACTTTGAACTGCTTCTCCCTATCGAATAATAGGTGATGGCGTGCCCGGCCATGCGTTCGGGCTTGAACAGGTTGCGACCATCAAACAGCACTGCTTCAGTCAGACTCTGTTTGATTACTGCGAAATCGGGGGCGCGGAAATGCTGCCATTCGGTGACAATGACCAGCGCATCAGCGCCTTGCAAAGCGGCCTCCTGTGTGCCCATCAGTGTCAGATCATCACGCTGACCATAAATACGCTGACATTCCGGCATCGCTTCAGGATCAAAGGCCTGGATGCTGGCGCCTGCCTGCCACAACGCCTGCATCAATACGCGCGCCGGCGCCTGGCGCATGTCATCGGTGTTGGGTTTGAAGCTCAGGCCCCACAGGGCAAAGGTTTTACCCGCCAGATCACCGTGATAGTGGCGGCTGATCATCTCGAATAGCTTCTCTTTCTGGCGAGCGTTCACCGCCTCCACCGATTTGAGAATTTCGGTTTCATAACCGATGCCGTCGGCTGTGCGAATCAGCGCCTGCACATCCTTCGGGAAACAGGAGCCGCCATAACCGCAGCCGGGATAGATAAACTGGTAACCGATGCGGGAATCGGAGCCGATACCGTGACGCACCGCTTCGATATCCGCCCCCAGACGCTCGGCCAGATTGGCCATTTCATTCATAAAACTGATTTTCGTAGCCAGCATGCAGTTGGCCGCATATTTGGTCAGCTCCGCACTCCTGATATCCATAACGATCAGGCGATCGTGGTTGCGATTGAACGGTGCATAAAGCTCGCGCAGGCTGTCGGCCGCTTCATCGCTATCTGTGCCGACCACAATGCGATCCGGTCGCTGGCAATCAGCTACGGCCGCGCCCTCTTTGAGAAATTCCGGGTTGGAGGCCACATGAAACGCGTATGACGCACCACGCTTGCACAACACCTCAGCCACTTTCGCCCGCACTTTATCAGCAGTGCCCACGGGCACCGTCGATTTGTCCACAATAATTTTACCGCTCTGCATATGGGTGGCGATGGTTTCAGCCACGGCCAGCACATATTGCAGGTCGGCGGAACCATCCTCATCGGGCGGCGTACCCACGGCGATAAACTGCACCTCGCCATGATCCACGCCACGCCTGGCATCGGTGGTAAAATCCAGACGCCCTGCCTGGTGGTTATCAATCACGATCCTGCTCAGACCGGGCTCATAGATCGGAACGACGCCCTTTTTCAGCCCATCCACCTTATCCTGATCGACATCCACGCAGACCACCTGATGCCCCACATCAGCCAGAACGGCAGCCTGAACGAGTCCGACATAACCAATCCCAAAAAATGTAATATTCATTTCATCCCCTTTATAACCTAACCCAGCATAGCCAGAACCAAACAGGAAAATCTTGAACCACAGAGTACACAGAGAGCACAGAGGAGGTCAAAATCTTTATGTTTTGGTTTTCTCTGCTTTTCCTCTGTGCTCTCTGTGTCCTCTGTGGTGATAATCTTTTAATTTTATGATTTTTATTTCTTGTACATTTTGCACGAGAAATTTTCGTAAGGGACTAACTCAGCATAGCCGGAACCAAGCAGGAATATCTAAAAAACCCCAGCCACTGATTCCACGAATTAACACTGATTAAAACATTAAAGCGCCTTTTGCATGTTGCCTCTTAATTCGTGTTCATTCGTGGCTAATATTGCCTACTCAACTACTATGGAATAAATTCCATAGGTTGGCACTGATAATGTGCTGACGATTGAATATCGTCAAGCCCGCACATTATCAAACCCCGTGCAAGAGTCAAAAGCTATAAAGGCACCGCACACGTGCGGGCTTGCACTGAAAATGCATAGTTTTGGACTAGCGCATTGGGACAATCAACATAAACACTTAACTTACATCATGTACGTGTTCCCAACTAGAGTGTCCAGACATAACCATGTATATCAATCGAGACCCGGATCATTACCGGATGTTGATGAAAGTGCCGCCGCTGTTCGTTCGTACCTGACTTTCTTGACCACAATCAGCGCTTCGAGCAATACCCATCCGGCCAGTATAAAGATCACCGCGCCGACTGCTGCTACAGTATACTGCTCGCGACCGATGGCTTTCACAATACCCATCACCATGCCTGAAATGGTTGCGCCAAGCACCAGCAGCATCGGCAACAGCGTATAGAGAATCGGTTTCTTTTTTCGATACAGGTAGATGGTCACGGTGAGAAGGGTCAATCCTGCCAGAATCTGGTTGGTGGTGCCAAACAAAGTCCATAAAAACAGCCCGGCCGGTTTGCCGTTCATCTTGAAGAAAGCGAAAAACCCGATCGCCGTAATAGCCAGCGTTGTGGCCACATAACGGTTACCAAGTGCTTTGACGCCAATGGTTTCACCAATCTCTTCCAGATTAAACCGCAGCAATCGTGCGCCGGTATCCACCGAGGTCATGGCAAAACCGACCACCACCACGGAAATAAACGCTGCAGCATAATCCAGTGGAATACCCAGTTGATGAATAAAGTTGGCATTGCCCTGAATAAACACGCCGAGCTTCTGATGCAAGCTGGCAGCCTTGTCCCACGAGCCATAGAACGATTCCCAGTCAGCCCGCGTGGCAAAGGCACCGGCCGTGGTAGCCAGCACCGCCAACAACGCCAACAGAGACTCCCCGACCATGCCGATATAACCGACAAACGGTGCATCGCTCTCCCGATTCAACTGCTTGGATGTGGTGCCCGATGCCACCAGACCGTGGAAGCCGGAAACCGCACCGCAGGCGATGACGATAAACAGAAACGGTATCATTGGCGGTGCGCCGACCGGATGCGGATTGATGGCAGGTGCCACCCAGTCCGGCGACAGAATGAAGAAACCGGCCAGCATGGCGAACAGCGCCAGATAGAGCAGCAGCGAGTTGAGAAAATCGCGCGGCTGCAGCAGCAACCAGACCGGCAATACGCTGGCAATAAAAGCATAGATCAGTAGCGACCATGTCCATGCGTCAGCGGAAACACCGGTGATCGGCATATCCAGCCCGATGCGCGTGGTGATCAGCATCAACACAAATCCCACGCCAATCATCGGCCACAACGGCATATTTTTTTTATAGACCAGAAAACCAATCATCATGGCAATTAACATCAACGAATAGGTTGGAAACACCGCTTCGGGATGCGCCGTAGCCGGAATATGAGCGGCATCGGGAGCGGCGAACAGGCCGGAGATGACCAGTACGAATACGCCCATAGCCAGCGCCACGAGGAAGAAAATCACCAGCAGAAACAGCAATCGCGTGCGCGGACTGATCACATCCCGGGCAATGGTGCCAACACTCTGTCCCCGGTGGCGAACAGAGAGCACCAGGGCCGAAAAATCATGTACGGCACCGACCAGCAGCGTGCCGAACACCACCCAGCACAGGGCCGGAACCCAGCCCCAGATGACGGCGATTGCCGGCCCCAGCATCGGCGCCAGCCCGGCAATGGAAGCAAAATGATGTCCGAACAGTACATATTTGTTGGTCGGGATATAATCGACATCATCGCGCATGATGTGCGCCGGCGTCGGCATACTGTCATCCAGTTCAAATATCTTTCTAGCCAGTATTCTCTTGGCATAAAAGCGATAAAACAGCATGTAAAAACAGAGCACGGTAATCGCCATAACGACTGGAGTCATCCGTTTCGCCTCCCGGTAGAATAGTGAAGGGTGAATAGTGAATGGAGAAGTGTGAATGGTGAATTTGGAAATACGTCGTCAATACACCTGATAATTCTACATTCTTAATTCTTAATTCTTAATTCTAAAACGATCTGTTTGAGCGCATCGATATGGGCATCGTGATCATTCAGGGCCGGGATATAGCGATATTTCTCGCCGCCGGCGGAGAGAAAATAGTCGCGATTTTCAACGCCGATCTCCTCCAGCGTTTCCAGGCAATCAGCGGCAAAACCCGGACAGATTATATCGACGGATTTCACGCCCTCACTGGCCCACTGTTTCAGGGTTTCATTGGCATAGGGCTGCAGCCAAGGTTCCCGACCGAAACGGGACTGGAAAGCGACCTGCGCACGCTCATCATCCAGTTCCAGCGCCTGGCGCAACAGGGCTGCCGTTTTGCGGCACATGCACGGATAGGGATCGCCCGCCTTGAAATAACGTTCGGGAATGCCGTGAAAACTCATCAACAGACGCTCCGGTTCGCCGTGTTCTGCCCAGTGCGCCCGCACACTATCGGCCAGGGCCGAGATATAGGCCGGATGCTTGTGATAGGTGTCAATCAGATGCAGTTCAGGTACCCGTCGCCATGTTTTCAGCACATCGGCGACGGCATCAAAGGTGGAAGCGGTCGTGGTGGCCGAATATTGCGGATACAGCGGCAGAATGATGATGGTTCTGCAGTTCTTTTCACGCAGCGCTTGCATGCCAGCCTTGATCGACGGATTGCCATAGCGCATGGCCAGTTCGACATGCACGTGATCGCCCATCGATTCGTACAGAGCCTGCTGTAATTTTTTACACTGGCGCTTGCCGATGGCCAGCAGTGGAGAGCCATCCTCCGTCCAGACTTTTTTATACGATGCCGCCGATCTGGCCGGACGGATATTGAGAATCACCCCGTTGAGCACCAGCCACCACAGCCAGCGCGGCTGCTCGACCACGCGCGGATCCCACAAAAACTCTTTCAGATAAGCACGCAATGCCACCTTGGTCGGCGCATCCGGCGTACCGAGATTGGCCAACAGAACGCCGATACCTGCAGCCTGTTCATGATCAAACTGCTGCTTCGTACTAAAACCCATTTCATCCCCATCAATCCAGTCAAAAAACCCTGAACCGCAAAGAACGCAAAGTTACGCAAAGGAGAACCACTTTAAAAATTCGTCACTGAGTCAGCACAATGGTGCCAAACAAAAAACCGGAGGGTGCTGCAAAATAATTACAAAGCATTTAACTCCGGGTTTTCGCTCTCTATAGTATTTTGACTTTCCTTTGCGCACCTTTGCGCTCTTTGCGGTGAAACGCTTTTGACTTTTTATTTTTCATCACACAATCCGAAAATCATTGCAGCTATCCTGCAAATGACCAGCAGAAAATTCTATAAGCGCAACATGCGCATAGTCCGGGCCGCATTTCAGCCACTGTTTCATAGCCTCCAGCTGTTCGATCTTACCACAAATCATCGCTTCGACACTACCATCCGAACCATTGCGCACCCAGCCACATATCCCGAGTCTTTGTGCCTGCATCTGGGTATAATAACGAAATCCGACCCCCTGCACGCGCCCCTCGATACGGGCATGTTTACAAACTCGCATCACAGATCGACCGGCTTTAAAATCGTATCTCTGGCCTGATCATCCGTTTGCGGATAATCGGTGGAGTAGTGCAGTCCGCGCGACTCATGGCGCTGCTGAGCGCTCTGCACAATCAACTCAGCCATAAGCGCCAGATTACGCAATTCCAGCAAGTCCTGAGTGACCGGGTGTTTCCAATAATAGGCGGCAATTTCATCCTGAATCAGACGCAGGCGGCGTCTGGCGCGCCGTAATCGTTCATCGGAGCGCACAATACCAACATAGTGGGACATGGTAGCGCGAATCTCATCCCAGTTCTGCTTGATCTGGATGCGCTCGGTCTCCGGTACAATGCCCGATTCGTCCCAGAGCGGAATCGGGCCACTCGGCTGCTCCGGCTGTTGCAACACATCAGCAGCGCAACAATCTGCCATCACCAGGCACTCCAGCAGGGAATTGCTGGCCAGTCGATTGGCTCCGTGCAGGCCGGTAGCGGCGGTTTCGCCAATGGCATACAGGCCGTCCAAATCGGTGCGCCCGTGCACATCGGCCCGGATACCACCGCACAGATAATGCGCCGCCGGTACCACTGGCACAGGTTCTCTGGTCATATCCAGCCCCAATTCCAGCAGACGGGAATGAATATTGCGAAAGTGATCTTCCACCTTCTCACGCTTGATCGGACGCACATCCAGATACATGCAATCCACGCCCTGCTTTTTTATTTCATGGTCAATCGCCCGGGCGACAATATCACGCGGCGCCAACTCACCGCGTTTATCATAATCAAACACAAAACGGCGACCATGCCGGTCCACCAGCTGCGCCCCTTCACCGCGCAGGGCTTCGGACAATAACATATTTGAGCCCTGGCGATGAAACAGACAGGTGGGGTGAAACTGGATAAATTCCAGATTCATCACCGAACAGCCGGCCCGCCAGGCCATGGCAATGCCGTCGCCGGAAGCGGCATGCGGATTAGAGGTGTAGAGATAGACTTTGCCTGCCCCGCCGGTAGCCAGAATCGTCTGTCCGGCGGCGATGGTGAGCACCACCCCGCCCGGATTGAGCACATAAGCGCCAAGACAACGGTTACTGCCGCCAAGACCCGGATGTTGTGAAGTAATCAGATCAATGGCGGTGTGCTGCTCCAGTCGCCGGATGTTGCGATGCGGCGTAATTTGCGCCAACAGCGCCTCGCCAATAGCACGACCGGTAGCATCCTTGGCATGGGCGATGCGGCGGCTGCTATGGCCACCTTCCCGGGTCAGATGCAGTTCACCATGCAGCCTGTCAAAACCAGCACCAATATCGATCAGCTCCTGAATGATACGAGTGCCGTGGCCGACAATGGCGCGCACCACATCTTCGTGGCATAACCCTGCGCCTGCGATCAGGGTATCCTGCACATGCGATTCAAATGAATCGTTATCCGAACAGACACCCGCAATACCGCCCTGCGCATTCCATGTACTGGAATCCTGAAATGTACCTTTGTTCAGCAAGATCACCGAGCCGTGATCCGCAAGCCGACCGGCAGCCAGCAGTCCGGCAGCGCCGCTACCGATAATCAGAAAGTCCGTTTTGATCAGTTTTGCAGGTATATTCATAGCCGGGCCAGTCTATCCCGTCTGCGCAAGAATTTCACATGCAATTTCACATGCAATAACGCACGTTCAATACTTGCAAAAAAGCTGCCAGCCACAATGTGGCTGGCAGCTTTAATAACAAAATATTGAACTCGTCAGATATTGAAATTATTCACCCTGGTAATACAACCCGTCCTTTTTCATCTGTCGATCCCACAGGAAACAGCCAAGTGAAAATATGGTTACTGTAATTGCCACATCGATCCAGGACGACAAGAACGGGGTATGGTCAATATCCATCGCATGACCACTGATAATCCACATATACCGTTCCAGAAACGTACCCATAAGAATGCTGCAAGCAGGTATAAGCATCAGCGCAGGAGAGTGGCGCATTGCAGAGAATATCAACATCAGGAATGGCACGAATGAATTCAATAGAAAGAAGGCCCAGAAAACGAACCAGTTCGGGCCATTCATCATATTATGGAAACGGCCAATTTCTTCCGGCAGGTCGCCATACCACATGACCAGATATTGCATAAAAAAGAGGTAAGTCCAGATGATCGTCAAAGCCAGCATGATTTGAGCCAGATAGTTGAACACATAATCATTGATTCGGCGCTTCAATGAATCACGTTGGCGCAATACAAACAGTGAAACGATGAAAAATGCCAGGAACATACGGATCATACTCTCAGAATGGTAAGGCCCATAAATCGGGCTCCACCAACGCGGAACCTGCGTCATTTCAAAGTCCCACGCCGTGATGGTGGCATAGATGGCAAATACAACCGGTACGAGCAGTGCAACATTACGATAACGCCGACGATCTGCAGGATCGGAGTGTGGAAAATCCTTGCGTTGCAACTTGATAAAGTGCAAACAAAATGCCCAGACAGCCAGATACAGTACAATCTGCCGCGTATCAAAGAACACAACATTATGCCATCCGTTGAGGGGCTGGCCAAAGGTCTCACCGCCCATCCACGGAAAGCTGTGCGCGCCGCTGGCCAGAATAATCAGTAGTAAAATAAAGCCCAGAGGAAATAAAGCCCTGGATGATGCCATCAGGAAACGCACCTCATAACGCCATTTGCCGTTTACGAGATGCAGTACAGATGCCCAGAATGTGGCCGCAAGCGGGATATACAGGGTAAACAGATAGTTATCCATCAACACTGCCCAATTTGGAAATGACATAGTCATGTCTTACTTCCCTCCCTTTTTAGTAGCGCCACTCAGCACTTGAGATGCGCGTTCTTCCTTACTGGTGGCGGTCATACGTTTTTCAATCACATGACGGACAAAATTAACGACATCCCAACGTTCTGTCGGGGACATATCGTAACCATAGCGCGGCATGATATAACTACCGAATGTGATCGTTCCCCAAATCCAGCCATCGGTCAGATCATTTTTAACGTAATCAGATGACAAGTCAGCCGGCTGTGTTTCGAAGATCTTGCCTACTGGGCCGTCACCTTTACCAGCTGAGCCATGACATGGAAAGCAGTAGGTCATAAATAACGCATGGCCCATTTTGATCGACTTTCTGGTCGCCCTGACCGGATTTACGATATTTTCAGACGCATCGCGATCTGCAACCTTGGTCCATAGCCCGCCTACCGGTACAGAATCTTTGGGGTAGGTATTGATCGGCGGCTCTTGCGGCTTGATTGAAGGCTGGTTCATCAAGTCCCTAGACCACGGCCAGGCCATCACAGCGGTAGGCAATGCCAGCATGCATACAATTAACAAGAACTTTTTCATTGTGTCACTTCCCTGATTTCCAGAGCGCCGCATTTTTCCAGTACGGCACGCGCCTTATCACTTTTGTCCGGATCGACCTGTACCTCAACGCCGATCTGATCCTCACTGACCTTCTGGCTGTAGTATTTCTTCAACCGCTTGGGCATGCCTGAATAGATCAGGAACGCTATGATCGTAGCGTAAACGCCAAACATAATCGTCCCCTCATAGGTGATGACGATATCCATCGGTAATGGAATCACAGGTTTTCCACCCTGCGGTTGCACCGTAAACATGGCCTGCGCCGCGGCTGCAACCAGCAGAAATGCGCATACTGCCCCAGTAATAGCGCCGAAAAAGGTGAAGCGCTGAATAGGTTGATGGAACTCACCCAGCATCTCCTCCACTTCCGGATGCTCGATAGGAGAGTACAGTTCAATACCATCCACAACCATCTCTTTCAGATCGAGCACCTTCAGTTCAGATACAACGTCCCTTGCCTTGTCAAAGTCATCAAAGATACCGAACAGAAAATGTTTTTTCTTCCGCCTCATGACAAACCCTCCTCTGTTCTGATCATGTTATCTTTCACTTCGTTCAAATCCTCCATATCCGTCCTGGAGCTGGCCTTGCGACGATGGAAGACCATCTCTTTCACTTCATACATGGACACGCTTGGGAATACCTTGCAGAAAATCAGGAACAACATGGTAAACCAGCCAAAACTAGCTACAGTAATCGTTAACTGGACTGTACCCGGCCACACGACTGACCAGGTCCAGGGCTCATGATTGCTGGCCAGTGGTGGGCTGACAATCTGGAAACGCTCCAGCCACATACCCAGTTGCAACACCAGTGACAGCCAGAACATACCCCACATATTGTGGCGAACTTTTTTGAACGCCATCGCAAATGGCGCAACTGTTGCACACAGCAACATACCCCAGACAACCCAATGATAAGGCCCGAAGAATTTTTGCAATAACACCTCTTTTTCAAACATGTCGTTTGAGTACCAGATAGAAGCATATTCACCCAGGTTCAAATAGTTCCATACCATCGCAATGGCGAATGTCAGCTTGGCGGTCTTGTCCATGATCTCAGTGGTCATGTATTCCTCAAACTTGAATACATAACGCAACAGCACAAACAGAGTGATAATAGCAGCGCATCCGGAATAGAGCGCGCCGGCCACAAAATAGGGTGGGAAGGAGGTAATATGCCAGTCAGGCATGATCGACATGGCAAAATCGGATGCCACGATTGAGTGAACCGAAACAGCCAGAGGCACCAGGAAGCAGGCCAGCAGGACATAGGTCTTGCGGAAAGCCATCCATTCGCTAGCGCGCCCCATCCAGCCAATCGATAATGTAGTGTATAGCTTCTTGCGCCAGCCTGTTGCATTGTCACGGCAGATGGCCAGATCAGGGATCATGCCGACATACAGGAACAACACTGAACTGGTGGCGTATGTGGTGATGGCTGCCGCATCCCATAGCAGTGGTGAGCGGAAATTCGGCCAGATTGTGCGTTCATTCGGATATGGCAGTACCCAGTACATGTTCCATACACGGCCAAGGTGAATGACCGGAAAAATAGCTGCAGTCAAAATAGAAAACAAGGTCATCGCTTCTGCAAAGCGGTAGATCGGTTTACGCCAGTCGGCCTGCGTTAGTAACAGAATGGCTGACAACAATGTGCCGGAATGGCTCATACCAATCCAGAATACAAAGTTCGAAATATACAGTTGCCAGAAGTGTGGTCTGTTCATCAATGCGACGCCAAGTCCCTCATTATACTGGTAGGCTTCAGCTGCAGCACCGCACAATACCAACAACATACAGACGGCAAGAACGATCCAGAACTCTTTCCTGGGCGATTCAAGGCTGGCCAGGACATCCTTGTTGATCTTGGCCCATTCAATATCCTTCATGCTGTAATCACTCATCTAGTGCATCCCCTCTTTAATCTTTGTAACATCTATATTGATGCCTTCTGCAACGATAAACAGATCAGTTCGATCAGGCTTCTGTATCCCTGACGCGATCCAGATACATCACACACGGTTCCACATTTAGCTCTTCCAACACACGGTAGCCGCGCACATCTTCCGATTTATTCTGCTCAAAACGATCCAGTTCAACTTCATGTGAGGCCCACAGTGTCTTCACTTTACTGTCTTTATCTCTCAGATTTCCAAATACAATCGCCTCAGTCGGACAAGTTTGCTGACAGGCAGTTTTGAACGATCCGTCTTCAATATGATCACGATGACCTTCATCCTCAGCAGCATCCTTGGCAGAACGGATACGCTGTACACAGAAAGTACATTTTTCCATGACCCCCTTGGTACGCACAGAAACATCGGGATTCAACTGCATTTCCAGCGGATGAGCAACATCCTTGAAAAAATCAAAGAAGTTAAAATAACGTACTTTGTAAGGACAGTTATTACCGCAGTAGCGGGAACCCACACAGCGGTTGTAAACCTGTGCATTCAACCCATCCGGCGTATGATAAGTTGCAGCTACAGGACAGACCGGCTCACAAGGTGCATGATTACACTGCTGGCACATCATCGGCGTATAATGAGCACCACGTTCCGGATAATCGCTATGTTTGATATCAATATCGGTGTCACCATCCTGCTCGTTCCAATATCGTTCAATACGCATCCAGTGCATCGAGTGACCTCTGGAATAGTGTTCCTTTCCAACTACAGGCAAGTTGTTTTCAGCATAGCAAGCAGTCACACAGGAACCGCAACCAATGCATTTATTGAGGTCAATGGACATGCCCCACATATAGGGCTCATCTTCATAATAGTCTTGTTTGCGATAGTCTGACCAGTTCTCCAGCATCCGTTTAAGAGTCATGGTTTATACCTCCTTGTCGTTGCGGTTGAACTGTTTTGCAGTCACGGTACCAACCAGTTTTCGTCCGGCCTGAGTGCTGGTGTTACTCTCCAAAACAAGCCCACCGTTAGCCAGTGTCACCAACGGGCCTCTGTCAGCTACTTTGACAACTGTCACACGCGTGGCATGGGTTGCCAGTTCCCCTGTCTGCTTATCGAATTGAGCTGTCAGAATTTTGTATGGATTAACGCCGATACCCTTGGCATAGCGACCATATTCAGTATGGCCCTGACCCAATGGAATAGCGATGGAATTCTTATGAATACCAGGAAACAGAACCACCTTGGCTGTCAGTGATCCGGCAGCAGATTTGACACTCACCACATCGCCTGTAATAAAGCCCATTTTTTCCGCTGTTTTTGGATGTATTTCAACCCATGAATCCCAAACCACTTCTGTCAATTGATCCGGCAACTCCTGCAACCACGGCAGATTGGCGTGGCGACCGTCCCACAGACCAAGACGGGGAGATGGAATCAGATAGAACGGATACTGCGCATCATCGGCCTTTGCCTTGGGTAGTTGCACTGCCGCTGCGCTGGCAACGATAGGAGCGGCTTTTTCAGCTTTCAAATATACAAAGCCGGTAGAGAGAATACCCTGCTTGAAACCCTCCTCAGGTGTCTGACCGGGTACAGTTGCTTTGGGTGGATTCACCAGCGCCGGGCGCATGGTTAGCATGGCATCCATCACATAAGCCTCAAAATTTTCCCAGTGCTTGTATTTTGAATCCACATTAGCCAGCAGACCCAGCAGCAGATCGCCAAATGCACGTGTTGCGCTACTGCCGAACACAGGATTCATCACCGGTTGCTGCAGACTCAAATAACCATCTTCAGCAGCATAGGCCGGCATGGAAGTATTCCACTCTTCCAGATAGGAGTGAATCGGGATCACCAGATCGGATGCCATGGTGGTCTCATCAGGGAACATGGAGAAAGAGATGCGTATTTTAGCCTTCGCAAAGGCCTTGTCGGCAGCCATAAAGTCCGGTGCCTGATAGAGCGGATTTGTACCGAATACCACTGCTGTATCGAAGCTGCCACTGTTCAGACCATCGGTAAATGCTTTAAGCTGGGCCCAGCCGCCCATCTGTGGATGCAGATCCGGGAAAGCCACCTTATCGCGTGGAAGGATGGTTTTACCAACATTATCCAGCATGATATTGAGTAGCAGGATTGCATTGGCTGCTTGCGATCCATGCTCGAATCCTTCGGCGCTGGGGCCGGAGAGCACCAGGCTCGGGCTATGGCTGGTTAGCATATGGTGTAATTTATGGATACGATCGACACTGATATCGGTGGCTTTAGCTATATCATCAATATTGACATCTTTCAACGATGTCAGAACATCTGCGGAAACCCGCCCGGCATATTCGGCATCCTGAGCCAGCAGTGAAGCCAGCGCCAGGGCAAGGTTGCCCTCGGTTCCCGGCCGAATGGGCAACCAGCGATCGGCATTCGCGCCTGTCAACGTCATTTTGGGCTCAATCTGAACCAGCGTACCACGCGGCGCATTGCGGAAGTTGGCGTACTGCGTAGCGAACTGAACTGGTGACATCCATGTGCCCAGGAAATCGGCGCCAAAAGAGACAATCAACTGTGCTTTGTCAAAATCCAGTTTAGGCATGGCATAAGAGAACATCTTTTCATTGGCAGCATGACCAACAGCTGGCGGCAGCGTATCAAATACAAAGTGATTTTTCGAGCCCACAGCCTCCAGATATGAACCGATCAAGGCTGCATGGTGACCACTGGTCGCACCATTCAACCATGCCAGTCTGGCATTTTTACGACCCATCGCTTTTTTTAGCGTGTTTTCAGCCTCATCCCAAGATACATCAACCAGCTTGCCACCTTTTCGTATCATCGGCTTGGTCAGGCGATCCGGGTTGTAATGACCATGCAAACCGGCCTGCCCCATCATACACAGTCGGCCATGATTGACAGAAGATGCCGGATTACCCTCCAGCTTCAGAACGCGACCCTCACGAATACGGGCATATACACCACATCCTGCCGGGCACTGTCGGCAGGTTGATGCGTAATACATCTCAATGCCGGGACGCACAAAATCCTGCGGATCAACATTGGGCTCAACCAGCTCTTTGCGTACCTCAAGATCCACTTCATTGACAATATCTGTATCACCACAGCCGCTCAGAATCAGTGCGCTGCCAGCGCCGCCGAGGCCCATCGCCTTAAGAAAGGTGCGGCGACTCCAGTCACTGGCCGGTTTATTGCTCGCTTTGTTTTTTTGACTCATCATCAAATCTCCCTGAATGCCAACATCAATCTAATCATCAATATCATTATTTGTGGCATTGCCAACAGTCGTGTGGTGCATGCACAAGATGTTCGCGAATTTTCTTCGGCAGTCGTTCAGACAGTTTATTAATTTCAGCGACTTTCATGGCTTTTGGATGCTCCGGATCGAGCACGGCAGGCTGCGGGTGCGCCACCTCCATCACAGGCTTATCGGTCGCAGCAACCGGAATCATCCATCGCTTAGCCGGCGCCGGCTTGCCGATATCGGATGTACCCTGAAACTGTGAATGACAACTCAGACACCAACCCATGGTCAACGGGCGGATTTTGCGACCCACCGTGAATGTTTTCACATCACCATGGCACATACCGCACACCTGTTGCGTGGGCCGGCCATCCTTGAAAATAAAGCGTTGAATATGACGTTTGTGGTCAAAATGCACAAAATCCGGCAGATCATGCACCTTGCGCCATGGAATAGGCTTCTTCTGTTCCCAGTACGAAAACAGCTTCTTGATACGAGGCGTATTTCGAACCGACGGCAGATGCAGATGACAGCCAATACACTTGGCTACCGGCGGAATACCGGCCACCTTGCTGCGGCGAGCATAGGTGTGACAATACATACAGTTAATCTTGTATTTACCAGCATGCCGGACATGGGGGAATTCAAACGGCTGCTTCGCACTACTTACATCATCTGCCCAGGCACCGGAAGGCAACATCAGGCCCAGGGCGGCAAGAAACAATACCTGCCAGAATTTTGATAGCCAAGGCGTTTTCACTCTCTGCCACATATTGAAACTCCTCCCCTCATATCTTATTACTACAACAATAGAGTATCGCATTTATAAAGCCGTAAAACACGGGCTGTATAAATGGCTCCCTTCAAGATCCATCATACAAGATCGAACTATAGCGATTTTAGCGGCTTATTATACCACTAAATTAATGCGGGATTAATAATCCTTCATCTAAGCCCGCAACATACTGCAACTTCAACCCGCCGCCAAATCTCTCAACTCACCAATGGCAGCCGCATAGTCTGGCTTGCCATACACAGCAGAGCCGGCAACAAACGTATCTGCGCCAGCCTCCGCTACTTCTGCCATGGTTGC
This sequence comes from Mariprofundus sp., assembly GCA_027019785.1. Taxonomy (GTDB): domain Bacteria; phylum Pseudomonadota; class Zetaproteobacteria; order Mariprofundales; family Mariprofundaceae; genus Mariprofundus. The sequence continues at coordinate 14,076 of JALUWF010000390.1, read as the reverse complement.
CACATTAACGCCGCCATCCACTTCCAGACGTGCCTCACAACCGGCATCATCCATCATCTTGCGCGCATCACGAATCTTGTCGGTCACAGCATGAATATATTTCTGACCGCCGTAACCCGGATTCACACTCATCAGCAGTACCAGATCCACACAGTGCAGCACATGCTGAATCGTGGCCACCGGCGTGGCGGGGTTCAGGCTCACACCCGCCTTTTTTCCCAGCGAGCGGATAAACTGCAGTGTGCGCTCCAGATGCGGGCTCACTTCTTGATGTACGGTAATATAATCGGCGCCAGCTCTGGCAAACGCCTCTACCTGAGTCTCCGGATGATTCACCATCAGATGGACGTCAATCGGCTTTTCCGTATGCGGGCGAATCGCCTTACATACATTATCGCCAATGGTAATTGGCGGCACAAAGGATCCGTCCATCACATCAAAATGGATCCAGTCAGCGCCAGCCTCGTCCACTGCCCTGATTTCTTCGCCCAAGGTGGCAAAATCAGCCGACAGGATAGACGGCGCAATCACAATACTTTTTTTCATCGGAAGAACTCCCTTTATTTGAGGTCGGATTTATAACGATTTTGACCTTATTTGTCCAGCAGTGAGAGCCACCGCGCAAGTGTTTTGACCTGCCCATCCGTCAGAGGTCCCCCTCTGCTTATGGCAAAACCGGGCATATGCTGCGAACCGACGCCATCGGCAATCACATGCGACAAGCGATCTTTATCATGATGATATTTTAATGATGGCCCCGATACACCCTCGCGATCAGTGCCATGGCACATCGCGCATACAGCCTGATAGATATCCATCCCTTTCAGCTTGCCTCTGGCCGGATCAAAATGGCATGCTGCGCACTTGCCCTTAAAAATACTGCGCGTCGATATATCCAGATGCGGGTTGGGTTTGACATGCAGCGTCACCCAGGCTTTGCTGCGATGGCCCGCATCATCTGTCAGCAACACCCACTTTCTGGCCTTGCCCTGCTTGGCAAAGGTATCCACAACGATCTTGATGCGGGTAAAACCACCCGGCATCAGCAGGCTCTGCTCCGGCGTCGCTACGCTACAACCGCAGGATGTTTGCACCGAAATAATATTGGCCATCGCCTCGCCGGCATTGCGCACCCGCAAGTAACCGACGGCTTTTTCCCCTTCTTTCACCGTACCGATATCCACATGATCCGGTTCAAACACCAGCACAGAGTTCGAAGCAAACTTATCGGCCGCCGGAGCCATTTTTGGTGTCTGCATCTGCTTGCAAGCAGATAAAGTGAGGCTGGCAACAATAAACAGCAGCAACCCCGTAATCGTGGATTTCAGAGCCACGGTTTCAAACACTCCGGTACAGCTTTTTCACCGCGCATCATGGCTTGTAGTTCAGGCGCATCGCACTGCAGCAAGGCATCAATGGCCGCCGCCACACTTTCGGCCTCTGTATCTGACTGAAACAGCCCGCCCAGCCACGCATCCAGTTCCAGCATTCCCTGCCGGTTCAAACGGTAGCGCATGCGACGAATTGCCAATTCAGCATTTTGCATGACGCCATGCTATCGACTATCTGGCGGCCTGAAAAGCGTAGCTATGATTTACGGGCCAGCAGTTTACGTTTAATATTATTGATGGCCGCGGTTGGATTCAACTCTTTCGGGCAGGCTTCCATGCAGTTCATAATCTGATGGCAACGGTAGAGGCGAAACGAATCTTCCAGTTGATCGAGCCGTTCGCCCATGGCTTCATCGCGTGAATCGACAATCCAGCGATTGGCCTGCAACAAGGCTGCAGGGCCAAGAAAACGATCGCCATTCCACCACCACGACGGGCAGGATGTGGTGCAACAGCCGCACAGGATACATTCGTAGGAACCATCCAGTTCGGCGCGCTGTTCGGGCGTTTGTAAACGCTCGTGTTCCGGTGTCGGTGTGAATGTTTTCAGCCACGGTTGAATCTGGCGGTATTGATCGAAAAAATGATCCATATCAACGACCAGATCGCGGATCACATGCATGGATGGCAGCGGGCGCACGTGAATCGGCTGTTTCAAGCCGGCAATCGGCGTGATGCAGGCAAGACCATTGACGCCGTTGATATTCACACCGTCCGAGCCGCACACACCCTCGCCGCAGGAACGGCGATAAGTCAGCGTGCCATCAAGCTGCCACTTAATATAATTAAGCGCATCGAGCAATTTCATGCCCGACCCCGTTATCGGCACTTTATAGTTCTGCATGGTCGGCTTGTCACCCTGTTCGGGATCGTAACGGAAAACTGAGAGTTGGATCATTTCGCTCATGAATCACTCCCCGCCCATGGATGGGCGGCTTTAGTAAGCATGCCGAAACCGCGCTTTTGGCATACGCTAAGGGGCCGAGGGCAGGATGCTCCGAGGCCGTTCATCACTAATAAACCCGCTTCTTGGGCGGGAACGATTCCACCGTCATCGGTTGCATTCTGACCGGCTTATAATCCAGCCACACCTGACCATCCCTGATACTGGCCAGCGTATGTTTCAGCCAATCCTTATCATCACGTTCAGGAAAATCATCACGCGCATGCGCGCCGCGCGTTTCCGTGCGCGCCAGTGCGCCGGCAGCAGCAGATCGCGCCAGTAACATCAGATTTTCCAGCTCCATCGCCTCAATCAGTTCCGTATTAAAAATACGATGGTCATCGGAAATATTCGCTTGTGGCAGCTCTGCCGCCAGCGTTTCCAGCCGTTCCACGCCTTCACGCATTACATCTTCGGTGCGATAGACACTGAAGTGCTCCTGCATAATGCTCTGCATGCGCCCACGAATATCGGCAATCTTGCCCCCGTCACGCGCATCATCCCGGCTCAACCAGGATTCCACCCGCTGCACGCCCTTCTGCCAGCAATCCTTATCCAGCGACGGGTGATAACGATGTTGTTTCAAACGCTTCATCACCTGATTGCCGCAAGCCCGGCCAAACACGATGATTTCCAATAACGAATTACAACCCAGCCGATTGGCTCCATGCACCGAAGCGCAGGCCGCCTCGCCAATCGCATACAAACCGGGATACGGCGTTTCAGGATCATCAGCCTGCCGACAGACCACTTCGCCAAAGCGATTGGAGGGAATGCCGCCCATGGTATAATGCGCCGTCGGCTGCACCGGGATCGGTTCTTTGGTGCAATCCACGCCGGCAAAACGCAGCGCCAGTTCGTGAATATTGGGCAGTTTAGAGAGAATCAGATCAGCCCCCAAGTGATCGAGTTTCAGCAGCGCATAATCCTTGTTCGGGCCACAACCGCGCCCTTCGCGCACTTCCAGCGCGATGGCGCGCGATACCACATCGCGGCTGGCCAGATCCTTGGCTGTCGGCGCATAGCGTTCCATAAAGCGTTCGCCTTCGGAATTGAGCAGGTAGCCGCCCTCACCACGCACTCCCTCGGTAATCAACGGGCCGACATCGGCAATGCCGGTCGGGTGGAACTGGAAAAATTCCAGATCTTCCATCGGCAATCCGGCGCTCAATGCAAGCGCACCGCCGTCACCGGTGCAGATATGGGCGTTTGTGGTCACCTTGAAAATGCGCCCGGCCCCGCCGGTGGCCAGAATCACCGCTTTGGCCTGAAACAGATGATATTCGCCTTTGGCGATATCCCAGGCCATGACGCCCTGACAGCCATCAGCATCGGTAATCAGATCCAGCGCAAAAAACTCCTGATAAAAATGGGTGCCGGCGCGCAGATTCTGCTGATACATGGTATGCAAAATCGCATGGCCGGTTCGATCCGCCACCGCACAAGCACGCTTGGCCAGCCCCCCTTCGCCGAACTCGCGCATCTGGCCGCCAAAGGCACGCTGATAAATCCGCCCATCCGCCTGACGTGTAAACGGCAAGCCAAAATGCTCCAGCTCCTTCACCACCAGCGGCGCCGCCCGGCACATATATTCAATAGCATCCTGATCGCCCAGATAATCCGATCCCTTGACGGTGTCATACATATGCCACAACCAGTGATCGGAGACCACATTGCCCAGCGCTGCATTGATACCGCCCTGCGCCGCTACGGTATGGGAGCGGGTCGGCAGGACTTTGGTGATGACAGCCACCCGGTGACCGGCGTCGGCCAGTTGCAACGCGCAGCGCATGCCCGCCCCGCCGGAGCCGATAATCACCACATCGTGAAAATGATGCTCGACCCTGTCTGTTGAAAGATATGCCACTTAGCCTCCCCAGGCCCAGATGATGGCCAGCCACCAGATCCCGAAACCCGTCATCACCACCAGCATGGCTCCGGTCAGACACACCCTCAGACCGGCAACATGCACATAATCTTCAATAATGACTTTCAGTCCCATATAGACATGAATCATCAGTGCAGCGATCAACAGCGTGTGCAACAAACGGGAGATAAAATGATCCAGCAAGTCCAGCAAACCCTGCTGATCAACACTGCCACCATACACCGACACCAGCAGAAAAAACGGCAACGGCAACAACACCGCCAACACCACTGCCGACAAACGCTGCCAATACCAGTCAGACAGGCCGCTATGGGCTGCGCCGGGTTCTTTTATCGGCAACTTAACTGGCAACGTGGTTTTTTCATTCATACCAGCAGCACCGCCAGCAGCACGGCGACTAGCGCAGTCAGCCCCAACACCAGCCGGGCGCTGTTACGCATGGCATCGCGGCTCTCGCCCCAGCCTGCATCAATACTCAGAAAGCGAATGCCATTACAGAAATGATACATCAGCGACACGCCGACCAGCCACAGGGAGAGCCTGCCAAAGCCGGAATGCAGCCAGTGCGTGACGTCGGCAAAATGGTGAGCAGTGCCAGTCATACCGTGCAACAACCAGAGATAGAGCGGCACGAACAACACCAGCACCAGGCCGGTGAATCTGTGTAAAATACTGGCTATCATGGCCGGCTGCCAGCGATAGATGGAGAGCCGGGGCGACAGAGGCCGCGTGTTATTAACAGACCGTTCTCTCATTCGGACGCCCTCCTTCAATTTGTCTGATTGTTGCTTCTTTATTCGTGTTCATTCGTGTCATTCGTGACTAATATTGCCTATAACCAGCATAAACCCTAAACCTGTCGACTACGTCTTTCCAGCCCGCTCAATACGCTGACGCATACCAGCCACCAGTTTAGCCAATTCTCCGGCCAGATACCAGCCACTGCGTTCCCCTGCCATACCGTGCAGCATCACTGCAGCAGCAATCATCACAGCGGGACTGACCGTTTCTATGTCCGCTCGGGCGATTTCTTCTCTTGCAAGCTGAGCGCCGATCATGCCGGCCAGCACATCGCCAGAGCCCGCCACGGCCAGTTGCGCTGAACCGAAGGGGTTGAGGTAAATATCGCCAGATGGCGATGCAATCAGAGTCTCCGAACCCTTCAACACCACCCAGCAACCAAAACGGGCGGTCAGCGCCATAATCGATTTCTTACGATCCCGCTGAACCGCGTCCACATGCATATTCAGCAATCGCGCCGCTTCGCCCGGGTGCGGTGTAATCACGGTCAGACAGTCCATGGCGGTTCTTCTGTCACCTAACTGCTGTTGCAGAGACTCATTGGCGGCAATGATATTGAGCGCATCGGCATCAATCACCATGGCTTTATCCACCGCCAGCATGGCGGATAAGCGTTTTCCCTGCGCCTTGCCCCAGCCCGGCCCGACCACCAGCGCGCTGGCGTTCTGCCAGTCCGCCGTGGATTCGGGGTGCGCCATCACTTCGACATTGGCCGCCGCAATAACCGGCCACACTGCATCCGGGCAGGCTATGCTGGCTAGCCCTGCCCCGGCGGCATACGCCCCCAGCCCGGCCAGTTGAGGCGCGCCGGTAAAACCCTGCGAACCCCCAAATATCCACACATGCCCATAGCTGCCCTTGTGCGACAAACGCTGTCTGCAGGGCCATGCACGGCTGAGAATCCCCTCATGCATCACACTGGCGGAATTCACACAAAAAGCATTCTGCTCATCCGCATGCTCACATGATTGCTGCCACGCCGAGTGAATCCAGGCATCCTCAATACCGATATCGGCCGAATTCAGCAGTTCGCCGGTATAGTCCCGCCCCTCATTTAACCAGTGCCCCCACTTGGTCGCCGCAATCGGCAGCGTGTAATCAGCCCGCACAGCAACACCCTGTACAGTGCCGCTATCAGCGCAAATACCGCTGGCGATATCAATACTGAGCACCGGGCGATCGCTCTGATTCAGACGATCAACAACCTCTCGCATACGCCCCTGCAGCGGACGACTCAATCCCGTTCCAAAAATGGCATCAACAACGATCACAGCTCGGGTCAGCCAACGCCACAATTCGGCAAGACAATGCTCGGAACAGGCTTCGCGGATCTTTGTCCCGGCTGTACGGGCCTTGTCGGCATGGGCTTTTGTCTCACCTGTCAGTTCGTCAACAGGCGTCAGGGTGACGATGGTAACGGGAATGCGGTGCTGTCTGAGATAGTAGGCAGCAGCGAATCCATCGCCGCCGTTATTGCCGCCGCCGGCAATGATCACAACCCGGCCATAGTCCGGCATACATTCAAGCACCGCATTGGCAACGGCAAGACCGGCTCGATCCATCAGCGTAAATCCGGACATGCCGGAGGTGATGGCCAACTGATCAGCCACACGCATCTGAGCCGCAGTCACAATTCGCATTTTATCCATCGGCTCGCCCCTCCCGTAAGACTTATTTTATCAGCAGAGTCACAAACTCCCTTGCTTACACTATGATTGTCAACAAAAAACCGCTTGCCATAACGACAGATCATAACGATAGATCAATCCAGTGACTCGGCTACAGCAAAAGCCATGGCAACCCCGTCATCATCAGTCAGCGACAGATGAACGCGGTGGATATCCAGGCCTTCCGCCACCTGCCTGGCTGCCGCATGCAGTGTCACTACAGGCTTGCCGGAGGATTGATGAATGGTTTCGATATGATGCGGCGCAACGCCCTGATGAAAGCCGGTACCCAAAGCCTTTGAAACCGCCTCCTTGGCGGCAAACAGCATGGCGAACCGGCGCACCGGGTTGCCCTTGGCCCTGGCCTGAGCAATCTCTTTTTCGGTATATATTCGTTGCTCAAAGCGCTCACCAAAGCGTTGCAGCGATATCTCAATCCTTGCAATCGCAATGCGATCAGTGCCTATGCCAATAATCAACGCACCATCACCGCCTTGAAATCGGCCACAGCCTGATGCAGCCCCTTGAATACGGCATCGGCGATAATGGCATGGCCTATGTTCAACTCCTCGATTTCAGTAATCGCACAAATAGCCGACGTATTTTCAATGGTCAGACCGTGACCGGCATGCACCATCAGTCCTATTTCGCGAGCCAGTCTGGCGCCATCTCGCAATGCGGTCAGTTCTTTACGCTGATCCTCGCCCTGATAATTCGCATAATGCCCCGTATGCAACTCAATGACCGGCGCACCGATTTCCCTGCATGCCCTGATTTGTGCAGCCACAGGATCGATAAACATCGACACGCGTACGCCAACTGCGCTCAACCTCGCCACCACATCGGCCAGCCGCGCCTGGTGCACCACCACATCCAGTCCCCCTTCCGTGGTTAGCTCCTGCCTTTTTTCCGGTACCAGACAGCAGGCAGCCGGCCTTAACCGTTCACAGATAGCGACGATCTCTTCATTCGCCCCCATCTCCATATTCAGATGCAGGCCGGGGATGGCCGCCAGTCGTTCAATATCACGATCCTGAATATGGCGACGATCTTCGCGCAGATGCGCTGTAATACTGCCAGCCCCGGCAGCCAGACAAACAGCCACGGCATCGACCGGATCAGGGTATGGCGTGCCCCGCGCCTGCCTGAGCGTGGCAATATGATCAATATTTACACCGAGATTTATCATGTTTTATCCCTTACAAACTGCCAGTTATTTTAATGCCATGCTCGTTTAGAAGCTGGCGTATCATGGTGTGCCAGCTATCGACATCTCCTGCACTGAGCCGGACAGAGCCACCAGATACCACGGCAGCAATGGATTTACGCAAACCCATGGATACCGGCATGCCTTGCCCGCATTGACCACACACCAGCCGCGCATGCTGCCAGAACATGATTTGCTCCGCCTCCCTGCCACACTGCCAGCAATGCGACAGATCACCCAGCCAGCCAGCCACATCAAGCAAAAACCACACAGCGCCCGGCAATCCCTGGTGCTGGCCGCGTTCGGCCAGCAGCAACAAGGCCGCTTTTGTCTCATCAAATCCCTGCGGATCACCCTCCTGAAACAGACGCGATGCCATGGCCAGCAATTCCAGCCCATGCAGAGAGAGCGCCGGCTGCAGCAAGCTGCAGCCACGTTGAATATCGACCAGCGTACCCATGCCTGTACGGCCAGTCCGCCAACTCACCTGTAGATCATACAATGGTTCGAGCGAAGCTCGAAAATTATTTTTGGGCCGTCTGGCCCCTCTGGCCATGACCGTAATGCGTCCATGCTCTGCGGTTAAAAAATAGCAGATCAACGACGTTTCGCTATAGGGAATCCTTCTCAACAACAGCGCATCATCGCGTATTTCAGCCATCAATACCAATCCGTAATCTGTAATCTGTAAATAGAGACAATAGTTTAAGCCACTCGACTTGGCGCATCATCCAACCAGTTCCATGAGTCGGCACAGCATGGAAAGCAGGCTGCAGTGGCGGATCAGCCGGCCGGAACAATTACTCCTCGTTTGATGCTGAAAATGTCCAGCTGCTTTTGGCCGATACCAGTGGCGTCAAAATGCACATGGCCGGTCAGGGCAGGAAAGCCATCAGGATCCTGCAAGGCTTCGAACACATCGCGCTTTTCCAGACCGAGACGACTGGTTATGACTGTGGCGATACGCATCGAATCGTAGGCCAGACGCATCAAATCGGTCGTTTTCTCACCGCCCCACGCTTCTCTGTAGGCAAACTGAAAATGCTGCAGCAGTGGATCATCACTCTCTTTCTGATTGCCGATACCGGTTGTTGTAAAACGGGCATGCGACAGGTAACGGCCCCGATCATCCAGCAGGTGACCATCTCGCCAGCGACTGCTGCCATACAGCGGCAAGCCGGATATATCGGCATAAGCCAGCTGCCCGGCCAGCAGCGCCACCTGTTTGCCATTCAGGGCCAGATAGACCGCATCAAAACCGACCGGCATACGAATCTCCATGTCCATCTCGGGCAGGAAGACATTCAGATCCTCATCAAGCGCTGCCAGCACGGTTTCGTCATCCGTGTCATAACGCAGTTGGCGCAGCTGATCCCGGTAATCCAGCGTCCCCGGCGCCAGTTCCAGCGTCTGCAACACTTCACCGCCCAGCGCCTCAAACGATGTTTTAAACATTTTCGCTTCGGTCTGTGAACCGTCGCCATCAGAGATCACAACCATCCGTTTGGCACCATGCTGCCATGCATATTCAGCCATCACATTCACCTGCGCCAGTGGTGAGAGAGTGTGAATAAACAGCGCCTCCGACCGGGCGGCCAAATCCGTGCGACCGGTCATGCTGATCATAGGAATATCCGGCTTGAGATAGGGCAACAGCGCCTCGGTTGTGGAGGCCAGCAACGGGCCGATGACAATATTGACCGATGCATCGGCCAGTTGTTGATAGGCCTGAACTGCCGTGGCCGGATCCGATGCCGTGTCTTCAATACGCAAGGTGATATATTCATCATATGCCAGCCCGGACAGGGCGATGCGAATACCGCGCAGCGCCTGCTGACCAAAACGGGCGTATGGACCGCTTAACGGCAGCAGAACCCCGATCGTTGCGGCCCGAACCTGGCCACTTGCCCAATCGCGCAGCTGGTGTATTTCACTGCTGCCCGGCGCTGCTGCTGCCAGCAATTCCGCAATGCGGGCCACACCTTGCACATCGCCGCTCATCAGCCGTGTATGGCCGGCAAACAGAGCAAATGTCGGCAAAATATTCCTCGGCAAGCTGGCATCCGCCATCACCTCTTCTACTGTTTGCATGGATGCGCGTCGGGCCGCCATTCGTAACCAGTGATCCCGACCGGCAAAATCAACCTCGGCTGCCGCCAGCAACCAGCTAACCGCCTCACGTTCGTCTGCCTCCTGCAATAGTGACGGAGCAACATCAAATACCTGATCTACCAACTCCCGCGTCAGGCCGGGATGCCGCAAGGCCTTGCTCATCTGCGCCAGAGCGCGACCACTCTCTTCCTGCTCAAGCCACCAGCGCGCCAGCCAGAAATGCGCATAGGGAACCAGAGCATGATGCGGATATCTGTTGATTGCCGCTTTTGCCGCTTCATCGGCATCGGGCAAATCACCTTCCAGCATCAATTGCGCTTTACGAAACTGTGCTTCCTCACGAACCGGCTCAGCTTGACTGGCAGATAACCTGTCCAACTCACTGAGAATAGCATCGATATCACCGCCGCTGCGGGCCTGCGCCAGCAAACGCTGAATCTCGGCATTGCCTGTAAATGCCTGTTGCATCTGCACGATGGCTGGCTTTGGAGTCACCTGCGGCGGCATTTTGGGCTGGCAGGCGCTAAGCAGCAACAGAGCGGCGAGGAGAGTAAATAGCGCAGCCGGTATTGCAACCGGGCGGCGGGGAAGATAACGTGTCCACAACATGGATTCGCAACCTAATCATCTATCCCCATGCGGCCAACTGTTCGTTGTCGCTACCCCCATCGGAAATCTCGCCGATATGACCTACCGCGCCGTAGAAACATTGCAATCGGCCCATATTGTTGCTGCTGAAGACACCAGAAACAGCCGCAAACTACTCCAACATTACGGCATCAAGACACCAATGGTCGCCGTACATGAGCACAATGAGTCGGCCATGCTCCAGACCCTGCTATCACATCTCGAAAGCGGAAAAAATATCGCGCTGATCTCCGATGCCGGCACACCGCTGATTTCCGATCCCGGTTATCGGCTGGTGTGCGGCCTGGTCGCCAAAGGCATTACCATTGTGCCTATTCCCGGTTGCAGCAGCGTCATCACCGCCCTCTGCGCTGCCGGCTTGCCGACCGATCATTTCCGTTTTGCCGGCTTTTTGCCCCGTAGCGGCAAAGCGCGACACATGGAGATCGGTCGCATTGCCGGATCTGATGAAACTGTGGTGCTGCTTGAATCACCACGCCGCCTGCTCACCACTTTACAGGAGTTGCAGACAAGCATGCAGCCGCAGCGGGAAATCGTGGTCGCCCGCGAACTGACCAAACTGCATGAAGAGTTCGTGCGCGGCGATGCAGACAAGCTGATTAGCCACTTTTTGGCGCAAGCGCCGCGCGGTGAAATTGTGTTGATGATCGGCCCGGCCAGTGATGACACCGTGAAACTCACCGATCAACATATAATAGATTGTCTGAACCAGCCAGCCATGCAATCGCTACCCCCATCAGCCCGCGCCAAAGCGGTCGCCCGCACCCTCGATATCAGCAAATCACAGGTCTATGCGCTAATTACCAATCAACAACCATGAGCACAAAACAGGGGCGGCGGGGAGAAGAGCGGGCGACGCGCTATTTGACCCACCGGGGTTATCAGATTCTGGAACGCAATGCCCGGCTCGGACGCGGTGAACTGGATATTGTTGCCCGACGCGATGATCTGATCATCTTTATCGAGGTGAAAGCGCACCGTTCGCGCCAGTCCAGCTTGCTGGCCATGCATCCGGACAAGTGCGCCCGCCTGCGCTCGGCTGCCGAAACATGGTTGAGCCGGCACGAAAATTACGCAACATGGCAATGCCGCTTTGATTTAATCATCCTGACCCCTAGAGTCGGCTTGCCGGCGTGGATTCCGCCGCGCATAGAACACATGGAGGATATCATCAGGTGAGCACCAGCCAGCAGCATACAGATGCCTTGATCAAAGGTGCATTTAACGATGGCATTGCACTGCGGAAGCAGTGCATGGAATGTCTGTCCGAACCGCTGCAACAAGCCGCAGCAGCTATCGTCAAATGCCTGACAAACGGTGGCAAAGTGCTGGCCTGCGGCAATGGCGGTTCCGCCGCCGATGCCCAGCATTTCGCCGCCGAGCTGGTTAACCGTTTTGAAGTCAATCGGGCCGGACTGGCCGCTGTAGCGCTCACCCATGACGCATCGGTGATCACCAGCATCGCCAACGATTTCTCTTTTGCGCAGGTATTTTCCCGCCAGGTTGAGGCGCTGGGGCGGCCCGGCGACCTGCTGCTGGCCATTTCCACCAGTGGCAATTCAGATAATATTGTCGCCGCCGCCGCCGCCGCTGCCGCCGTCGGCATGCAGACAATCGCCCTGACCGGCAAGGATGGCGGCGCACTGGGGCGCAGCGAGCATGCCCACATGCAGCTGAATATCCCTCACCCGTCCACGCCGCGTATTCAGGAGATGCATATCACCTGCTTGCATATCCTGTGCGCGCTGGTTGATCAATCCATGTTTGGAGGAACCCATGACCATTAAACCGCTCTCACTAGCCAAGCTCAAAACTGTGCCGCTGGCCAAGCGCATGATTGACACCGACAGCAAGGATTTCGGTGCCCCCTTCCAGCCGGGTAGCGGCTTCGAAAGTTTTTTATGCAGCCTGCCCAACTTAGGCTGCGCCGGTGATCTGTTTCGTCTGCGCGATGCTATTGTTCAGGCCTTTCGCAACAAACATGCGATCATTCTCGCCTGTGGCGGCCATGTGCTCGATTCCGGTCTGGGGCCAGTGATCTGCCGCCTGATTGAACAGAAAATTATTTCCGGACTGGCGCTGACCGGTGCTGCGCTGGAGCAGGATGTGGAGATCGCCATTTCCGGTCGTACTGTAACAGCCCGCGAACGAGAACTGAGCAACGGCCATTACTGTATTACCGAAGAGACCGGCTGTTTTATCAACGATGCCATCAACTTCGGCACACTGGAAAACTGGGGGATCGGCAAGAGCATTGGAAAACGCCTGCAGGACTCGGAACTGGAACATCTGGATCACTCCATTATTGCGACCGCCTTTCGTAACGGCATTCCGGTTTCCGTGCATCCGGCCATCGGTGCCGATGCCTTCTGTTTTCATCCCGCCGCCCATGGCGAATCGCTCGGCGCTGCCGGCATGGTCGATTTCCGTCTGCTGGCGGCCATGATGGCGGCCAGCAGTCACGGCGTTGTTATTAATGTCGCCTCCAGCGTGGTGATGCCGCGCGTATTGCTGCATGCAGTTGATGCCGCCCGCAATGTCGGCAAAGAGATCGAATCGGTCACCACTGCTGTCATCGATCCCGCCGCCAGCACCTCGGCCATTACCGATGTCGTCACCCGCCTGTCACTGCCCGACGGCGCCGGATTCTGGCTCTCCGGCCCCGACGAAATCCTTGTTCCCCTGCTCTTTGCCGCCGTACTGGAAGCACTGGGCGATGATATTCACTAAGGTAGCTCTGAATAACTCAGAGCTACCGTACCGGCCATAGATGGCCGGTCAAAAATAAGTGCCGCAAGCACTTGTTTTTGTGAGAAAAGGAAAAATCACACTTTTTCCTTTTCGTGCTGAAAAACTACATGGACATAGTTTTTCAGCGTATTCATAATTGGAGTTATCATGCCATTAATTCGACTACTCATATTACTGACCGCCGCGCTCGCCCTGCCCGGCTGTTTTGCCACCGCCATAGTTGGCGGTGCCACTGCCGGCGCCAGCGGCGTACAAGATGAGCGCACCATTGGACGGCAACTCGATGATGTCGCCATTGCCACCAAGATTGATGCCCGGTTGATTGCCGAACGCGATATGCCATCACGATGGGTGAGCGTCGAAGTGATTCGGGGCCATGCCACACTGACTGGCTACCTGCCCACGCGCCGGCATATCGAACGCGCCCTCTTTATCACCAAACAGATTCGCGGCGTGTTAACAGTGGATAACAAAATAAATGTCGGCATGCCGAAGATTCGCAGCGTATTGTCCGATGCTTGGATCACCGCGCGCATCAAACGCCAGTTCTGGAACGACAAACTGGTATCCGGCTTCAAAATCCACGTCAATACGGTCAATGGCAAGGTTTATCTGCAGGGCGTTGTCAATAAACTGATCGAACGTCAACGCGCCAAGGATCTGGCCAG
>JALUWF010000389.1 GCA_027019785.1 Mariprofundus sp. | reverse complement strand
CTCCAGTACTTCATCACAGGATGATGCTTTGCGCTCGGTCGCAGGTACTGGCCGATGGTCAGGATATCAACGCCGGCCTCGCGCAGGTCATCCATCACCTGCAGGATTTCATCGCGCTGCTCGCCGAGGCCAACCATGATGCCGGACTTGGTCACCACCTCGGCATCAAGCTCACTGGCTCGTTGCAATAGTCGCAGCGATGTAAAATAGCGCGCGCCGGGACGCACGGAGCGGTACAGGCGCGGCACTGTCTCCAGGTTGTGATTAAATATATCCGGCTTGGCATCCATAATCGTATTCAAACAACTGGCCGGCTTGCGCTGAAAATCGGGGGTCAGAATTTCAATGGTTACATCGGGTTGTCGCGCCTTAAGCTCCCGGATCACCGTCGCATAGTGACCAGCACCACCATCTTTCAGGTCGTCCCGATCCACCGAGGTAATCACCACATGTTTCAGCCCGATCTGCGCTACGGCTGTGGCCAGATTGATCGGCTCATCTGCATCAACCGGATCGGGCCGACCTGTTGCTACATCGCAAAATGCACAAGTACGGGTACAGACGCGACCAAGGATCATGAAGGTGGCCGAGCCCTGCTTCCAGCAATCGCCGATATTGGGGCAGGAAGCTTCCTCACATACGGTATTCAGCTTCAACTCGCGCATCAGCTTCACAATGAATTTGTATTCGGACGACATTGGCGCGCGCACTTTCAGCCATTTGGGTTTGCCAATCATCGGCTCGCCCTGATGTTCTGTCTGGATGGGGATCACTGTTCGACTCATGCGCGCAATGCTAGGGAAAAGCTGATTTATTGCCATCATGGCAATCACCAGTCCGCTCATACAAAATCGTTGTTTTACCCTCGCTTACAAATCAAGCGTAAATCCATCAGATTGTGCGGGCGATGGCGATAGCGGAAATGGCAAAAGAATTTTACTGCGAACAGACGTGCTTTTTGGTGCTTTTTTTGGCATGATTCGGCATCATGAACTGCACCTGAATGCAGAATCCGGAGTTAATGAATGCGTTTTTCCTGTTTTATCAAATTGCTTGTCGCCGCACTTGCCGCGTCGCTTGTCGGTTATTTTATCGTGTCTGCTATCAACCCGCAGAGTATGCCCACGGCTTCGCTGTTTGCCACCGGCATTATCCTGGGAACGTTATTTGGCGGCATCCTGACCGCGCTTGTCCATAAACCCGCAACCACTACAGTGGATGAGGCCGCTTCCAGTAATATTTATGTCGGCAACCTGCCATTCAATGCGGGTCAGGATGATGTTAAAAACCTCTTCGCCCCCTACGGCCAGGTGATTGATATACGTCTGGTTAAAGATCGCCGCAGCAAACGATTCAAGGGCTACGGCTTTGTGGAAATGGATAGCGAAGGCGCCAAAGCCGCCATCAAACAGCTCGATGGCGCTGACTACGCCGGACGCACCCTGCGTGTCAATGAGGCCAAACGGAAAGGCGAGGAGTAGGCGTGAGAAGTAAGATGTGAGAAGAAACAAAATATTTTCAACGGATTGTGATTTTACTTGGCGTTCTTTGCGCCTTTGCGAGAGTTAAAGGTTTTACGCATCCCTTCTCTTGCGTACTGCTTCGGCCAGTGTATGCAACAGGGCTTCTGAATCTTCCCAACCCAGGCAGGCATCGGTAATGCTGATGCCAAATGTCGGCTGTTCGCCCGGCGTCACATCCTGACGCCCTTCGTGCAGATGGGACTCCATCATAACTCCGGTAATGCAATGATTGCCTGCAGCAATCTGGCCGGCCAGATCCTCACCCACTTCGATTTGACGTTTGAACTGCTTGCTGCTGTTGGCATGGCTACAATCGACCATCAAATGGCAAGGTAAGCTGGCCGCTTCCAGGTCGGTGATAGCGCTGGCCACGCTGGCGGCATCGTAATTCGGTTGTTTGCCTCCGCGCAGGATAATATGACAGTCCTTATTACCGGAGGTGGAGAAAATAGCTGATTTCCCCGCTTTGGTCAGTGACAGGAATACGTGCGGATGCCTGGCGGCATGCAGCGCATCAATAGCAATCTTGAAACCGCCATCGGTGCCATTTTTGAAGCCGACCGGACATGACAGGCCGCTGGCCAGTTCGCGATGACCTTGTGATTCGGTCGTGCGCGCGCCAATGGCGCCCCAACTTACAAGATCGGCGATATATTGTGGCGTAATCAGATCGAGAAATTCAGTGCCGGCAGGCACGCCCATTTCATTTACATCCAGAAGCAGTTTGCGCGCCAGCCGGATACCCTTGTTGATTTCAAAACTTTCATCCAGATTGGGATCGTTGATCAGCCCTTTCCAGCCCACCGTTGTGCGCGGTTTCTCGAAATAGACCCGCATCACAATCAACAGATCATCACCCAGCTCTTCACGCATACGCAGAATATGGCGGGCATACTCCAGTCCGGCCTTGGGATTGTGAATCGAACATGGGCCGGTCACCACCAGCAACCGATCATCCTCACCCTGCAGAATCTCATGGATGGCATGGCGGGTATCGTACGTGGTACGGGCTGCCGTTTCAGAAATCGGATGCTCGGCATGCACCTGCTCCGGCGCTGCGATTTCACTCATGCCGCTGATGCGGAGATCGTCAGTATTATATTTCATAGCCATGGTTCGGATACCTTTCTAACTTGTCATTCGCCAGCATGCTGATGCCAGCGGCGGCGCAGTATCGCAGAAAATTTGTAAAACTGTTAGTGCTTCAGGTTTACAGCCAGCAGTGCCTGTGCATCCGGCGCAACGGGAACCGGAATCCTGACTTGATGACCACTACCCGGTGCAACCTCCATCGGATGACCTGAACGGGCATCATGCATAGCTTCGAGGATGAATGTCGTATTGCCACCCGGATTAACCATTTCTATTGAATCTCCGACCGAAAATTTATTTTTTACGATCACTTCGGCCTGTTGTTTTTCCGCATCAAAATCGACTATTTCGCCAACAAAGCGCTGGGCATCGAAGGTTGAGTTGCCGGTTTCATAATTCTGGCTGGCCGATGAGCGTTTGCGGGTATAAAAACCGTCGGTATATCCCCTGTTCGCTAGCGCATCGAGTTGAAACATCAGAGATTCATCAAAGGATTTTCCCGCCAGTGCATCATCAATAGCCTGACGATAGGTCTGGGTGGTGCGCGCAACATAATAATGCGATTTGGTGCGACCTTCGATTTTCAAAGAATCTACGCCAATCTGCACCAATCGTTCGACATGCTGCACAGCCCGCAAATCCTTCGAATTCATAATATAAGTTCCGTGTTCATCCTCAAACACCGGCATTTTTTCACCCGGTCGGTTCGGTTCGCTCAGCGTGTAAACCTGATCAGCCAGCGGATGGCGTTCCACCTGGCCAGTTTCAGCAAAGGGTTGTGCGTTCATCCCATCCAGAAGCGTGCTTGAAATGTTCTCAATGGGAATAATGTCGCCGGAAATATCTTCAGCGGCTTTTTCCATGCCGTATTCCCAGCGACAAGCGTTGGTGCATGATCCTTGGTTGGCATCGCGGTGATTGAAATAACCCGATAGCAGGCAACGCCCCGAATAGGCCATGCACAATGCGCCATGCACAAACACTTCGATCTCCATATCCGGGCACTGCTGACGAATTTCAGTCACTTCATCGAGTGAAAGTTCGCGCGACAGGATTATCCGCTTCACGCCGACCGACTGCCAGAACTTCACCGCCGCCCAGTTCATCGTATTGGCCTGCACAGAGAGGTGGATCGGCATCTCCGGCCAGCGCTCACGCACCATCATAATCAGGCCGGGATCAGCCATAATCAACGCGTCCGGCCCCATCTCAATCACCGGCTGCATATGCTCCAGATAACGCTTCAATTTATTGTTGTGTGGCAGCAGATTGCTGGCGACAAAGAATTTACGCCCCAGCCCATGCGCTTCATCGATACCCGTTTTCAGGTTTTCCAACTGAAAATCATTATTGCGCACACGCAATGAGTAACGCGGCTGGCCGGCATAAACAGCATCGGCCCCGTAGGCAAATGCATAGCGCATATTTTTAATCGTACCGGCAGGCGCCAGCAATTCGATGCTTCTGTTGTACATGAAATCACCCTTCATCTGTTCAACTTGTAATCTCAGGCGAAATGCATTGTCTGCGCCTGAAAGCGCGAAGCCTAAAGCAAGTTCGCATAAGTGCATCCTTGTGCTTTAATCCCTTACGAAAATCAACATCGAATCTCGCAAAGGCACAAAGAACGCAAAGAAATCAAAATCATGGTTGTTGTGTGATTCAGCGCAGCGCTTGCGGAAGCTTTGCATTTGGATGATGAGAATAATGCGGCAGCGAAAGATTTTTGACTTTCTGTGCACATAGGCGAGCTCACAAGCTGACACTCCTCTTTTCCAACCTGCACTTTTCACTTCGGTTTTCCTTTGCGTTCTTTGCGCCTTTACGAGAGATGCTTTTACTTTCCTATCCGCGTTCACCTCTGATTCAAACTTGTTTAGATAAACAAAAGCCCGGCGCGATGGCCGGGCTTCTTGTTGTCGATGGCTGAAACAGCTTACTGAATATTCTTGTCAGGAATAACCAGCATTTCCACGCGGCGATTGAGCTGCATGCCGGCTTCTGTCGCATTGGAAGCCCTGGGCTGAGACTCGCCACGGCCTTCGGTGACGATTCTGCGTGCATCCACGTTGCGATCGACCAGGTAATATTTCACCGCCTTCGCCCGCTGTTCGGATAGCTGCTGATTATACTCAGCCGAACCACGGCTATCAGTATAACCGATAATCCGGATGCTGCTGCGCGGATAGCGATTCAGAATGTCGGCCACTTTATCCAACGTGTTATGAAACGCCGGCGTCAGTTGGGCTGAGTTATAGGCGAATGAAACCTCTGAGTTCATGGTAATTTTCAGATTCTCGTTTTTCAGCCGCTCAACTTCAATCTGATGGCTACGCTGCTCATCCGCCAGTTGCCGGTTAAATTCAGCTTCCTGTTTGTCCATATAGACGCCGGTGCCTGCACCGAGCACGCCGCCGGCAGCTCCGCCAATCAATGCGCCTCGCAGCGCACCGCCGGAATGATCGCTCTGATAACCGATAATGGCACCGGCAATCGCACCCAGCGTGGCGCCTGCCGCTGCATTTTGTTTGGTGTGAATGTTTGGATCATTCGGGTTGGTCGCGCAAGCGGACAGGATAAAACCTGCGGCCATGGCAATGGATATCATTCGTTTCATTTTTTCCTCCGTAGGTTAAACAGGGACGATGCAAAGCCCCTCAATTCAAAATATTCAGTCGACAGGCTGAATACAATATTTCCGGTAGACTATATTCTGTGACCGAGGTTACCAAGCGGAATTTGCGCCCTCGAAGGCGAAGCATCCACGCTAGTCCTGCTTTTCGTTCGCACCGTTTTCATTCAGGGTTACGGGATGGATGCAACAACTGCGCGCTTCGGCGTTTTTTTTCTTGTTCTGCTGATCATGGCTGTGGCTGAGGCTGTTGCGCCGCGCCGCCCACTGCAATTTGGTCGCCAGCGCTGGCCAGCTAACCTGGGCATCGTCGCCCTAAACGGACTGATTGTCCGCTTGCTGTTGCCCGGTGGCGCGGTGGCCATTGCATTGTGGGCGGATGCACATCATTTCGGATTGCTGCATCTCCTGGGCTGGACGGGCGGCGTGGCAATCATCGCAGCAGTGATTCTGCTCGATCTGGCTATTTACGCTCAACATGTGCTGTTTCATACCGTGCCGCTCTTATGGCGACTGCATATGGTGCATCACGCCGATCGTGATATTGATGTCACCACTGGCCTGCGTTTTCATCCGCTTGAGATACTGCTGTCGATGCAGATTAAAATGGCGGTGGTTGCACTACTTGGCGCACCGGTATTGGCTGTGATTGTGTTTGAAATTGTGCTCAATGGCATGGCCATGTTCAACCATGCCAATGTTCGCCTGCCCGCAGGCCTGGATCGATTGCTGCGGCTGCTGTTCATTACCCCCGATGTGCATCGCATTCACCACTCCATCATCAGAGCTGAAACCAACAGCAATTATGGTTTTAACCTGTCGGTCTGGGATCGTCTGTTCGGCACTTTC
>JALUWF010000388.1 GCA_027019785.1 Mariprofundus sp. | reverse complement strand
CGCGACCCCAATTATGCTTAGAAATACATTCGCACTCTCCGGGGGCTGCGGAGGTTTCATTCTTTCAACACGTTGTATGGCGATCCATGTTCCTTCCGGAGCATCTTCACCTAAAGATACGTTTTCATAACTTTTCAGATCTGTATTGAGAATGGGGTAATAAGCAGGTTGAAGGTAATCATCAAAAGTTTTACATCGAATCTCATAAAGAGATTTTGCATATCCAAGAAGGCCGGTGAGATTTTCTTTAATATCATCTGCGTTGAATACTTCAACCACTAATCATCCTCCCCCTTTAATGAATTCCCATTGCTTAACAATAAACATTATTGCCCAGACTACAAATAACTCTTGCAGTTCCGGGGACATAATACCAGTTCCAGGGACATAATACATAACTAACCCAATCGTTATCATGAAGGAGTCGGGCTTTCACATGAAGGGGTCGGGCTTTCAAAGGCATGGGGGCAGCCCTCGTATCGAGCATTGCACAGTCAATCAAGAACGCTGTTGGCTGGCATAGATATCCAGCAACTGGCGGATCATCGCCTGATATGATGTGTGGTGCTTTTTCGCTTCAGCTTTGAAGAAATCCACGCTTGCCTGACTAAGCGTCATGGTCACCTTGACCTTTTTTTCTTTAAAAGCGAGTTCGCCGGGAGAGGGCAGAAAATCGTTTAGAATACGGACTTCACCGATGGGCTCGTTACTGTATTGAATTTTCTTCTTCATAAATCTTCTTTCCTTTTCGCCAGTATCCGGCACCGATAGGATGGGTGAATATAAATTAGTTAGCTGGTTTGAGCAACGACATCACCAAGTTGGATATACGTCTCAACGCCTGCATTGGTGTTCTTTAAGATGTCTTCGGAAGGAACCCACTTTCCTTTTTCTCCACATAACACAACGGTGCTGCCGCCAAAGAGAAAGTAGCCTTTTTCATCGCCCTTTTTAAACGGTCTGGATTCATCAAAGGATTGCACGATTTTTCCCACACAGGTGGCTCCCACCTCAATATAGGCCAGCTTACCAAAATGCTCTGTTTCCAGAATCGAGACACGTCTTTCATTTTTGATGAAAATATCCTGTCTGTATTTTAAGGCCAATGGATTGACTGAATGTAAGTTGCCGGGAACAGTAAAAGATTTAAGGGTTTTGCCATGATCGGGATAGTGGTAACGATGATAATCAACAGGGCACAACCTTGCGATCATCAAGGGGCCACCGACAAAGTCTTTGGCTAATTCACGATCACCGATCAGATCAACAGCCCGCAACATCGATCCCTTCACGGGGATAGTGAGATCATCGCTCATGCTCTCATGGCCAAAGTATCGCGCCTCCGCAAAAGCACCCATGTCATGATCGTTTGTTGTGAACGCCCGCTGCCCTGCACGTAACTTTCGAATAAAGAACTCATTAAATGATTGATAGGATGTTTCAACAGGGTTCTCTTTGAACGAGCCTTTTTGATACTGATCCATTGGAATATGAAAGTTTTTGATAAAGGGTGCGACTTTTTGCGCCGACTTTAAACTGTCTTGTGATTTTCCGTATAGCTGGCTGAGCATTTTACTGGCAATCACAGGCCCTAGCAGCCGCCCTATGGGGTTGGCATAGGCAAACCTGACCATCGCATCACCATACACTTTTTCGATATCCATTTTGTTTTCGTGACGGTTAAATATTTGAATTTCAAAGCCTTGGCTCATGGTAGGGAATCCTTTGTTCTTTTGTAACTATTCAGCTCACCACTGAGTTTTCCCGATAGCGGCAATCTGAACAGCTATAGTGATTCATGTTTAGAGTTACCGTCATGCCCGAGTTCTTTTATCGGGCATCCACATGCGATTCAAAGTAGAAAGACAATGGATTCCCGTCTTCACGGGAATGACGAGCGGCAATTCAATTCATGATTCACTATATCTGTATTTGTAGCCATACTGAATACTTAAGCGGTGATGAAGGGGGTAAGCTGGACACTGACTGGCATCGTCGCGCAGGTTCCGGCGATTCTTATCGCCAGCCTGCTTTCCACTGTTGATATTCAGATGGTCGTAAGCGGTATCTGGCAATGCTTCCCTCATGAAGACTCATCAGCTCGGTCTCCACTATCTCAATGAAACGCGGAGCATCGGCAGCCCCGATTTGTTTGTCGGCATGCAATTTGATTTGCGTGCTCGCCTGCTGCTTGTCCAATCCTGATCGGACAACGTGAGCGACAATGCTGGCAATTTTATCTCTATAGCGCATCCGAAACGGATCAGGTTCACCCAGTGATTGGCGGACTGCGGAATAACGTGCGCATGAACGCTTATATGCCCAGACAAACACATCGCGCAGAAACTCAATCCGGTTCAACTCATATACAGCCAGAATGCCATCAATATAGGCGCGTTGGGGCACATCCACAAATGACAGTGGACATAGGTTTTCACGAATGAGGGGAATATTGGCTGCCAGTCGGGATACACGTTTGTTTACATCTTCGAAGGGCTGCAAGTAAGGCAGGTGAACCATGATAAAGAAAGCCTGTTCGAATGGATCTTGAATAGCGGTGGCTTTTTCAAGCATGAGGTCGAAACAGTCGTTAATCATCTGCGGCACTTCGAGAGGGTGATATGATGTTCTTCCCACGCCAACAGCAATCTCGCGAATGCGCCCACTGGCCTGGGGGTCAGGCAGCAGGTTTTCGGAAAGCAGGGCGTGAAGGTTCAAAATAGTGTAGCGATTAAATCCCGTGTCACTGGATGGTTCTGCCAGCAGTTCAATAGCACCCTTATGGTTGAGAATCATCTGTGCTTCGCGCATATCCTTGCCACCTACAGATGCGCCAAGCTCAAGTAGTCTTTCTGTTTGCAGTAACGAATAGGTGTTTCCCTCTAACCTGCTGGAGTTCCAGGATAGGTCAATCAGCAGTCGGTTGAATATTTTTCTAACATAGGTTCCTGCTGGTTGCTCCTGAGCAGTTACATTGCCATACTTGTGTAGTTCGTCACTGAGCTTTCCTGACAGATAAAGGGTTTTGTTGGGTATATAGTCAGCAAGAAAATATCGGTTGTAACCCACTGGTGCCCTGCTTTGAATCGGTTTTCGAATGGCATTGCGAAGTGCTTCGCCTTCTGGTGAAACAGGTATGTAATCTTCTAGCTGTGTGGTTTCCAGCTCATGATTTGAATCAGCTTGTGCAGAAGCTTGAATATCAGATAATCGGTAACGTGTGCTGGGCCCTTTTCCTTCTCGTATAACAAGCTTGTCGTTTACAAGCTTGCTGAGTCTTCTTTGCAGTGTGCGTCGAGGAATGTTTGGTAGTTTCCCGGAGAGTTCATCTATCGCAATGCCATCGGGAATATCTGCGATGATATTTCGCACTGCATTGGGTTCAGTATGGGGAATCTTCTTTGACATGATAGCGCTATTGTGGCGCAATAACTGTTATTGCGCCACTTAAAAAAGTTATCGCGCCAAATAAGCAGCTTTAGTGGCGCAATAGGCGAGATCGCGCCAATCTCACATTACTGGTCAGTATTATATGATACTCATCTGCGTGAAGCTGTGTGCAGAAGGTGAATGCCCAGAGCATACTCTCTGCTGTATCCAGCATTCACCTGATGCGCTCAAGCGCAGAGAGACTACTCAAGAGCACCTTTCTAGCGATTATGCCTTTTCCGTGTGTTCTGTGTATTCCGTGGTTAATCTCTTTTTTTGGTCTGTCTTGTTGGACTATAATCAAAGACAGGAACCACGGAATACACGGAAGTAAACCTCATAGTCGGAAGCCTGTTAAAGCATCCGTTTGGTTTTTTGTTACTCAGTAGCTACAGTTATTCGGTGAGCGCGAGGGCTGCCATTTTCATGGTGCTTTCAAAGGATTCTGCACCGGCAATAAACAAACCATTATGGCAGAACATGGCATCATCAATACCAGTCATGTCTATAAGATCTTGACCGGACAAGCCGGCCCATGCCTTGGGCAGCGATTTTCTGTCTTCGAATGAACCGGGTTCAACCGGTACGGTTTGAATGCGCCATTGGCCAGTTGGAGATGGGTAAACCATATACAAGGCCTCGTCAGACAGGGCATGCACCGTTCTTTTCCATGGAATATATCTTTCCAATACAATCACTCTTGGGTCTTCTGCCTGTTCAATGGCTTTTGCTACAATGGCTTTGGCACTAATGCCACCATTCGCCGATGCAATGAATCGCATTAAAACGCACGATGCAAAATCAACAGCTTCATCAAAATATTGGTCAAAATCACTATCTTCCTGCCAGGTCGGGTTAAACATTCCAATCGTCTGGCTCAAGCTAATGCCTTCGGAGACACCGTTGACATGACCACAATCAATCGCATCAATGGTGGATACCAGCCCTGCATCCACAGCATTGGCGAGATCTGCCTTACCCTGGCATATCTCTACACCATATTTCTGCCAAATCAGACCAAACGAGGAATAGGGAATACCATTTTCGCGCTCCCCTGCACCACCACGTTGATGATGATCAAAGCGGTTTCTGTCCGCGTCATATTCACCACCGACATCAATCACAATATCTGCCTTGGCGATCAGTTCCAAATCACGTGTGCGCACAAGTGTGAACGAAGGATCTATAAGCTTAAATGCAGCGATACTGAACACATCATCTGCATGAAAACTGCCGTTGTGCGTTGCTATCGTTTTATCATTCATTTGTTTTCCTTCCATATATAATAAGCCATTGCTGACTTTTATCAGCCGCCATGGAAAGAAAGATTAGAAGCATTGGATTGGATGTCCACAGTAAATTTATAACGGTTGGAATTGCAGATGAAGGCAGAGAGCCAGCAGAGAGCCAGCAGAGAGCTATGGAGAGATCCCACACACGCAGGCAGCAGTGAGTAAACTGGCCAAAAAGCTGGGTCGGGATGGATATGACCTCTGTTTTGTTTATGAGGCTGGATGTTTTGGGTTCGGGTTATACCGGCATCTGACAGGTCTGGGGCATACATGCGTTGTTGCAGCACCTGGTTTGATTCCCAAGAAGCCGGGGAATCGGGTAAAAACAGATCGAAGGGATGCGTTGAAACTGGCCCGTTTACTGCGCTCCGGAGACATTACACCATGCAATGTTCCGGATGAA
This sequence comes from Mariprofundus sp., assembly GCA_027019785.1. Taxonomy (GTDB): domain Bacteria; phylum Pseudomonadota; class Zetaproteobacteria; order Mariprofundales; family Mariprofundaceae; genus Mariprofundus. Next base: position 982 of record JALUWF010000388.1, on the reverse strand, counting down.
ACGGATGAGGCTTGCGGCGGTTTGCGCATCCAAGGCAGTTCATGGCGGCGCTTGGCCTGGTTCCGAGTGAAAGCAGTAGCGGTGGCAAGCGTCATCAGGGTGCGATTACCAAAACCGGTAACGGGCATGCCCGCAAGAAACTGGCTACGACAGATAAATTATCCGATAATTCAGTCATATTCAAGCGAGGCACAACCTCAAAATGCCAGGGAATTCTCGACATAACTATGAATGCATAGCTGCGATGCCGCTTAATCCACGACATGAGACAGAGGTTCAACCCGGGTTGGTGAAAACAGATCTTGTCGGTAAGCAGGGCGACCGGTGAATCCACGCATATCAGAGTATCAATCGCCGCTATAAAACGGTCTCGCCTCACTTGAATGTGTTTGAATGGACGCGCAGGCATCGCAACAGTTGATTCTCAGGTCAGCTCGATACCCTACGCTTATTGTTGACAGGGGGAGCCATATCAGTTATTGAGTTGTTTGTGAAATTAGAGTCAAACTCGACTGATTTTTGAACCGTAATATACAACGTATAAAAAACTTACTATGTTAGGCTGAACTCATGATTGTTGATCAACAACATCTGAATATGGGGAATGCCTAAATGCCAGAAACACACAAAAAAGATTATATAGCTGGTTTTACAGTCGATGATATTACGGACGATTTTTATACCCTGTATCTAACATCTAAAAAATATAACCGCGACACGTCTATCCAGCTTAAAGTAAATGCTCAGTCAGGTAACTGGATTACCGGACAGGTTGATTATCAAACGGGTGATATGGATATCACATCGAACCACGCATATCCTGAAGAAGCCAAGATGATTGCACACTTTAAAGAGGGAATAGCTACCTTCTTAGAGAGAATTAACGGATCTACTGACACTATTAATAAATCATAGGAAAACCTTTGCCACTGATTCCACCAATTACACGAATTAAAAATCTATAATGGCCAGGGGTCAGGCC
>JALUWF010000387.1 GCA_027019785.1 Mariprofundus sp. | reverse complement strand
ACGCGAATTAGGGTCAAAGGCAATAGTCTTACTGCCTCAGTCTCATATCCAGAGAAGTGTGTTGATGTCGCTTATTGGTTTTTATTCGCGTGTATTCGCGTCCATTCGCGGTTCAAGGGTGTTGTGCTCTTAATGATTCTGAAAGAAGAAACTCACCAGGTAGTTGGCTGCGCTATGGAGGTGCTGAATATTCTAGGGCATGGTTTTCTTGAAAAACCTTATGAAAATGCATTAGTGGTTGAGTTCGGTTTGCAAGACATTGATGTTAAGCAACAGCCCCGATTCGATGTGACCTATAAATCACATAAGGTTGGTGAGTATATCCCGGATTTAATTTGTTTTGATCAAATTGTTGTAGATACAAAAACAATAGAAAAGATAACAAGTCACGAAATAGGACAAATGCTAAATTATTTGAAAATTTCAGGACTACAGCTTGGTATTATTATCAATTTCAAACATGCCAAGCTTGAATGGAAGCGGGTAGTCTTAGAACCAGAAGTCAAGGATAAACCATGAAAACGCGTGAATTCGCGTCCATTCGCGGTTCCAAAGAAGGTTGTTACTATGGCTATTAAAGTGTTAATTATTGATGACTCGGCGTTGGTTCGGCAGTTGTTGAGTAGTATTTTTGAGAAGGCATCGGGGATCGAGGTGGTGGGGACTGCTCAGGATCCTCTGGTGGCGCGAACCAAGATCAAACAACTCAGCCCCGATGTATTAACGCTGGATGTGGAAATGCCGCGTATGGATGGATTAACTTTTTTATCCAACTTGATGCGTTTGCGACCCATGCCGGTGGTGATGGTATCTTCGCTGACCCAAAAAGGTGCGGATGTGACGCTGGATGCCCTGGCCTTGGGGGCGGTGGATTTTGTCAGCAAGCCTGCGGCACTGGGTAGTGGTCTGGAAAAGTATGCAGAAGAAATTATTGCCAAGGTGCGTATGGCTGCCGGTGCCCGCGTGACTGCGATTAAGCATCATGCTCTGTCCAGTGCCAAAAGCGCAGAGATGCCTGTGGAAACGAATAAATCGGCCGATGCCGTGCTGGCCAAGAAAGTGGGGCGTAGCCATTTCAGAACCACGGAAAAGATTGTCGCACTGGGTGCGTCAACCGGCGGTACCGAAGCCACAGCCCAGGTGCTGAAAATGTTGCCTTCCGGCTTCCCTGCCATTGTGATTTCACAGCATTTACCCGAAGCCTTTAGTGCCTCCTATGCCGATCGGTTGGATCGCAACTGTCAGATGAAAGTAAAGCTGGCGCAAGATGGAGAACAGATTATTCCCGGCCATATCTATCTGGCACCGGGCGAGCAGCATCTTCTGGTGAAACGCGATGGTGCACGCTATATCTGCCGCCTGAATGATGGCCCGCGTGTGAATCGGCATCGCCCATCGGTGGATGTGATGTTTCGCTCCGTGGCTCAGAATGTTGGCCCCAATGCGATTGCTGTGATGCTGACGGGTATGGGTGCTGATGGTGCAGAAGGCATGAAAGAAATGCTTGATGCCGGCGCATATACATTGATTCAGGATGAAGCAACCAGCGTCGTCTGGGGCATGCCGGGTTCCGCGTATAAACTGGGGGCGGCCAAAGATGTCAAGCCGCTGTCAAAAATAGCACCAACATTATTAACGCATTTGGCTGATTAACATCTGATTGAATCAAAACCGGATGGATACGGTCTGCGTGGAAAAGATCCGGTTGGATCAACATGCATCTGCAAATGAAAAGAGGTTATAGCCATGGAAAACAGTAACGAACCCGTATTAACGCAATCAATGACTGCCGTACTACGTGAGATGCAGGAAAGTATGTCGGGTGAAATCGACGCTATTCGCAATCAGACCGCCCAGATTGAATCCCTGCTCAAGGATGCCATTGGCTCCCTGCATGAATCATTTGAATCGATTCATCATGCATCCGATACGCAAATGAAAACCATGACATCCATGATGATGGATGTGGTCGGTACCAAAGATGAAAACAATATCTTTCAGAAAGCTGAACATGCCAGCGGGATTTTAACCGGTCTGGTCGATGCGCTGCTGCAAAGCAGTAAAAACAACTTGAATGCGCTAACTGCCATGGATGCGTTGCAAAAGAAACTGTTGAAAATGGAAGCCATGGACGAAGTAAAAGAACGGTTGATTGCCCAGCTATGTGCCTGCGGTGAAACTGAAAAAGAAAACGGTGCCAAGGTATATCGTCTGACCCAACAATTATCGGCGAGTGGCGACGATGGCAACCTGATTGCACAGCTTCAGGCCTGTGGTGAAGCTGAAAGAGCCAATGGCGATAAGATATATGAACTGACACGACAGTTGTCTGACAAGCAACAGGAACAATCAACATATACTGCCCAAACCATGCGCCAGTTCAAAAAGACACATCAGTTGATTGATGCCGTGGCCTCAAAGGATATGGATGAAGTCTTTACTTCCAGGGATAAAGTGGAAGAAATTCTCAATCACTTTTTCCAGATCAATACCGTGGTTACCGAAAGTCGCGTGCAGGTCAATAAAGTCAATGCAGATATGCGCCAGCACCTCGGCTCCGCCATCCGCGCCTTACAATTTGAAGATATTTCCACCCAAAGCCTCGGCCATACTGATCGCCACCTTGGCCGCATGGCTGGCATGATTGCTATTTTGACCGATGGACTGGAAGGCCTGGATCAGGCCGATATTACACCGCAGGATTACGTAGCACATATCGCATCGATTCACGCCGCTATGGCTGCCTACCATCAAACTCTTCAACTGGAAGACAGCAACCCTGTATCTCAGGAAAGCATGGATGAAGGTGATATAGATCTCTTTTAATCCAATTAAAACGAGGAGTAAATATGACATCCAGCCCTTGCCAACAGTGCCAGTATAGTGAAGATATACTGGAAGTAACCCGGCAGGATAGCGTTTGTGATCTTCGAAGCACTATTCACAACTTACTGAATAAAATCCCATCTATTATAGATTTCTATGGGTTTGATGTGAGCATGGCAGAGGAGGGTGATCAAAATAAACCTCTGCGCGTAGAGCCCTATGGCAATGAAGATAAGGCCATCATTCATCTTGTTTCCACACACCCTATGGCAAAAAAAGCATTGCTTACGGGGGGGCTTGAATACCAAGCCGGAGATCTATGCACCTATACATTTATCGGTGTGAAATATCCCAATGCAAGCCAAGGGATATGGGTCATAAAAAGCTCAACAATTCTTCAACCTGTTGTATTAAGACATCTTTATTATTTGCTTCAGGCACATAATAACTGTAGCCAGCATCTCACTAAAACCAATACCGATCCGCTTACCGGACTGCAAAACCGCCAATCGCTATCCAAACGACTCGATCATCTGTTGCATAAAAAACGGCGAGAAACTGATCCTGCTACTGATCAGGCGGCCTGTATATGCATGTTTGATATTGATTTTTTTAAACGGGTGAATGATGATTTCGGGCACTTATATGGTGATGAAGTGCTATTGTTATTCTCTGGTTTAATGAAGAAAACGTTTCGTGAGAGTGATTCACTATTTCGATATGGTGGCGAAGAGTTTATAGTATTACTCAATCATTGCACTCCAGATCTGGCTTTGAATGTCCTGGAACGCTTTCGTAAAGCTGTGGAAAACTATGATTTTCCTCAAGTGGGTCATATCACAGTCAGTTGCGGGTTTGTTCCTATGCAGGTTGGGGTGCCTGCCAATATCCTTGTCGACAGGGCAGATAACGCGCTGTATTATGCTAAAGAGCATGGGCGGAACAGAGTTGAAAATTATAATTTCTTATTAGAACAGGGACTGGTAGTGACGCAGGTTCTGAATATGGAAACGGAGTTATTTTAATGCGTGATTCAATGGTCATCTCTTTAAATATACATCCACCAGCTAGCACGTTTCTGTATTGTACAATCATGTATATGGCAGAAATGCTTGGTTTGGATGATGAGCAGGCCGAGCAGTTTGCCCGGCATGTCATCCGCCATGTAGTAGGCCGTGGTGATCAAACAGATGACCACATTCATGATCAACCCCATGATCAATCCTATGATGAAACCGCAGCCTCAATACAGTGCATCATGCCTGCTACATCTGGTCGGTATGCCTTGGTGTTGCAATCCGAAGGTTGGCAGGAGGGCGTCGATTTACCCGATACAGTGGATCAGACCATGATCATCACCCTGCAAGATTGTTTACCCGGGCTCACGCCTGCCGATTTGCTGCAATGCATGTGCAGCCGGGAACAGTTGGTTATACAACAACGCAATGCATGGAGAGATAAAACCAATCAATTATTGGTGAATGCCACGACTTCCATCGAGCAACAGTCCATGTTCGATGCCCTGACAGGCTTACCCAATCGCAAGCTGTTTTCAGAGCGTGCTGAACAGCTTCTTCAACTGGCGGCACGGCAGAAACTGAGCTGCACATTGGTGATGATGGATATTGATGACTTCAATGAAATTAATGATGCCATCGGTCACCAACAAGGGGATTTGGTATTACAGGAAGTTGTGAAACGCCTGAAGCAGAATATAAGGGCAACAGATTTGCTCGCCCGCATGGGGGGCGATGAATATGGATTATTATTATATCACGCCAATGCGGTTCATGCCAGAGAAGTGATTGCCAAATTGCAACAGCTCCTGGGTCAAGTGTTTGAAGGTTTCAGTACGCTATTGACGGTCACTGTAAGCATCGGTATTGCCGAATTTCCTGCCCACGGGGATGATTATTATACCATCCTCCGCAGAGCTGATATGGCCATGTATGATGCCAAGAAACATAAGACAACGGTGGTATGTTATGAGCCCAGCCAGGAACAGCATCAAACCGAACACCATGCCTTGCTGGTTGATCTCGATGCGGCTATCAAGACAGACGGCTTAGAACTCTTTTATCAGCCACAAGTCCATATGAAGAACAACAAACGTATTTCTGTCGAAGCGTTGATTCGATGGAAACACCCAACAAGAGGGATGGTATTCCCTGATCAGTTTATTCCTTTGGCTGAAGAATCCGGTCTGATTATTCCCTTGACATGGTGGGTGCTCGAAACAGCAGCGCGCCAGTGTGCCACATGGCATCAGCAAGGCTTGCCTGTCAATATATCTATCAATATCACAGCCGAATTCCTGCAGGAAGATTACGTTGTGGAGCGTATATGCGATTGCATCAACCGGCATAAACTACCCGATAATGTGCTGGCATTGGAAATTACTGAAAACACCTTGATGGCAGATCCAGCCCAGGCTTCTAACATATTGGTGGAAATAAATGCCATGAAAGTAGATGTCTCCATTGACGATTTTGGGACGGGGTATTCCTCACTAGCCTACCTGAAATACCTGGAAATCGATGAATTAAAAATCGATCGTTCGTTTATCATGTGCATGATCAACCATGCCAATACTGCAGTGATCGTAAAATCGGTCATCGGCATGGCGCAACTGATGGACTTGCGCGTGGTGGCTGAAGGCGTGGAAACGCGAGAAGAATGGGATCGGTTGGCAGAAATGGGCTGTGACTTTATTCAGGGGTATTATATATGCCGCCCTCTACCCGTATCTGAGATCACCCCCTGGCTAGCGCATTTCTCCAGATCCGGTTTGGCATTAGAAGAACAAGGTTGATGCCGGCATGTTGCGTGATCGTTGCTTGCCGGACAAACAACGTCAAAACAAGGCGCTGGCAGGAGATGTTGTATCGTGGATGAAGCGACAAGAAAGGCGATTGAAGTTATGCAGATAAAAGCTGAAACTGAAGCTGAGGCCGATCAGCCTGCGCCCGATGGAGGTGTGGCAGAGCAAGCCGAAGCGGGTGAAACGCCGATGCAGCGCATGCAAAGAGAGGCCCTGGAGGAACAGGCGGCAGCTGATCTGGCTCATTCCTCAGCAGCATCACCCATGTTAGCCAGACAACCCCCAGGATCTGAAGAGCCACTCGCCTCTGCTGCTGTCAGGCGGCCATCAGGAGCAATGAGGAAAGTATTAAACCGTTACCTGTTTGATATCAATACTGTGGGCGGTAAAGTAATCAATTATGGTGTTCTTGTTCTGGTGGTTGGTGCCGTTGCAATGTCCATGCTCAAGAGCTTACCAAATATTCATGCGTCATGGGGGGGGCAGATTGATTCCGCCCAGATCGCGATATTGTATATTTTCACAGTTGAATATCTGTTGCGTGTTTATGCGGCTAAAGATCGCCGAAAGTACATCTTGGGATTTTACGGTATTATTGATTTGTTGACTGTATTACCAATTTTATTCGGTGGCCCAGGAACTGCCATCATGCGGCTGTTCCGATTATTCAGGATTGTCAAAATAGCCCAATATTTCCCTGTCCTAACTACATTATTACGATCTGTTTCCGGTGCAAAAAATATGATTTTTGCAGTGTTTATTACCATTGCGGCAGTTTCTGTATTTGCCGGTAATATAGCCTATATGCTGGAACCCGAGACATTCCACAATGCATTTGTCGGCACATGGTGGAGCCTTGTGACGATGAGCACTGTGGGCTATGGCGATCTTGTGCCGCATACCATGGCTGGCATGGCGCTGGGAGGCATACTTATTCTGGTGGGAATATGTGTCGTTGCCATGATGACTGCTGTGATTGCTGTGCGGGTGGGGCGCATGGTGAATATGACCAATAGCTGTTTGAATTGCGACAAGCCGTTATCATCAGAATACAGTTTCTGCCCGCATTGCGGCCAGGATCAAGCCGATGAAATAGACCTCTTTACGGATGATGAGTAGCGACTCACCCCGCTTCGCGACTCCCAATCCGAGAGTAACAGAATCAATCATACTACGAGCGTACGAAGTGCGACTTTAGCCGCGCCAAATAGTGAGTCAAGGCGCGACTGAAGTCGCACTTCCGGTACAATGAACCCCATTTTGTTACTCAAGCAAGAGCTGTCGGGTGAGCAACATCAGCCGTTAATCAGTGCGGCGAATCGATCAAACAGATAATCGGCATCCTGCGGGCCCGGGCTGGCTTCGGGGTGATATTGCACCGAAAACACAGGCTTATCTTTTACCCTCAGTCCTTCGATGGTACCGTCAAACAGGGAGCGGTGGGTGATTTCCACATGGGCCGGAATATCCGCATCGGCCACCGCGAAGCCATGATTCTGGCTGGTAATTTCTATGTTGCCCGTGCTTTCGTCCTTGACCGGATGGTTGCCGCCGCGGTGGCCGAACTTGAGTTTGAAGGTGGACAGGCCGAGCGCCTGCGATAACAGCTGATGCCCCATGCAGATACCGAAAATCGGCGTGTCGGTATCCAGTAACATGCGAATCGTATCGACTGCATAACCGACTGCGGCCGGATCACCCGGCCCGTTGGACAGCAAAATGCCATCCGGATGCATGGCCATGATGGCTGATGCGCTGGTGGATGCAGGCACAACGCTCACCCGCAGACCGCGATCGGCCAGCTTGCGAAAAATATTATGTTTGCAACCAAAATCGAAGACCACCACATGCTTGTCGCCTTCAGGCTCACTGTAGTTGGCCGCATCCATCTGGTAGCAGCCCTGCTGTCCCCATTCATAAGGCTGTTTGCAACTGACCTGTCCGACCAGATCGCGCCCGGCAAGCCCCACCCAGCCTGTGGCTTTGGCGATAGCGGCGGACGAATCCATACCGTCTGATGCAATCACCCCGTTCTGAGCGCCCTGATCACGCAGGTGGCGCACCAGCGCTCGCGTATCAATACCGGCAATGCCGACAATGCCCTGATCAGCCAGCCAGCTACCCAGACCGTGTTCGGCCCGATAGTTCGAGGTGATGCGGGCAGGCGCGCGAACAATGCAACCGCGCACGGAGACCGCATCGGATTCCATATCATGCCGGTTGACGCCAACATTGCCGATATGCGGGTAGGTGAAGGTAATGATCTGATCGCTATAGGAGGGGTCTGTGAGAATTTCCTGATAACCGGTCATGGCGGTGTTAAAACAGACTTCGCCGACCGTATTGCCGATCGCCCCCATGGCCTTGCCACAAAAAACGCGCCCATCCGCCAGCGCCAGAATCGCCCCAGTATCAGAATCTGTCATGCTACGATCACCTCACATTTCAACGAGGCGCAGCGTACGTAATCGGAGCGTCAAAGTCGAGATGGAAACAGGTTGTTGAAAACATACTGCTGCGGAAAAAGTGGATTGGCGTACCAGCAGTAGCTATCGTTACGGCCATGCTTTCACAATTTTCCCGCCTTCGTCCGGTCTTCACCGCCCTGATGTTGGTATGCTGCTTTGTTGCCACAGCCACAGCCGGAACGCCAGCATTATTTTCGCCTGTGCAACAGGAGTGCAGCCGCATCGGTCATAAACTCGGCAGCGTTTCAGTACGGGATTGTATGAATAGAAACCTGCGGGATACAGGCGCTCGCTCGGTCAAGGGTCAGGCCATTCTGATGAAAGAGTATCTGCCATTACTGCATCAACGCAAACCGATCGGGCGCGTATTGCTGATTGGCGGCACCCACGGCGATGAATATGCCGCTGTCAGTATTGTGTTCAAATGGATGCAGATGCTGGATCGCCATCACTCCGGCATGTTTTACTGGCATGTAACACCACTGCTGAATCCGGATGGCCTGTTGTTACATCGCCCTTCCGTGCGACTGAATGCGCATGGTGTTGACCTCAACCGCAATATGCCTTCGCCGGACTGGTACAATAAAACAGCAGCCTACTGGAAAAGCAGGGGCTTTGATCCGCGCCGTTATCCGGGCACGGCACCATTAAGTGAGCCGGAAACCAAGTGGCTGTTTGAAGAAATTCGCAGCTTCAAGCCTGATGCCATCGTATCCGTACATGCCCCCTACGGCGTACTCGATTTTGACGGCCCGCCGGTCGGGCCCAGCGATATCGGTTATCTGCATCTGAAGTTGATCGGCGTCTATCCGGGTTCGCTGGGCAACTTCGCCGGCATCCAGCATGAGATTCCGGTAATCACAGTGGAATTGCCGCATGCCGGCATCATGCCAACCCGCCGGCAGATTTCAAATATGTGGGGCGATTTGATCAGATGGCTACGTTACAACATTCCCAAAGAGAAAACCATCAAGGCTTATGCAGCCTTTGATGCGATCACCGACCGCTTGATCGCCTCCTCGCCGCTGCCCAGGCACAACAAAAAAGGGCAAACCCAACAAGAACGAAACACTAAGGCTGCAATACCGGACATACCTTCGCCGGCAGTGATCAGACCCGAAGGGCCGACCCTGACGCCATCGAACGTACATCTCAACAACCAGGTCATGAACTGATGCGACAGGCTGTTCTTGCTTCCATGTTGATGATCATGTTGCTCGCCATCAGCCCGTGGCAAAACACGGATGCTGCACCGAGGAGCATGAATAAACAGCAGGCCTATCGTCTGCTCAAGGCAGACGATAGCAACCTCGTTAGCTCGCTGCCTGCAGGGGAGCGGGAAATCTTGCTGGCCAGGATAGCGCTGGATGCCGGTCACACGGACGAGGCCATCCGGTTGCTCAGCAGCGGCGCAGTAAAACAGATTCCGTTGGCGGCATTGATCCGGGCCGAGGCCTATCGCCGCCAGTCGGTCGAGGCGGCCCGTCGGGCCGGACATTACGCCCATGCAGTCAGCGGCGATATTGGCAAACTGCAAAAAGCGCGTCTCAATGGTGCCCTTGATGAAGCAGAGAGACGCTTGCAGGCATTTATGGACAGCCATGCCGTCACTCAGTCCGACAGGGCAAGTCCAGCCGCCGCCGCAACTATAGCGCATGCAGGTCTGTCGGAGTCTATCCATCAGATGCTCAATAGTTGGCGCCGGGATTGGGAGTCGCGTAACGCTGATCGTTATCTTGGCCATTACCATCCGGATTTCAGAACCAAAAAATACGATTTCGTTTCATGGTCCAGATACAAACGTCGAATCAACAGTCGCAAGAAATACATCAAGGTTCATTTGTCCCATGTGAGGATACGCAGAGGGCCCGAACATATTGCACAGGGAGAAGCAGTACTGGTGACATTTAACCAGCACTATCAATCGAGCAATTATTCCGCCAATAGCCGCAAACAGTTATATCTGGTACGCCAGCATAATGGTGGCGCATGGTTGATTCTGTTCGAAGGCGATGCCGACCACCTCTACCTCCGGCCAGTTTCTGTGGTGAAGAATCAGGTTTCACATGGCTAAATCACTGTTTGTTTGTCAGAGCTGTGGTGCGGAACATCGCAAATGGATGGGACAGTGCCCGGATTGCAATGCGTGGAATTCGGTTTGCGAGCAGGTCATTGAGACGGCAATCGCGTCTTCAGCCAGCAAAGGCAAGCTGCTGGCTATCGCCTCCATTACCGACATCAGCGGCAGCGACTCTCCCCGTTGCTCCACCTGTATTGATGAACTGGATCGCGTATTGGGCGGCGGGCTGGTGCCCGGTTCGGCGGTATTGATCGGCGGCGATCCGGGTATCGGCAAGTCCACCCTGCTGCTGCAGGCTGCGGCCAAACTGGCGGCGGAAAAATTGGATGCAGCCATGCAGCGTGGCCCGGTGCTCTATATCACCGGCGAGGAATCGATTCGGCAGGTACATCTGCGCGGTGAGCGTATTCACGCCCTGCATTCTGATCTGTTGCTGGTTTCCGCCTGCGAACTGGAATCCATGCTGACTACAATTGACAAGATCAGACCATCGGCTGTGATAGTCGATTCCATTCAGACCACCGTCAGCAGTCGGCTAACCAGTGCGCCGGGCACGGTGTCACAGGTGCGCGACTGCTCGGCCAGCCTGATTCGACATGCCAAACAGCATGGTCATGTGCTGATTCTGGTCGGCCATGTCACCAAGGATGGAGCGCTGGCCGGGCCGCGCGTGCTGGAACATATGGTGGACGCTGTCATCTATTTCGAGGGCGACAAAGGCCATGCCCACCGCATTTTACGGGCGGTGAAAAACCGTTTCGGCCCAGCTGGCGAAATCGGCCTGTTTGAAATGACCGATGCCGGATTGGTCGGCATTCGCAATGCATCGCGCCTGTTTCTGGCCGAACGCGCCAGAGATACGCCCGGTTCGGTTGTGCTGGCCTGTATGGAAGGCACCCGTCCGTTGCTGGTAGAGGTGCAGGCGCTGATTGCGCCTACAGTCTATGCCACCCCGAAACGCTCTGCTGTCGGTGTCGATGCCGGGCGCGTCGCCATGCTGACCGCCGTACTGGAACGACGCATCGGTTTGCCGCTGTCGAAACATGATGTCTATATCAATATCGCCGGCGGCGCGCGCGTGACGGAACCGGCTGCTGATCTGGCTGTGCTGCTGGCCATGGTGTCGGCCTATCAGGAAAAAGCCGTAGCGGAAGATATGGCCGTATTCGGCGAAGTGGGCTTGACCGGTGAAGTGCGCCCGGTCGGACAACCGGAAGCCAGAGCCAGAGAAGCGGCCAGTCTGGGCTTCTCGCGACTGCTGCTGCCGACTGAAAATCATGCAAGGGTGCAGAAGGCGAATATCATTGCTAACATGCGCAGCGAAACAGAAGCACCGCTTGTGCTGACGGCAGCCAGGCATCTGTCCGAAGCAGCGCAGAAAGCGTTGTCATGAATGGAATCGAGGGCTGGCTTGAACTTTGTTGATTATATTCTGATCGCCATTGTTGGATTGTCGATGGTGCTATCATTGTGGCGCGGCTTTGTACGCGAAGTGATTTCACTGATCGGGCTGGTGGCAGCATTTCTGGCGGCCAGCCGCTTGTCCGGTCGCACCGGCGACTTTCTCGGCCAGTGGATCAGCAACCCCACCGGCGCGGATATTGCCGGTTTCGTGCTGGTATTTGTGATTGTTATGATATTGGTGGGCTTGATCGGTGCCATGATCCGGCGACTGGTGGATATGGCCGCACTGACGGCGACCGACCGAACCCTGGGCCTCTTTTTCGGCGCCGCACGCGGCATGCTGCTGATCTCACTCTGTTTTCTCGTTTACACATCCTATGCCAAACCCGATGCCCCGTGGCTCAAGCAGAGCCGACTCACCCCATACGCTATTGAACTGGGCAATATGCTGGGCGGCATGATTCCACAGGACTACCCGTTTTCCAGGCAAGGCGGCGCCCACTACCCTTCACCGCAAGCGACCAATATGCGCATGCAGGATATCATCCCGATCAAAGATAAAAATGCTCTCAAATCCATCATTGATAACAACAGGAGATAAGCGCGTGCCCCCTCCATGCGAACCGTATAATGTCGACGCTGATAGCCATGATCACTTCCATGATGAATGCGGCGTCTTCGGGGTGTTCGATCACCCTGAAGCCGCTAACCTGACCTATCTCGGACTGTATGCGCAACAACATCGTGGCCAGGAATCCGCCGGCATCGTCAGCACCGACGGACACAGCTTTTACACCCATCGAGGCATGGGGCTGGTGGCCGATATCTTCCAGAAGTCGGATATCAAGGCCCTCTCCGGCCACCACAGTATCGGTCATGTGCGCTACTCCACCTCGGGTGAGTCGGGCCTGCGCAACTGTCAGCCCTTCTCCTATGAATATGCCCACGGCGGCATCGCCATGTGCCACAACGGCAATATCGTCAATGCGCCTGAACTGCGCAAGCAACTGGAGAAAAAGGGCTCTATTTTCCAGTCCACCTCCGATACCGAAGTATTGATTCATCTGGTGGCCAGAAGCAGGGCCTCCAGCATGAAAGAGCGGCTGGCCGGAGCGGTCAGCAAACTGACCGGCGGCTTTTCCCTGCTGGTGTTGGTCGAAAAACGTCTGGTCGGTCTGCGTGATCGCCACGGCATTCGTCCGCTGGTACTGGGCAAGCTGAATGGCTCATGGGTGCTGGCATCAGAGACTTGCGCCTTTGATCTGATCGGCGCCACCTATGTGCGCGATGTGGAGCCGGGGGAGATGGTGGTCATTGATGAAAACGGACTGGAAAGTCTGCACCCGTTCGCCTCCGTTGAACCCAAATTTTGCGTCTTTGAATATGTCTATTTTGCCCGACCTGATTCCACTCTGGAAGGCATCAATGTCTATGAAGCGCGCTATCAGATTGGCGTAGAGCTGGCCAAAGAAGCACCCGTCGAGGCCGATTTGGTGATTCCTGTGCCCGATTCCGGCGTGCCGCCAGCCATGGGCTTTGCCGAACAGGCCGGTATTCCGTTCCAGATGGGGCTGATTCGCAACCACTATGTTGGCCGCACCTTCATCGAGCCGAAACAGTCGATTCGCAACTTCGGCGTCAAACTGAAACTCAATCCCAATCGAGAACTGATTAAAGGCAAACGTGTGATTCTGGTGGATGACTCGATTGTGCGTGGCACCACCAGCCGCAAAATTGTGGAGATGGTGCGTGCCGCCGGTGCCAAAGAAATTCATATGCGGGTTTCCAGCCCGCCGACTAAACATTCCTGTTTTTACGGTGTTGATACACCAAATGCCGAGGAACTGATGGCCAACAAGATGGATCTTGAAGCTATGCGCAAAGCCATCGGCGCTGATTCACTGGCCTTTGTCAGCTTCGATGGCATGTACCGAGCTGTCGGCAAGCCGCGCGGGCTGCACTGCGACGCCTGTTTTTCCGGCAATTATCCCGTTCCGGTTGAAAAACAGCGATCACCGCAGCTATCGCTGCTGCACATTCACAGCCGCAAGTAGCATGTCAGGGCGGCCCACAGTTGTGCTTATCCACGGTCTGTTCGGATTTCGCAAACTGTTGTGTCTGGAATATTTTCAGGGCGTGCGTCAGTTATACCAAAGCATGGGGCTGCGTGTGCTAACGCCGTCGCTGCCATGGTCCGGCAGCATTGTGAAGCGGGCCAATGCGCTAGCCAGGCAACTGGCAAATGAAATGGGGCCGCTTCATCTGCTGGCCCATTCGATGGGAGGTCTGGACGCCCGACACTGGATCAGCGTTTTAGGGGGTGGCGATAAAGCCGCCAGTTTGACCACCCTGTCCACGCCGCATAATGGCTCAACAGCTGCAGATCGTGTCTGTGGCAGCTATTCACTGTTTCGCATCTTCGCCGGTGTACGGAATTTAACAACAACCCATCTAAAAAAATTTAACGCCCAAACCCCGGATCATCCTGCTGTCATCTATCGCAGCTATGCTGCGATGCGACCGCTTTGTGAGCAGCCATGGCTGGTGCGGCGGTATGGGCGCTACATTCAGATGATTGAAGGCGATAACGACTCACAGGTTTCCGTTCATTCAGCCATACGGGGAGAACATATCAGCACCTTGCCTTGCGACCATTTTGAACTTATTTTCAGAAACTTCTGGTTCAATCCGTTGCGTTCACGCAACAGATTTGATCCGATGCCCATGTACCGGGATATCGGTCACTGGATTTTACGTATGAACACACAACAGGAGAGTACAGTATGAAATTATCTCTGTTTTGGACGTGCATTGTATTGCTTTGGACCGCTCCGCTTCAGGCTGCAGAGTGGCAGGCGATTCAAGGTGATGTAGTGACGGTGGCAACAACCTACGACGGCAAGTATCTGACGCTGACATGCATGGGAAAAAGCTGGCCGTTGAAATCGCTCGGCCACGGCAAATGGCGCGGCTGGATCGGTGTCGATCTGAAACAGAAACCCGGAAAATATAATATCATATGGAAGGCAGCCAAAAAGACGGTTGCTAATGATTTTCTCCTGGTTGCGAAAGGGACATTCCGAATCTCGCATATCGAAGTATCGAGAAAAATGGCCGTATTTGATAAACCCACGCTGGCCCGTATTCGCCGGGAGGTGAAGGCGCTGAAAGCGAGCTACAGGGAACAGGTCGCGGCCAAACCGGATATTGTGATGCAATTCAGACCCATTGACGGCATCGTATCCACCCCCTTCGGCGCCCAACGTTTTGTTAACGGCGAACCGCGTTCGCCGCACTCCGGTATTGATATTGCAGCGCCGGCAGGCACTATCATCAGAGCGCCACTGGCCGGACGCGTGTTGCTGGTAGCGGATATGTATCTGAACGGTAAAACGGTAGCTATTGGGCATGGAAACGGGTTAGTCTCCGTCTATTCGCATATGCGGTTGACAACATTGAAAAAAGGTGACTGGATTGAAACCGGGCAACAGATTGGCGAGGTCGGCGCAACCGGGCGGGCGACCGGGCCGCATCTGCACTGGGGCGTGCGTTTTCATAATGCACGGGTGAATCCAGACAGTATGTTACAATGAGTAACCGTAATCATGAAACAAACAGCATGCGTTAGGGCAGGGGCAGGTAAAATATGAAAGCATTGATTATTGATGATGAAGATTCAGTTCAGGGTATTTTGTCGGCCTTCCTCAATCGCTATATGGCTGATAAAGGCATGCAGGGCGACGTCGCCAGTATGAGCGATCCGGTGCAAAGCCTGTTTGAACTGACCACGCACGGTAAAGAGTACCAGGTCATCCTGCTGGATGTGCGTATTCCAAGACTATCCGGCGATGAGATATACAGCTCGCTGGAGCAGGTGAATCCGGATGTGATCAAGCAGATCATTTTTGTCACCGGTTATCCCGAAGATCTGTATGAGCGTTTCCCGGACAAGAAATTCAACATTCTGCAAAAACCCTTCCGTTATACGAAATTTGCCGAAAAACTGGATGCGCTGTTTGGCAAAGCATAAATGACAGGGGTTGGTGCAGGTTGATGTCGGCATCTGTTCACTGGCATGCCTCGATACCGGAGCAACGTATTGCATGGGCTGTCGCTATATGCTGTATGGTGATCGTGGCGCTGGTTGCTATCAAACCTGAATGGTTCACGGGCGGCGCGTCAGGCAAGCATTCAGATCTCCGGCAAGCGAATGCACCACACTCGATATATGCTACGACGCACCGCCGTCAAGCCAGCCTGAAAGTACAGAAAAAAGCACGGGCAACAATACGGAAAAAAACACATACCGTAGCGCCACCAGCCCGGAACACGGCAAAATCAAAACCAAAACCGAGACAAGCAGTCGTCCTCGCACCAATGGCAGCGCCGGCCGCCAGCGGATATTATGCGCAACTGGGCGCTTTTCATGAGCGCTTGCGCGCACAAGGCATGGCCGACCAACTCAAACATCATGGCTGGCATGCCGTAATCGCAACCACGCAGGGTGGACTGAACGCCGTATGGGTCGGCCCGAAGTCAACTCGAAGCGGCGCTGAAACATTACTAAAATCCATTCAGCGCAAGATCAAAAACAAGGGCTTCATCGTCCATCATCCATGATCCTGAAAACTTCAGTTTCCAGGATGTTAAGTGCGCTGATTGTATTGAACATGATGACGCGCGTTAGCATCGTACCAGAATGCAAGTAAGCTCCCATGGCATGGTGGTGGCAGGCCACATCAGCACGGCGGATGCCGGCGCTGCCATGTTGCGCGCCGGCGGCAATGCGGTGGATGCCGCCATTGCCGCTGTCACCACATCTTTTTGCGCCGAGCCTGTACTTACCGGGGCCGGCGGGGGCGGTTTCATGCTGGTTGTTCCACCACAGAAAAACTCTGTGCTATACGATGGCTTTGCACGCATGCCCGCCGGCATTCAGCCGCCCGGATTCACACCGGAACTCAAGGCCGCGCCGATTGATTTCGGCGATACCATCCAGACCTTCCACATTGGTCAGGCTTCGGTCGGCACCCCGTCGCTACTGGCCATGCTGTTTGAAGCGCACCACCGTCACGGCAAACTCCCCTTGCAGGAGGCGCTTGCGCCGGGGCTTGATGCGGCCAGAAACGGCATCCGTCTGAACCGTTTGCAGGCGTCATTCATTGAACTGCTGCAACCGATCCTCGATCAAACCGATAGTTGCAAAGCGCTGCATGCGCCGGCAGGGATATGGTTACAAGAAGGTGACTATTTCCGCAATCCTGATCTGGCCAATACGCTGGAGATGCTGGCCATCGACGGTATTGACGAGATGTACCGGGGCGACCTGGCGCACGCCATTGTCACCACCTGTACGCCTCATGGTTTCCTCGGCATGGATGATATGCGCGCCAATCAGGTTGCGATCCGCGCGCCCCTGTCTCTCCATGTGTTAGGCGGCGCACTGCTGACCAATCCCCCCCCCTCATCCGGTGGGCTGTTGATCGCATTTTCCGCCTCCCTGCTGGATCGTCTGAAGGCATGTCCTGACACTGCAAGCATCGCCTGGCCTGTCCTGCTGACGGAATCACTGCGCGCCGCCAGTCGTCTGCGCCGGGCCGGACTGGATGCCCGCATGCATGACGCCGGTATTGCTGCGGAGATGTTGAACAGCCCGACATTGCAGGATGAGGTGAACCATATCACGCAGCGTTTGCAGGGCGTGATGCGTGAACAGGCTGATGAGCCGGCCAACCGCCATGGCAGCACCACCCATATTAGCATCGTGGACAAGGATGGCATGGCAGTTTCCCTGACCAGCAGTAATGGCGAAGGCTCTGGGCTGGTCGTGCCCGGCAGCGGCATTCATCTCAACAACATGCTGGGCGAGGAAGATATTAACCCGCTGGGTTTCCATGCCCTGCCCGGCGGCCTTACCCTCTCCTCAATGATGGCGCCATCGGTGTTTCTTAATAAACAGGGGCGCGCCGAGATCGTACTGGGCAGCGGCGGCTCCAATCGCCTGCGCGGTGCAATCCTGCAGGTGCTGACATGCTGCCTCCTGCAAGGTCAATCCATTGAACAGGCTGTGCATGCGCCGCGTCTGCATAATGAGGGCGATTGGCTGGATATTGAACCGGAGTTCCTGTCCGATGCCGAGCAGGATCAGCTCATGCAGCTGGGCTGGGAAATCCGGCCATGGCAACAGCAGAGTGTCTATTTCGGCGGCGTGCATGCTATCGGTTGCACTGCCGGCGGCGAACTGCAGGGCGGCGCAGATCCCCGCCGCGGCGGCGCGGTTGCTCTGGCATGAGTGTTTTTTTTATTGCGCTGGGCGGCAACCTTGGTGACGTGGTGGCGAGTTTCCGTAGCGCCCGCCGTCGCATCGCGCAATTGCCGAGAGCCGAAATATTGCAATCCCCATTACAATCCTCCTTGCTATACCGAACACCGCCGCTCGGCCCGCCGGATCAGCCCGATTACTACAATGCGGTTATTTCGATTGCCTGCGAGTTTGAACCGCTGAAGCTACTGGATGCGCTGCAAAGCATTGAAGCCGCGCATGGTCGCGTCCGGGCCGAGCACTGGGGAGCGCGCACACTGGATCTGGATATCATTGCCATGGATGCGGCAATGGTAGATACGGATCGCCTGAGCCTGCCCCACCCACAGATGCAGTTCCGCCAGTTTGTGCTGCGCCCCCTTTGCGATATCGCGCCGAACTGGCAACATCCCCGTTTGCAAAAAACAGCAGCGGAGTTACTGAATGCGCTGCAGCAGGCCGGTGAACCGACCTTGCCAAAGGGGATTGCATGGTAAATAGAACACAGACCACTGCGGAGCGGGGGCGGCCGTTGAATCAGTGCCATATCGCCATTGAAGGCGCCATTGGCGTCGGCAAAACTACACTGACGCAGAAGCTGGCCGACAAACTCGGTTCCGGCACCTTCTTTGAGCAGGTGGATGACAACCCCTTTATCGAGCTGTTTTATCAGGATCCATCCCGCCATGCCCTCTCCGTGCAACTGTCGTTCCTGTTTTCGCGTCTGAAACAGTGGCAGACGCTGCATCAGCAGGATCTGTTCTCGCAGGGGGTGATCAGCGATTATCTCTTCGCCAAGGATCATATCTTCGCCACTGTCACGCTCTCCGATGAAGAGCTGGCGCTCTACGATCAAGTCGCTCGCCTGATCGAGATAGATTTACATCGCCCCGATCTGGTCATTTATCTGCAATCGAAACCGAATGTGATCATGGAGCGCATCCGCCGCCGCAACCGCAGCATGGAGCGGGGGGTGAGAGTGGAATACCTGCAACAGATCATCAATGCCTACGATCAGTATTTCTTTCATTATCAGCAAGCGCCGTTGCTGATCGTGCAGACTGATCGCATGAATTTCGCCGATAGCGAAGACGCCGTGGATACCCTGATCGAACGCATCGGAAACATGACCTCGCAAACCGAGTTCTGGGCAGATTACAGCTAACCGACCCCACAGAAGAAGTCAAAGGCAGGAACCGCAGATGAACACAGATAAACGCAGATGAGTCAATAACGATGACTGCTGATCCTGCCCGCCATCTTGTCGCGCATCGCGGCGATCAGGAGCATGCGGTTGAAAATACGCTGGCTGCATTTGATGCTGCAGCGCAGGCCGAGGCTCTGTTTCTGGAATGCGATATTCAGTTCACCAGAGATTTTGTACCAGTGATTCTGCACGACCACAATTTAAAAAGAGCAGGCATCGGCAAGGGCTCCGTTTCGGAGCGCAGCTATGCCGAACTGCTCACACAATGCGGCCGCCACTACCCGCTGCTGCGCTTGGATGCGTTGCTCGGGTGGTTGCAGAAGTATCCGGATATCACCCTGTTCGTCGAAATCAAGCCGCCTGTTCTGCGCAGAAAGTCACCCACACTGACGGTTCAGATTCTGCTAAACCTGATTCCCGCAGCGCTATGCGCACAGATTATCCTGATCAGCCAATCGGCGCTGCTGGTTGAGGCCTGCCATCGGCAGTATGACGGGAAAGTCGGTTGGGTGGCGATATATCATCGGGTGCCGGACACCGACTTTGATTACCTATTTCTGTCGGCCATTCGCGCCGCAGAAGCTGCCCGGTGGCAACGACACGGGGTGACATGCGCCGTCTATACCGTTAATGATAGCCGGCAAGCCGCCGCCTTATTGGCCCTGGGCATTGATCTGGTTGAGACCAATCATTTCGGGCGCATGCAACAGAGGCTTGCCGATGCCTGAACCGATCGAGGTCGATGTGCTGATTATCGGCGGCGGCATTTATGGCGTCGGTATTGCTCAGGCTGCGGCCTCAGCAGGGCATTCGGTGTTACTGGTGGAACAGCAGAGCATCGCATCGGCCACATCGGGCAATTCTACCAAACTGATCCACGGCGGCCTGCGCTATCTGGAATCGATGCAGTTGGGACTGGTTTACGAGGCGCTGCATGAACGTGAACTGCTGTTCAAACTGGCACCCGGACTGGTCAGTCGCGAATGGTTTTATATCCCTGTCTACCGCTATAACAGGCGGCCGGCCTGGCTGGTGAAATTAGGGCTGATGCTCTACCAGGCGCTGTCGCTGGGCCGATCCCGTTTCAGATCGATTCCGCGCAACCAATGGCATAAGTGCATTCCCGGTCTGAACACCGACCGGATGACTGCGCTGCTGGCCTATGAAGACGGGGCGACCGATGACGCCGAGCTGACACGGGCCGTGGCGGCATCGGCAAAACAATTGGGGGCGGAGATACATCAGCATACCTCGTTTGTCAGCGCCAGACGCGTAGGCGATTTCTGGCTGGCGCAGCTCTCGCCGGCAGCTGAATTCAAAGCGACAATACTGATCAATGCGGCCGGGCCGTGGGTGAACGCCGTACGCGAGCAGATCACCCCTGCACCGCCCAAACGGGATATTCAGCTTGTGCAGGGTGCGCACCTGCACCTGAATCGGCCCTGCCATGCTTTTGTGTATGTCGAGTCCGAGGACGGTCGGGTGATGTTTTTCCGGCCCTGGCAACACGGCACGCTGGCCGGCACCACCGAAACCGATTTCTCGGGCGATCCGGCCGCAGTCCATGCCAGCGAAGATGAAGTGGTCGCCATTCTTGCCACCTACAATCGTTATTTTCCCGAAAATCCCTGTCGCGAATCCGATATCCTGAAACAATACTGCGGCATCCGCGTATTGCCACAGCATCCGGGTAGCGCTTTTTCAGCCAGTCGCCATACGATGATCGTCTGTGATGATGAAGCGCGGCCCGACTACATCGCCCTGTATGGCGGCAAGCTGACCACCTATCGCAAGGAATCGGAAAAAGTGGCGCAATTGATCGCCCGCAGCCTGCCGGCAAAGCTACGGGCTGATACCCGCCATATCAAACTATAGCCTGAATGATCATAACAATACGCCTATGTTTCATGCAATTCTGTAGCAGGTTCCAGCATCATTGGTTGGGTTGCCTGAGAATGATTGGAATACGTTGGCCAATTGGGTTGATAATCATCGGCCTGATTTCCCCATGTCACCCAATTATCGCGGCCACCTCTGCCAAACATTTCCAGATATGGGCCTGGACTACATGATTCTATGAGTGGATACTGTTCATCAGGTTTACGCGAGTGTTCACGTTTTCGGGTGCGTATAATGTTCACCTGACTTCTGCCCGGTTGCAGCGTCCTCATTCTGCCTCGAATTCCAAACAGGATAATTTCCGTCACGTTGCGAAAATAAAAACCGACTCCCCGGCCATCCGGGCCGCCATCCTTTCTTATTTTTTCCCAGATGATATTTGTTTTATAGGTAAAGCCCCATGCCTCCATAACGGACAATCCTTCGGCCAATAGCGCATTAGGAACCCACAAATAAAGGTGGGCGTTATCTTCAGCAGCTCTGGCGACAGGGATGTGCTTAATATCTTCTAAATTCAGCGTGGCATAACGTGACAGCCTTTTGTGTTCAGGAGCCATTTTTCCCGTTCGATTTTGGAACTGCCAGGGAGGGTCCGCGAGTATAGTTTGGAATCGGTGGTTCCCTATAAATTCCTGAAAATCCTCCGCAACACTCACTTCCTGCATCATTTAACTATCCTCTTCATAGAGCGTGTTTTTGATTCCAAAGACCAGTATAGGGCAGCCGCCACCGCTGCCACCCTCAATTCGAGGGATAAGTTTTCCAATGTGTGTTGTCGATGCGCCATAAGATGCGCCGCGACCCAATTCGTTGAAAATATCCTGCAATTCGTCACAACGCGTCACGATTATACCGACGCTGACAGCACGAAGATCAAATAAAAGCCTGAAGTTATTCAGATCGCGGTCGAAAAACGGATCCTTATTATTCCATTCGATTTCAAGCGCCACTCTGTTTTTGAAGCAATCCACTTTATGGGTTGGCGTATTCATCTCATGCCCATCCACAACTACTTTGGTGGCGAAGTCTTTTTCCACCCAACCCTTGTCATACAAAAAGCTATCAATCCAGCCTGAAACTTTGGACTTTCTGCCGCCGCCAACTGTAATCCAGCTTTTTTTAAGGCGAAAAGCGGTGAGTACGGCTATTAAATCTTCCCATTCATCAGGGAAGTCATTTTTTAATATCGCGCATGCATGCTTCCATTCATGTATTTCATAATGTTCAGTGATAAATGTTGGAAGGAGTTCTGTACCCATGCCTCAAACCTATAGAGTTATTCTGAAAACATCATCACCAAATCGCCCTGCCAGATACGCAGCATTATCAATACTCAGGCATTGACCATGCGGCGGCTGGATGGAGCCGGGGTTTCCATCGGGCGCAGCCCCAGTTTTTCGAATAGTTTCTGATCATTTTCGGCGTCCTGATTGCCGGTGGTGAGTAGCTTCTCGCCATAAAAAATCGAATTGGCCCCGGCCAGAAAACAGAGCGCCTGCATCTCTTCGCTCATCGTTTCACGACCGGCGGAGAGACGCACATGTGAGGCGGGCATGGTAATACGGGCGATGGCAATGGTGCGAATAAATTCAAAAGGGTCGAGGTTGTCGGCAAATTGTGCATCTTCGGCCACCGGCGTACCGGCCACCTTGACCAGCATATTGATCGGCACGGATTCCGGATGCGGGTTCATGCGAGCCAACTGCGACACCAGTCCGGCGCGATGGCGGCGGCTTTCGCCCATGCCGACAATGCCGCCGCAGCAGATGCTCATGCCATTGGCGCGTACATGCTTGAGGGTGTCGAGGCGCTCATCATAAGTGCGGGTGGAGATGATCTCTTTATAATACTCCGGATCGGAGTCGAGATTATGGTTGTAGTAGTCCAGTCCGGATTCTTTCAGGCGAGCGGCCTGTGCAGGCGTGAGCATGCCGAGCGTAGCGCAGGCCTCCATATCCATCGCCTTGATATCGGCAATCATATCGCATACCAGCTCAAAAGCGCGGCCTTTGGGTTCGCGCCAGGCCGCACCGATGCAGAAGCGCGACGCGCCCTTTTCCTTGGCGATTCTGGCAGCGGCGATAACCTGCTCTTTTTTCATCAGTAGTTCGGATTCAACATCGGTGTTGTAACGCGAACTCTGCGGGCAGTATTTGCAATCTTCCGGGCAACCGCCGGTTTTGATCGACAGCAGGGTGGAAAGTTGCACCTCATTAGCATCGAAATGGGCTCGATGTGCCTGCTGGGCGCGGAACATCAGATCATTAAACGGCAGTTCAAACAGCGCCTCTATTTCGTCTATGCTCCAGTTGTATCGCATCATATGCTCCTTCCCCTGTAAACTACGGGACGGCGAAGGGTAAACGGCTTTGCCTGTTTCGGCAAAAACAGGTTTCAGTGCAGTATCAGTTACGGTTGATAGGTCAGACGACTGAGGTAGCGGCGTATGCCGAGAATACTGCTCGCACTCATAGAGAGATACTCCATATCCAGATTGAGGAAGGTGGCTGTCCATTCCGGGTCAGCGGCCAGTTCGCCGCAGACCGAGACAGGAATAGCGGCCTTTTTCGCCGCCGCCGCAGTCTGCATGATCAGCTGTTTTAGCGCTGCGGCGCCGGACTGATACAGATCCGCCACCTCTTCATCATTGCGGTCAGCCGCCAAGGTGTATTGCAGCAGATCATTGGTGCCAATGGAAAAAAAGTCGCTGACGCCAGCCATCGCATCAGCCATGATCGCCGCAGACGGCACCTCGATCATGCTGCCAATCGGAACCGCCTGTGTGATACCCAGCCGAACCTTGCATTGCGCTGCGATATCACGCAACTGCTCCATCTCCTGGCTGGTGGTGACCATCGGTGCCAATATCCGCACAGGGCCATGCTCCGCAGCCCTGAGCATGGCGGAGAGATGGATGCTTAACAGTTCAGGGTTGCGCAGCAACAGGCGCAGTCCGCGCAGCCCCATGGCCGGATTGGCACCGGCATAATCGTGGCCAGCCAGATCACTGTATAACCAGGGTCTGTCGCCTCCGACATCGAGCAGCCGCATGGTGACAGGCTTGCCATCCATGCGATGGATGAGTTTGACATATTGCTCATACTGGCATGCTTCATCGGGCATACTGGATTCATTGATAAACAGGAATTCGCTGCGATAGAGACCGATGCCGTCAATGCCGATCTGTTCAGCCAGTTCGAGTTCCTCCGGGAACTCGATATTGGCCATCAGCTTCAGTTCATGGCCATCTGCGCTGAGTGACGGTTTGACGGCAAACGCTTCCAGGTCTTTCTGGCTGATTGAAATAGCAGCTTTGAATTTCGTATAGGCAGCTTGTTCATTTTGCGGCGGATTTAGTATCCACACATTCTGTTCGGCATCCAGAACCAGGCTGTCGCCGTCGTGAATATCATTCAGAATTCCGCTCGCCCCGACCAGCGCCGGCAGCCCGATACCGCGAGCAACGATAATGTTATGCGCATCTGCGCCGCCAAGCTCGGTGATAATACCAGCCACCTTATGTCGCCACATACTGACAACCTCGGAAACGGAAACATCATCACTGACATAAATCACCGCTTCGTCTCCGTATTCATCCAGACAGCCGATACCCGCCGGCCTCTCCGGTGCGCCAGTCAAATGATCGAGAATACGACTGCATGCATGTTCAATGTCATGCTTGCGGTTGCGCAGATATTCGTCGTCAATCTGCTCAAAAACAGTCTGGATGGCATCCATTTCCAGCCGCAGCGCCCATTCGGCATTGATGCAATCATGACGAATACGCGAACTGGTTTTTAACAACAGTTCCGGATCCGTAATCAGCATATGGTGCATATCCAGAATCATCAGAGGATCCCGAACGCCGGCATTGATCAGATGATGACGCTCAATATCAACCGCTTCTGCGGCCATCTCAATCGCCGCCACCAGTCGTGCAACTTCCTGTTCAATCAAATGACTGTTAACCGTGTGTTCGGGAACCAGCTGACGCCCATGCATCTGCACCTTTACCCGTCCAATGACAACACCGGAACTGGAAGCAATCGCTCGCCCTTCTCTGCGTATGGCAGGATGTCGCCCCGCACGGCAGCCATCATTCATTCCGCTTCTCCGAAGCGGCTATCTACCAAGTCCTTGATTACTGCAAGCGCAGCAACTGCATCACTGCCTTCAGCGCGCAGCAGCAGATCCGTACCTTTGCAGGCAGCCAGCATCATGATGCCCATGATACTTTTACAGTTCACTGCAATATCACCCTTGATCAGCATGATTTCTGATTTGAAGCGACTGGCTTCAGTCGCCAGTTTGGCCGATGCACGGGCATGCAGGCCAAGCTTGTTGCAAATCCGTATGTGCTGTTCAGGCATCCGCATGGCTGATTACGGCATCAGGCTGGCTACCATGATTGCTGGCTGCAAGATCGGGCGCTACCTGGATATATTGACGCCCGGATCGGACTACCTGCTGAGCCAGTTCGCTAACATGGCTGACATGCTGACGCAATGTGGCTGCCTTGATGAGCAGAGGCAGGTTGAAGCCGGATACCACCTCAATGTGGCCGCTCTTCAGGAAGCCCATGGCCACATTGCACGGCGTGCCACCAAACATATCGGCCAGCAGCAATACGCCCTGACCAATATCGCAGTTGTGAATTTTCGCCGCCAACTTGTCGGACAGGGATTCCGGACTGCTCCCTGCCGTGATATCCAGCGTGTCCATCAAGGGCTGTTCACCGACCACATACTGCACCGCCTGCATCATTTCACTGGCTATGCGTGCATGACCAACCAGCACAATTCCGATCATAATTCGACTCCTGTGTGTTGTTGCTCCGTGCTACCCTGCTGAACAATGCCCAACTCCCGGTGCTGAATCGTCGGCGCGATCGCCAGGCCTTGTTGTTGCACCCAGCGAGCCAGCGATTCAGCCATATAGACAGAACGATGCCGGCCGCCGCTACAGCCGAAAGCCAGCGTAAAGTATTGTTTTCGTTCTTTGCGCAAGTGCGGCCAGATGAATGTAATCCACTGCCGGATATGAACTTCGGCCTGCTCCACTTCCGGGTGTGACTGTAAAAACGAGATCACGCCTGCATCGCGACCTGTCAGTTCAGCCAGCCCCTCCTCATAGTGCGGATTGGGCAGAAAACGCATGTCGAATACGATATCCGCATTGGCCGGCAAGCCGTTTTTGTAGCTGAATGAAATGATGGTACAGGATAACCGGGATTGCATCTGCCCTGGTTGGCGCCAGAACAGATCCACTCTCTCGGCCAGTTCATAGGGAGTTAAACGGCTACTGTCGAGAACCAGGTCGGCCATGGCCCGAATCGGCATCAGCGCCTCACGCTCCTGTTGAATCGAATCCATCAGATCATCCCCTGCATGAAAGGGGTGACGACGCCTGATGGTGGAGAAGCGGCGCTGTAAGGCGCTGTCTTCCGCTTCAACAAACAGCAACTGCCACGCCTCAGGGGCATGCACATCTTCGATCGCCGCCTTGATGGCATGGGCGGTAAACCCGCTGCGCGTATCCAGACAGACCGCCGCCGGCTGTTTGCGACCGTGCATGCTAATCATCCACTCCTGTAACATTTCCAGTGGCAGATTATCGGTGCAGAAGAAGCCCGCATCTTCCAGAGAATGCAACACAGTGCTCTTGCCCGCGCCGGACAGGCCGCTGATCAATAGCATATCGGGGTTATCTCCGCTGTTCTATCCGAATTCGACGGCATCTGTTTACTGCCCCTGTTCGATTCTGTGCTGCAACGACTGCACAAAGTCTTCACCACTATGAATACCCCGCTGCTTCAGCAGCTGATCACGAGTCGCCACTTCAATCAGCACGGCCAGCGAACGGCCGGAACGAATGGGAATCGGCACACGCGGAATGGTCACTTCCAGAATATCCGTCTCACTATCTTCACCCAGCACGCGATCTTCCGGCGCCACATGATCCCAGGGCACCAGCTCCACCACCAGGCTCAAGCGCTTGGTATCGGTAATCGCAGCCGCGCCATACAGTTCGCGAATATTGAGAATGCCCAGACCGCGAATTTCCATATGGTAACGCAGGGCATCCGGACTGCGACCGACGGTGACTTCAGGGCTTTCACGGGAAAATTCGACCATATCATCAGCAAT
The DNA here is from genome assembly GCA_027019785.1 of Mariprofundus sp. Lineage (GTDB taxonomy): Bacteria > Pseudomonadota > Zetaproteobacteria > Mariprofundales > Mariprofundaceae > Mariprofundus. The sequence goes on along the minus strand of JALUWF010000387.1, from coordinate 3,145 downwards.
CAGACGATGGCCACGAGAAATCAGTTCCAGACCAATTTCACTCTTGCCAATGCCGCTGGCACCGGTAATCAGCACGCCAAGACCGAAAATATCCATATAGACCCCATGCTGGTAGACCACCGGCGCCAGCCTGTGCGACAAAAACAGCATCATATTGGTCATGAATGTGGAAGATGGATATTCCGACACCAGCAACGGCGTATCCGTTCGCCGCGCCGCCTCCAGAATAATATCAGGCGGCGGTTGTTGTCGTGTAATAATCACGCCGGCCAGACGCAGGTCGAAGACAGTATCCACTGCCATTTTCTGTTCCACCGCCGTACGTGTGGCAAGATAGCTTAATTCGGTTTGTCCGATCACCTGCAGGCGATAATCGCTCAAATGTTCAATATAGCCCGCAAAAGCCAGCGATGGCTTTTGAATCCGCGGGTGATCAATGTAACGATCCAGCCCCTTCTCACCGGCCACCAGCCGCATCTTCGCAGCCTCTCCCTGCTCGGCCAGCAATTCGCGAATGGTGATGTGACGGGGTTGCGGCATCAGCCGATAGTTACGTTGTTGGCAAACAGCGATGCAATAGCGATCTCGCTATCGGCCTGCATAATCTGTTGGCGAAACGACTCCTGTTGCAGGTTTCTGGCCAGTTGTGCCAACAACTCCAGATGTTGCCGGTCATCGGAATCAGGTACCAGCAGCAGTACGACAATATGCACGGGGTTGCCATCAATCGCCTCAAAGTCCACCCCATCCACATGCCGTGCCAGAGCCAGTACGGGGGAGGGCAAGTCCGGCATACGGCCATGGGGTATCGCCACCCCATGGCCTATGCCTGTACTGCCAAGCTGCTCCCGGGCCATCACCACTTCCATCACCGTATCGAGATCAATGGAGGTCAGCATATTAGACAGTTCAGTGATTAGCGCCCGTTTACTATGGGCGTGTGAATTGAGCAAAATATGCTCGGCAGTCAACAGTTTCATCATATCTCCTGTGAATCGGATCAGGCAGCTTCCGGTTCAATCCAGCTTAAAGCTCCATCCGGCCGACGATAGACCGCATTCAGCTGTTCAGATTCATCATTGGTGAAAAACAGCAGGTCGCGGCTACCCAGTTCCAGTTGCATGACCGCTTCATCCACACTCATCGGTTTGGCGTCAAGTTGTTCATGGCGCAGGGTTTCCGGCTGATGATCTTCGGACAATTCCTCACGATCATTGGCCAGATCCAGTACCTTGTGCGACACCTTGATTTCACGGGTCTGCTGCTGCGCCACACCGCGATGGCGACGCAATTTGGCCCGATAACGCTTGAGCTGGCGGTTCAGCTTGTCAACCACGCCGTCGATTGATGCATACATATCCTCTGTTTCATCACTGCCGTGAATATTGACGCCATTGGCCTGCATGCTCACTTCACAACGTTGACGGAACTTCTCCACCGAGAGTACGACGTGCACATCCACAACATGATCAAATGAGTGTTTCAGGTGTTGCAGCTTGTCGATGACATATGATTTCATCGGTTCTGTGAGTTCTACATGGCGTCCTGTAATGGATACTTGCATATTTTTTCCTCCGTTTTTTTGATATTTCAAACCAACAACTTGCGATGCTAGCTGTGGATTTGCGCGCCCATCCATGGGCACTCTAATGACTTCTTACGAAGTCATTATCCTTGACGTGATTTTGCGGCACGCCGCCGCTGGCTGCTTGGCGGCAGCCCCAATTGTTCACGATACTTGGCTACGGTTCTACGGGCAATCTCGACCCCTTCCGCCTGCAGCCGATCGGCGATAGCCTGATCTGAAATCGGACGTTTGGCCGGCTCGGAATCGATCAGCGCCTTAACCCGCTGCTGTACGCGATAGACGGAGATCATGCCGCCGCCGCGCGTCGGCAGACCAGCCGAAAAGAAGCGCCTGAGCTCAATCAGACCAATCGGCGTATCGGCATATTTGCCACTGGTAACTCGGGAAATGGTCGACTCATGCAAGCCGACATCTTCTGCCACGTCCTGCAGAGTCAGCGGCTTGAGCCCCAGCACGCCGTATTCCAGAAACGCCCGCTGGCGCTGCGCCAGGCACAACGCCACTTTCATCAGCGTTTCACTGCGCTGATCCAGCGCATGCAGCAGCCATTTTGCTTCCTTCATAGCCTGCGACATGAATTCCTTGTCTGTACCCTGCCACTGATGCTCCTTCCATCGCTCATTGAGGCGAATGCCTTGCCAGCCGGTGCCGGGAATCTCCACTTCAATAGCATTTGCCGTGTTACGTTTGAATACAATTTCAGGCCGGATATAATAGTTGTTATCCCCATGCAGACCGTGACCGGGGAAAGGATCCAGACGGCGCATACGCACTCTGGCCTGCTGAATCATCTCGACACTGCACTCCGCCATCTGCGCCAGCTCAGCATCGGGCTGCTGCAGCGCATCGGAAAAATGTAGCAGCAAGCGTCTGATACAGGCATCCGCCTCCTGTTCGACATCCAGTTGCATGAGCAGACACTCGGTCAGATCGCGAGCGCCAAAACCGGCCGGCTCCAGTTGCTGAATGACATGCTCGACAACATGTTCAACCGAAGCTGCATCCGTTGTCAGTTGATCGGCAATTTGCGCTGCGAATTCGGTCGGATCAGTGCGAAAATAACCGTCGTCATCCAGCGAGTCGATAATCATATGCGCCAGCATGCGATCATCATCCGACATCGGCTGACGATCCACCTGCTCATGCAGGGAGTCGCTCAGACTCAATTCTTCACGCCACAACGGCTCACGTTCGCTAAATCCATCTTGCCCATGGTCACGGCTGGACGGGGCATACATGGTTTCCCATCGGTTGTCGCCGCTCTCTTTCCAGCGCTCCTGTTCAGCTACTTCCAGCGCATGCTCCTGCGAACCCGCCTCACCAGCCGTCGCTGCGCTGAAATCCATCTCCAGCATCGGGTTGGATTCGATGGACTCCTCCAGATAATTCTCCAGATCCATGCAGTTCATAGAGAGCACTTTCAGGCTTTGCGTCAACTGTGGCGTCAGGGCAAGACGTTGCCCAAGTTTATGGGATAGTCTGGTTTCCATCAGGCAACAGCCCCGGACATCCATGCAGTATTTTGGTTGTACGGCTGCTGATGTGGATAAAACTCAC